>NZ_JBTNDW010000021.1:0-37585 GCF_054510775.1 Arthrobacter sp. TMT4-20 | reverse complement strand
ATCAAACTCTCCGTAAATGCATTACAGACACGCACCCACCACCAGGAAAAACCAGTAAACAGGCACGCGCAAAATTCGAAACCAGCCAAAAACAACCACACAACACCACGGGGTGATGCTATGCAGCCAAATTCAACCAATCAATAAAACAATCGGTATCAACAAACATGGCACACTATTGAGTTCTCAAACAACAGACACACCCGGCACCAAACAGAACCAAACAGTTCCATCATCGCTCCGGAGCAACTTTTCAAACTTACCGGCTGATCATCTTCAGGTCAAATCGGCTGATCTTCCAATCCCTGAGCCATACTGCACTAGAGACGAACCGTAGTTCTGGTGGTTGTCAGCCGGTCAATTCCCTCGACCAGCGCGGATATAAACTCTAGCACCCTTCTGCCGAAGTTGTAAATCGCCCTCGGGGCCGGGTGCAAAATGCCCGGCCCCGCGCGGATCTAAGGCTTTTTTGGAGCCAAATACACGACGCCCAACGGTGGAACCCGCAGGTCAGCATAAGCAGGCTGCCCGCTGCATGGTCCTTCGACAGCTGTTACTCCGCCAAGGTTGCCAACACCTGAACCGCCAAACTCTTCAGCATCCGTGTTGAGCACCTCTTCCCAATCCCCCGACCAGGGCAGCCCTACCCTGAATCCCTCATGGGGCGCTCCGGCGAAGTTGGCAATGCAAACCAGCGGATTGCCTTGGCCATCCCAGCGGATGAAAGACAGGGTGTTGCGGGCGCCGTCGTTCTCATCAATCCACTGGAACCCCGACGGATCGTTGTCCCGGACATATAGCGCCGGCGTGTTTCGATAGATCCCGTTCAGGGACCGCACCAAATGTTGGACGCCCTTGTGCGCAGGAGTGTCCGAAAGCCACCAGTCGAGACCGTACTGCTCCGACCACTCAGATTCCTGGGCGTACTCGGTGCCCATGAAGATCAGCTGCTTACCGGGGTGCGCCCACTGGAACGCCAGGTAGGCGCGCACGCTGGCGAGCTGCTGCCACCGGTCACCCGGCATCTTCCGCAGCAGCGATCCCTTGCCGTGCACAACTTCGTCATGGCTGATCGGCAGCAGGAAGTTCTCGGTGTAGGCATACACCATGGAGAAGGTGGCCTTGCCGTGGTGGTAGCCACGGTTGACCGGGTCTTCAGCCATGTACTCCAACGAGTCATTCATCCAGCCCATGTTCCACTTCAGCCCGAATCCGAGGCCGCCTCCGCTGGTGGCGCGGGTGACCCCGGGGAAGGACGTCGATTCCTCGGCGATCATCACGACACCAGGCACCCGCTTGTAGGCGGTTGCATTGACCTCCTGAAGGAAATCAATCGCTTCAAGGTTTTCCCTGCCGCCCAGACGGTTCGGCGTCCATTGGCCTTCTTCGCGTGAGTAGTCCAAATAGAGCATCGATGCGACGGCGTCCACGCGCAGCCCGTCAATGTGGAATTCCTCTAGCCAGTAGAGGGCATTGGCGACCAGGAAGTTCCGTACTTCACGACGACCGAAGTCGAAGATCAGGGTTCCCCAATCGGGGTGCTCCCCAAGGAAGGGATCGCCGTGCTCGTAAAGGGTCCCGCCGTCGAACTTCGCCAACGCGAACTCATCCTTGGGGAAGTGCGCTGGAACCCAGTCCATGATGACGCCGATCCCGGCCTGGTGCAGTTTATCCACCAGATACTTGAAGTCGTCGGGGTGACCGAAGCGCGACGTCGGCGCATAGTACGAGGTCACCTGGTAACCCCAGGAGCCACCGAAGGGGTGTTCGGCGACGGGCATCATTTCAACGTGGGTGAAGCCCTGCCACTGAACATACTCGGTGAGCTGCTCGGCCAATTCCCGGTAGTCAAGACCCACCCGCCAGGAACCAAGGTGCACCTCGTAGACGCTCATGGGACCGTTGTGCGGATCTGCTGCCGCCCGCGCGGTCATCCATTCGTCGTCCTGGAAGGTGTACCTCGACTCGACCACACGCGAGCCGGTGAGGGGCGGGATTTCGGTACCGCGGGCCATCGGGTCGGCCTTCTCACGCCAATGCCCGTCGCTGCCGAGGATTTCGAACTTGTACCGCGACCCCGCGACAGCCCCGGGAATGAAGATCTCCCAGAACCCCGAACTGCCCAGCGCACGCATCGCGTTGATTGAGCCGTCCCACCCATTGAAGTCCGCTTTGACGCGAACGGCCTGGGCATTGGGCGCCCAGACGGCGAAGCTGACGCCATTGATGTCGCCCAGCACGGATGTGTAGTGGCGGACGTGCGCGCCGAGCGCAGTCCACAGCGTTTCGTGCCGCCCCTCCGCCAGGAGGTGCATGTCGATTTCGCCCAGCGTGGGGAGGAACCGGTACGGATCATCGACAATCTGCGGCTCACCGTCGTACGTCACTTCGAGGCGGTAGTCCGGGACGTGCCCGGCGATCTCCGCTGCAAGGGTGCCAACCCAGATGCCGTTGTGTTCATGCTCCAATTCGACGCGACCGCTGCCGGTCACCACGGTGACGCGCTGCGCGAGACGTCGGAGGGTGCGGATAGTGACCAGCCCGTGCCCGTCGAGGTGTGCGCCCAGCACAGCATGCGGCTGGTGGTAGCGGCCCTCCGACACTGGTTGCAGGATGTCGATTGAATGTTCGATCCGCCCCGGTGAGGTGGTGACGGCGTCCGTACCGGCGACCGTGTCAGAACTAAAGACTGGATCAGAACCAACGACGGCGTCGACGGCCACTACCGGGTCCACGGGCCCCGCGGTTAGCGGCGGCGAAACGGCAGATGATGGCGTTTCCTGCGTGGCGCTGGTGGACCCGGTCAGGGCGCGGCGCACGTCACGGACCGGGATGTCGACCCAGTCCGGCCGGTTGCGTAGCTCGTAGACCACTTCGTACAGGGCCTTATCCAGCCACAGTGCGAGGAAGAGCGGATCTGCTGGGTCAACCAGCGTCCCGGTCTGGTCCTGATAACCAGCCGCGAAGGCGGCACCCGCGGCTGCGGTCCACTGGTCGGCGTCGGCGGTCGCGGCGTCGTTGCCATGGGCTGCTGCCGCACCGGCATACTCGAGCGAACGCATCATCCCGACGACGTCGCGCAGCACCACATCGGGGACGCTGCGCTCCGCGGCGGGACGCAGTGGTTCGCCCTCAAAGTCGAGCACCAGCCAAGACCCGTCAGGTGCGTTGAGAACCTGTCCCAGATGGTAGTCGGCGTGGATGCGCTGAAGATCGGGGAGCGTCTCCACCTTGCGGACCCGCTCAATAACCTTGGCCACCTCGGACTCGAGCGGCCCAACGACGTCGTGTGCTTCCTGCCAGGCCCATTCGATGCGCTGCACCAGGGTCTCGATGAATTCGCCGCGTTCGACGTCGCTTGCTGCCCGGCTTCCGAACGCAGCGGCCAACTGCGCGTGGATACGCCCGGTCACCCGGCCCAGTTCGGACGCCTCCGCAGTAAAATCGGTGTTCGAAGCGGCCGCAACCGAGGCGGTCCGCCAGGCGTCGGTGCTGTTGTCGATGAAATCCCGCAGGACGCTGAGGTGACCGGTCAACCACTGCTTCTCCCCGGCTCCCGTGTCCTCCCAGCTGCCGGTGACCCACCCGAACGTGGTGGGCACGTCGACGGATCCGGCATCGGTGAGCTTGGCGCTGACCTGAACGTCGGGGCTTTCCCCCGGTGCCAGCACCCGGAAGAATTTGACGATCATCGAGCCGGCCGGCGTACGCACCACGACAGAGGTGTTTGATTGTTCGCCCTTGAGAACGGTCAGCGGAAGTGGCTTGTCGAACCGTTTAGCCGAGGCGAACGATTCCATCGGGTAGCCCCTGGTCCGGCCGTCCTCGGTGACACCGCGCGAGCGCATCAATTCAACCCAGGCCGTCACGAATACCGGGTCATGGGTGGCGTCGTAGATCCAGCGGTGCCCCAATTCGGTGTGCTCCGCCTCGCCGATCAGCGCATCTTCCGCGCCTTTCAAGGGTGCGTCGCGGTAGCTCAACGGGATCTGGACGATGTCCCTCCGGTGGCCGGAATCGACGGCAATCAGGTGAACGTCAAGGCCCACCGCACCGGCTGGATCCTCCAGCCGGATGCCGCCGACCCTTCGAAGTTCAAACTCGCGGCCTCTGGCAGGGAACCACCGCTGATTCGGTAGCCATGAGGTGAGGAGTTCTGGAAAGGTCGGCGTCAGTTTGGGCATTACTTTACGGCCTCCGGGGCTTGAATTATTGGCAGGGCTTCAGTAAGCGGTGAAGCAGTGTTCGAGCTGGCTGAGCGGAGACGGAGCCAGTAGAAATCGTGGCTTCCGAGCGTCAGGGTGAGTGCACCGTCGTCGCCGAAGGTCGGGAACGGCGTGCCACCGAAGAGGTCCCGCAGACCCCGTCCGGCATATTCCGGCAGGTTCAGCTGCGCGGCAACCGGGTGCTGCGAGAGGTTGAACACGCACAACAGCACCTCTGGCTGCTCGCCTTCGGCATTATCGACCTCCACCTCACGGATGAAGGCCAGCACCGACTCAGCTTCGGTGGGCACGTTGCGGTACGAACCCAGGCCGAAGGCCGGGCGGGTCCGGCGCACTGCAAGCATCTGGCGCATCCAGTGCAGCAGCGAGCTTGAACTGGCCAGCTGTGCCTCAACGTTGACGTGGTTGTAGTGGTAGACCAGCGACTGGACGACGGGGAGGTAGAGCTTCCCGGGGTCAGCCGTCGAGAACCCGGCGTTACGGTCGGGGTTCCATTGCATGGGGGTCCGCGACGCGTCACGATCCTCAAGCCAGATGTTGTCGCCCATCCCGATTTCATCCCCGTAGTAGAGGAACGGGCTGCCAGGCAGGGACAGCAGCAGTGCGTGAATCAGTTCAACTTCGGCGCGCGAGTTGTCCAGGAGCGGCGACAGACGACGGCGGATACCGACGTTGGCGCGCATCCTTGAGTCCGGCGCGTACCAACCGAGCATCGCTTCGCGTTCCTCGTTGGTGACCATTTCGAGGGTGAGCTCGTCATGATTCCTGAGGAAAGTACCCCACTGGGCGCCAGCGGGAATGTTCGGCGTTTCGGCCATCGTCTCGATGATTGGTCCGGCCTTCTGGTCGCGCAGGGCGTAGAAGAGCTTGGGCATGATCGGGAAGTGGAAGCACATGTGGCATTCCGGCCCCTCGGCGTCGCCGAAGTACTCGACAACCTCCTCGGGCAGCTGGTTTGCTTCGGCGACGATGATCCGGCCGGGATAGTTCTCGTCGACCATGGTGCGCAGGTCTTTGAGGAAGGCGTGGGTCTGCGGCAGGTTCTCGCAGTTGGTCCCTTCCTCCTCGAAGAGGTAAGGGATGGCATCCGCGCGGAAACCATCAATGCCCTGGTCCAGCCAGAACTTCACCACGTCGAAGAGCGCTTCAATAACCTTGGGGTTTTCGAAGTTCAGGTCCGGCTGGTGGGAGAAGAACCGGTGCCAGAAGAACTGCCGTCGGACGGGGTCGAAGGTCCAGTTGGACTCCTCGGTATCCACGAAGATGATCCGCGCGTCCTCGTACTTCTCGTCGGTGTCGCTCCAGACGTAGAAGTCGCCGTAGGGGCCGTCGGGGTCGTTTCGGGACTCCTCGAACCAGTGGTGCTTGTCCGAGGTGTGGTTCAGCGGCAGGTCGATGATGACGCGGACGCCGCGGGCGTGTGCCTCCGCGACCAGACGCTTGAAATCACTGATGGTGCCGAACTCATCGAGGACGTTGTAGTAGTCGGCGATGTCGTAGCCACCGTCGCGCAGGGGCGACTTGAAGAACGGTGGCAGCCACAGGCAATCGACGCCAAGCCACTGCAGATAATCCAGTTTGTCGATCAGTCCGGAGAAATCGCCAGAGCCATCGCCGTTCGCATCCGCGAACCCGCGCACCAGAACTTCGTAAAATACGGCCTTGCGGTACCAGTGTGGGTCATGCGCGAGACCGGGTGCGTTGAGTTGAAACGGGTTGGCCACTAGGGCTTCCTCCTGAGGTAAAGGATGTGTGCTGGTTCCACATGCGGATCCAGCCTGACGTAGTTGTGGGTGCCCCAGACCCAACTCTGGCCGGTGATGAGATCGTCCACCCAGAAGGTACCGTCCTCATTGCAGTCCTCGGGATCGAGGGACAGCGCATCGAGGTTCAGGGAGACTGTACTTTCCCTGGCCCCGTGCGGGTCAAGATTCACCACCACGATGATGGTGTCTTTGACTGTACTGTCGCCGCCGACGTTCTCCTTGTGCTTGGAGAACACCAGGGTTTCCGTGTCCGAACTGTGGTGAATGGTCAGGTTCTCGAGATCGCCCAAAGCCGGGTGGTCCCGTCGGATGTGGTTCAGCCTGGTGAGGTACGGCGCCAGACTCCTGCCTTCGGCTTCGGCGCGCTTGAAGTCGCGGGGACGATACTCGAATTTCTCGTTGTCGATCGACTCCTCGGCACCGGGCCTGGCCACGTGCTCTAACAGTTCGTATCCGGCGTAGACACCCCAGAGTGGGCTGGCCATCGCTGCCAGGGCCGCACGGATCTTGAAGCCCGCAGGTCCGCCGTACTGAAGGAACTCGGTGAGGATATCGGGGGTGTTGACGAAAAAGTTGGGGCGGAAATATGGCGCGCTTACCTTACTGACTTCGGTGAAATACTCTTCGAGCTCAGTTTTGGTGTTGCGCCAGGTGAAGTAGGTGTAGGACTGCTGGAAGCCGGCACGGCCCAGGGCGTGCATCATCGGCGGGCGGGTGAAAGCCTCGGCGAGGAAAACGACGTCGGGATGCTTCCGGTTGACTTCGCGGATCAGCCATTCCCAGAACACCACCGGTTTGGTGTGCGGGTTGTCGACGCGGAAAATCTTCACCCCGCGGCTGATCCACAGCAGGACGATCCTGAGGACTTCGCGGGAGAGGCCATCGGGATCGTTGTCGAAGTTGATCGGGTAGATGTCCTGGTACTTCTTCGGAGGGTTCTCCGCGTAGGCAATCGACCCATCCACCCGGGTGGTGAACCATTCTGGGTGTGAAGTGACCCAGGGATGGTCAGGGGAAGCCTGAAGCGCCAGGTCCAGTGCAATTTCCAGGTTCAGTTCGTTGGCCCGCGCCACGAAGGCGTCAAAGTCATCGAAGGTGCCGAGGTCGGGGTGGATCGCGTCGTGGCCACCTTCAGCGGCGCCGATAGCCCAGGGCGACCCCGGGTCCTCGGGGCCAGCCGTCAGGGTGTTGTTGGGCCCCTTACGGTGGGTGCGCCCGATCGGGTGGATGGGCGGGAGGTAGACGACGTCGAATCCCATGTCAGCGACCGCGGGTAGCCGGTCGGCTGCGGTGACGAAGGTGCCGGAGGTCCACGCGCCCGACCCCGGCTCGTAGGTGGCGCCTTCGGACCGGGGGAAGAACTCGTACCAGGATGCACGTCCCGCAAGTTCGCGTTCGACCTTGATCGGATAAGGCTGGGATACGGTCACCAGGTCACGCAGGGGCTCCCGGCTGATGGCCGCGAGGATAGCCGCCGACTCACCTGCGGCAAGCCGCTCGTCGATCGGGAGCTCAGCGTCGGCGAGGACCCGTGCGGCCTCGGTGAAGACCACCGCGTCTTTCCTCTTACGGGTCGTCGCAGCGTTAGTGAACAGGGCTGCGCCCTCGGCGAGCATCAGCTCGACGTCGACTCCAGCCGCGATCTTCACCTCAGCGTTGTGGTGCCAGGTGCCGTACAGGTCACCCCACCCTTCGATGACGAAGGTGTAGTTGCCGACAGCTGGGGGGCGGAGGAGACCTTCATACCGGTCCAGCCCCTGGCCCACCGGCGCCAAGCGCACCCGCTGGACTTCCTTGCCTTTACCGGAGAGCAGGACCGCTGATACCCCAAGCTGGTCGTGCCCTTCCCGGAAGACTGTAGCGCCCACCGCAATATCTGATCCAGGGATCGCTTTGGAGGGGAAGGCCCCACCATCGACAACCGGAGAAATATTGGTAATTGGAATTCGTCCGTACCTCAGATCAGCCCTGTCTATCGGCTTCCTGGCGGTGCGTCCCTTACGTGGTGGCTCTATTGAAGTCGTCACACGTTAGACGTTAGCGAGTATTTGCCGAGATTGCTAAGGCGCGCGGACGTAACATCAGTGCTTTTTGCAGTCGAGTTGGGCGTCAACGCAAACGTTTACTCTCACTTGCTCTCATCGGAACCCTCCAGCGGTCCTACGCCGGGAAAAATACGCTAGCCTTTCCCGGGTGAAGGCAATCCGCAGATTTACAGTCCGTACCGTCCTCCCTGAAAGCATCGCCCCGTTGGGCAAGCTGGCAGGCAACTTGCGCTGGTCGTGGCATCTTCCGACCACCCGCTTATTCCACGATCTTGACCCAGCAGCCTGGGAGGCAAGCGGCCAGGACCCCGTCGCTTTCCTCGGCTCGGTGACCCGTGAGCAGCTCAGCCAACTCGCCGACAACGAGCGTCTCGTCGCGAGGATCCAGGAACTCGGCGACGACCTGGACCAGTACCTTTCCGAACCCCGCTGGTACCAGTCGCTCGGCGTCGACGCGCCCCGGTCCATCGCCTATTTCTCCCCCGAGTACGGCATCAGCGCCGTCCTCCCCCAGTACTCAGGTGGCCTCGGCATCCTCGCCGGCGACCACCTCAAAGCAGCCTCGGATCTTGGTGTCCCCCTGATCGGCGTCGGACTCCTTTACCAGGCCGGCTACTTCAAGCAGTCGCTGTCCCGCGATGCGTGGCAGCAGGAAACCTACCCGGTCCTCGATCCTGACGGCCTGCCGTTGACCCTGCTCCGCGAGGAGGACGGCACCCCGGCGAAGGTAGTCTTGCCGCTTCCCGCTGGACGCCAGCTGATCGCCCACATCTGGCGGGCCGACGTCGGCCGCGTTCCGCTTCTGCTCCTTGACTCCAATGTCGCGGGCAATGACGAGGCCGCCCGCAATGTCACCGACCGGCTGTACGGCGGCGGTGGCGACCAGCGTCTGCAGCAGGAACTTCTGCTGGGCATGGGTGGCGTGAAAGCGCTGCGTATCTTTGAACGGCTGACCGGCACTCCGGCCCCCGAGGTGTTCCACACCAATGAGGGTCACGCCGGGTTCCTCGGCATCGAGCGCATCCGTGAACTGATGGATCCCTCGAGCGCGTCGCCGATGAGCTGGGAGGAAGCGCTCACCGCGGGCCGGTCCTGCACGGTGTTCACCACGCACACCCCGGTCCCCGCGGGAATCGACCGGTTCGAGAAATCCCAGATTGAGCACTTCTTCGACGCCGGTCTGGCACCGTCGGTTCCGACGGCGAAGGTCCTCACCCTTGGGGCCGAGAACTACGTTGACGGCGATCCGAACAAGTTCAACATGGCGGTGATGGGCCTGCGCCTGGCACAGCGCGCCAATGGCGTCGCCAAACTCCATGGCGTGGTCTCCCGTGGCATGTTCTCCGGGCTGTGGCCAGGATTCGACACCAGTGAGGTCCCCATCTCGTCGGTCACCAACGGTGTGCACGTGCCCACCTGGGTTGACCCGCTGATCGCTGACTTCGCCCGGGAGCGTTTCGGCGCCGAGTCGGTCCTGGATCCCCAGTGGTCCAAGGTGTACGACGTGGAAGACTCCGATGTCTGGGCGCTCCGCCGCCGCCTGCGCTCGAACCTGATCGACGACGTCCGTCAGCGGCTCCGCTCCTCCTGGAAGAAGCGTGGCGCGGCCGACGCCGAGCTGGCATGGACCAACAACGTACTCGATCCTGACGTGCTGACCATTGGTTTTGCCCGCCGGGTACCCACGTATAAGCGGTTGACCTTGATGCTCAGGGACCCGGCTCGGCTCAAGGCCTTACTGCTTCACCCGGACAACCCCATCCAGCTGGTCATCGCTGGCAAGTCCCACCCGGCTGATGAGCAGGGCAAGCGGATGATCCAGGATCTGGTCCGGTTCACTGACGACCCGGAGGTACGGCACCGGATCGTGTTCCTCCCGAACTACGACATCGCCATGGCACGCACCCTGTTCCCCGGCTGCGATGTCTGGTTGAACAACCCGTTGCGTCCGCTGGAGGCCTGCGGCACGTCGGGCATGAAGTCGGCCATCAACGGCGGCCTTAACCTGTCGGTTCTTGACGGCTGGTGGGATGAAATGTACGACGGCGACAACGGCTGGGCCATCCCCACGGCGAACAACGACGCGTCCCCCGAGGAACGCGACGACATTGAAGCCTCGGCCCTGTATGACCTTCTTGAGGAGCAGGTGGCTCCCCGGTTCTACAGCACGGTGCGTTCGGAGGGCGCCGGCGCTGCCGGACCGTCTGAGCTGTCCCATGATGGGGTGCCACACCAGTGGGTGGCCATGATCAAGCACACCATGGCTAACCTTGGCCCGGCCGTATCCGCTGAGCGGATGCTGCAGGACTACGTCAGCCACCTGTACCAGCCCGCCTGGCGTGCCGGTTGCCTGGCGGCTGAGTCGGACTACACGGCGGCCAAGCACACCGCCGCCTGGCGTTCACGGATCAACGACGGTTGGTCGGCTGTCCAGGTGGAGCACGTCGATTCCGTTGGCGTGGCCGAGGATCCACAGATCGGCGACCCGCTGACGGTCAACGCCTACGTCTCGCTTGGCGCGCTATCCCCCGACGACGTCGCCGTCGAGGTGGCTTACGGTCGGGCCCTGGACAATGACGAGCTCAGCGAGGTGGCCCTGGCCGACCTCGGCGTGTCCGAGAACCTTGGCGCGGGACGGTACCTGTTCTCGGGTGGCGTCACGATCGACCACTCAGGGTCCTTCGGGTACACGGTGCGGGTGCTGCCCAAGCACGTTAGCCTGGCGTCGAAGTCCGAGCTCGGTCTGGTCGCGAACGCGTAGCAGCCCGCTCGGGCAATCACAGCTTGCAGGCTAACCGCCTGCTTAGCATCAGCGGCAGTCACACCAGAGTTTCCTGGGGTGGCTGCCGCTTTTGCGTGGCCGGCTAGACCCGGTAGACGCTGATCGAGTTGGCGGGGACGACGTCGGTCTCCCCAGAGCCGATTTGCGCCCCGCGCCGACGGTCCTGGTCCGCTGCGGTGGTGTAGCGCAGCTCGAACCTGGTGATGGAGGGAAGCCCGCTCTCCTGGAGTGCCTCCCGCCTTGGCAGGGTGATCCTGGCGTCATCCTTGCTGCCGTTGATGACCACCAGGCCATCCAGGATGCCGTTGGGTGAGCCGAGGAGGAGCTGCACGATCCGGGAACCCTCGTCACGCCACTGCTCCTCAGTCATGGTGGTGCCGGCCGGGTTGAACCAGTGCAGGTAGGAGCTGTCGTCGCGGGCCGGATAGCTGTGCGGCTGGTGGGCCAGGAACTCCTTACGGATCCGGAGCAGGGAACGTGTGTGGTCGAGGAGGTGGCGTGCGTCGTCGTCGTGACCCCAATGCAGCCAGGCCAGCTCGTTGTCCTGGCAGTAGGCGTTGTTGTTGCCGCGCTGGGACCGCCCAAACTCGTCGCCGGCCGTGATCATGGGGACGCCGAGGGACAACAGGAGCGTGGCCATCAGGTTGCGGGAGGTCTGGGCCCGCGCCGCAATGATGCCTTCCTGGTCGGTGGGGCCTTCCATACCGTGGTTGTAGCTGCGGTTGTCGTTGTGGCCGTCACGGTTCTCCTCCCCGTTGGCCTCATTGTGTTTGCGGCTGTACGAGGAGAGGTCGGCGAGGGTAAACCCGTCGTGGGCGGTGATCAGGTTGACGCTGGAAATGGACGTGCGCCCTGAAGGCCCGAACACATCGGCCGATCCACTCAGGCATCCAGCCAGGCGCGCCACCGATCCGGCGGCGCCGCCCGCCGCCAGGCTGGCCTGGTCGGTGAGCCAGAAGTCCCGGACCGTGTCCCGGAACCGGTCATTCCAGTCCGCCCAGCCCTGCGGGAAATTACCGGTCTGCCAGCCGCCCATGCCAATATCCCAGGGTTCGGCGATGAGCTTCACACCGCGCAGCGCGCGGTCGGCGCCAACAGCGACCAGGAAGGGGTGACGTGGGGTGAAGGTGTGAGTTTCGTCCCGGGCCATCGACACTGCCAGGTCGAAGCGAAATCCGTCCACGTGGAATTCCTCCACCCAGTATCGCAGCGAGTCCAGGGCCAGGGCGATGACCCGTGGGTGCGCGAAATTCAGGGTATTGCCGCAACCCGTGGTGTCCAGGTAGCGGCCGTGGTCGCCGTGCCGGTAATACTGCTCGTCGCCCAGTCCACGCCAGCTCAGCGCCGGAAGGTCTGGCGGACCCTCGGCCGTGTGGTTGTACACCACGTCGAGGATGACCTCGAGGCCAGCCTCGTGGAGCAGTTTGACCATGCCCTTGAACTCGTCCTGGACCGCCCGTGGGCCGGCGTTGCGGGCTGCCTCAGTCGCGTAGGAGGGGTGCGGGGCGAAGTACCCGAGGGTGTTGTAGCCCCAGTAGTTGGTCAGCCCGAGGGGCCCCAGATGGGGTTCGTCGATATGGAAGTGGACCGGCAGCAGTTCCACTGCGGTGATCCCGAGGGCCTTGAGGTAGCCGATCATGACCGGGTGTGCCAGGCCAGCATAGGTGCCGCGGAGCTCGACCGGAATGTCTGGGTGCAACTGGGTCAGCCCCTTGACATGCGCCTCATACACCACGGTGTCACGCCAGTGCGTGCGCGGTGGAGCCGAGGAACCCCAGTCGAATCCGCCGTCCTCGACGTAGACCGACCAGTACACCGGCCCATCGACGGTATCGACGGTGTCGATGGCCCGGGCGTAAGGATCCAGCAGCAGCTGACCTGTTTCCGGCTGGCCAGTTCCGGCCGGCCAGAAACCGTATCTCACAGAGTCGGCGAGCCCCTCCACTGCCCCGTGGTGCACCCCGTGGGTGTAATCGGTCAGGGGGACATCGTGCCAGCTGCCGTCCTGCGACTGGAAGTGCACTGCAAGCGCTGACACGCCGGGCGCGTACACCGCAACGTTCAGGTTGTGCGGCGCTCGGGACCGGTGTACGCCCAGGGGAAACTCACTGGACGGAGGGCTGATTTCGAGGGAGACGCTCATGATCTATGAATACCGTCCGTGCGACTGTCAGGCGGAGCGCTGGCGCGAGATCTCGTACAGGCTGATGCCCACAGCCATCGAGGCGTTCAACGATTCCATCGCCGAGTCAATGGGGATTGAAACGATCTGGTCGCAGTTCTCGCGCACCAACCGTGACAGGCCCTTACCTTCGGAGCCGACGACCAGGCACACTGGTTCGCGGCCAAGCGTCAGATCCGGGAGGGAGACGTCGCCGTCGCCGTCGAGGCCCAACACAAAGATGCCCTTCTCTTTGAACGACTTGAGGGTTGAGTTCAGGTTTCCGGCCTTCGCCACTGGCACACGCACTGCGGCGCCAGCACTGGTCTTCCATGCTGATGCGGTCATCCCCACCGACCGGCGCTCCGGAACGATGACGCCGTGGCCGCTGAACGCAGAGAGGGACCTGATGATCGCGCCGAGGTTGCGGGGGTCGGTGATGCCGTCCAGGGCGACGAACAACGGTGCGTTGTTGATGTGGCCCTTTTTCCATTTCTGGATGGTCTCGGTGGCCAGATCGACTGCGTCAGCGTATTCGTAGGGTGGGATCTGGAGCATGATGCCCTGGTGCACTGATCCGTCAGCCATCCGGTCCAGTTCGGTCTTGCCGGTTTCCATCAGCGGGATGCCGCGTTCGGTGGCGAGCTTCAGCGATTCGCGGATGCGCTCGTCCATCTCGATCCGGATGGCCACGTGCAATGCCTTGGCTGGGATGCCGGCGCGGAGCGACTCGACCACGGCGTTGCGTCCGGTGACCATCTCCTCGGTGCCCTTGCCGCGTGCGTTGCGGGCCGACCCGGGATTGCGGCTGCCGGAGTGCTTGGCTGCTGAGCGCTCGGCAAGCTGCTTGCTCTTGTGAGCCTTATGGTAAGGCCGGTCCTCCGCTTTTGGGGTGGGACCTTTACCCTCAAGCGCCTTGCGTCCTAGGCCGCCGGTTCCGCCCGAGGGGCCCTTCTTGCTCTTGCGCACAGCGCCGGGACGTCCGTGAGTGGCCATGGGGAAAACACCTTTGGGTAGAAGATTTGTCACCTCAGTTTACGCGGGGAACGCCGCAGACTTCACCGGCACCCGGGAGACGAAGCGATTGGTCAGTTTTTCAGGGTCCAGGCGGCACCGTCGGCGGTGTCCTCGATGACAATGCCGGCACTGGTGAGGGCGTCGCGGATGGCGTCGGCCTGCGCCCAGTCCTTCGTTTCGCGGGCAATCGTTCGCTGCCGCAGTTGCGAGGTGATGAGGGTGTCCAGCGCCTTGTGCTCGGGACTGCGTGGGCCCTTGCCGGGGTCCTGAACATCGTCGAGTCCCAGAATTCCGGTCATGGTCATCACATCGACGAACGCCGTCCTGGTGGCTTCGCTGTCCCCGGCAGCCAGGGCGGTGTTACCGGCCCTCACGGTGTCATGGAGGACCGCGAGCGCCTGGGGCACGTTGAGGTCGTCGTTCATTGCGGCGCTGAAGGCTTCCGGTGCACCGGGGGAAACGAACCCGAACCCGTTCGGGAACTCCCGGGCGGCGGCCTTCGCCAGGAACCCGTCGATGCGCTCGACGGCGGCGCCCGCTTCCTGCAGGGAGGTGGGACGGTAGTCGAGCACCGACCGGTAGTGCGCCTGCCCCAGGTAGTACCTGACCACGCGGGGGCTGGCCAGTTCGAGCATGTCAGCCGGGCTCACCGTGTTGCCGATCGACTTGGACATCTTCTCGCCCTCGAAAGTGACCATGCCGTTGTGCATCCAGTACCTGGCAAACGTGTGGCCGGCGGCCTGCGACTGGGCCATCTCGTTTTCGTGGTGCGGGAACCGCAGGTCCAGGCCGCCACCGTGGATGTCGAACTCGGTACCCAGGTACTTGGTGACCATCGCTGAGCATTCAAGGTGCCAGCCCGGCCGACCGGGTCCCCAGGGGCTGGGCCAGGCAGCGGTTTCGGGCTCGCCTTCCTTCCACCCCTTCCACAGGGCGAAGTCGCGCGGGTCCCGTTTCCGGTTGACGAACTCAGGCTCGACATCCGTGGCGCTCTGCATGTCGTCGATGTTCTGCCGGGTCAGCGAGCCGTACCCTTTCCAGGATCGAACGTCGAAGTAGACGTCGCCCGACTCGTCGTTCGCCGGGTAGGCATGACCCCGATCGATCAGCAACTGGATCAACGAGTGCATTTCGGGGATGTGACCGGTGGCGCGTGGTTCGTAGGTCGGGCGGCGCACCCCGAGGGTGTCATACGCCCGCTGGAATTCCAGTTCGTAGCGGTACGCCAGCGCCCACCACTGTTCGCCGCGTAACTGGGGCGGGAGGGCGTCGTCGTGTTCGGATTCCTGGGCGCGGGCCAGGATCTTGTCGTCGATATCGGTGACGTTGCGGACCGTGGTGACCCGGTAGCCGCTCGCGGTCAGCCAGCGGGAGAGCTGGTCGAATGCGATCGCCGAGCGGATATGTCCTACGTGGGGCATCCCCTGCACTGTGGCACCGCAGTAGTACAGCCCTACCTCGCCCTGCTTGACGGGGATAAAGTCGCGGGTCTGGGCGGTTGCGGTGTCATAGAATCTCAGGCTCACCGCTCCAGATTAGCCGGTCGCGGTGGCTTGCTTCACCCTGCGGCCGATCTGGTGCCGTCCCCCGCCCGGACGACGACGGCGGTCGCCACCGCGGCGATGCCCTCGCCCTTTCCGGTGAATCCGAGCCCGTCGGTGGTGGTTGCCGACACGCTGACGGGTCCCCCCATCGCGGCGCTGAGCACTGCTTCCGCCTCGGCCCGGCGGGGTGCGAACTTGGGCCGGTTCCCCACCAGCTGCACGGCAACGTTGCCGATCTCGAATCCGGCGTCCCGCACAATCCGCGCGGCTTCGGTCAGCAGGCTGACCCCCGAAGCGCCGGCGAATTCGGGGCGATCGGTGCCGAAATGGGTGCCGAGGTCACCGACTCCCGCGGCGGAGAAGAGCGCGTCCGCGGCGGCGTGAGCCACGGCGTCGCCGTCGGAATGGCCGCTCAGACCACGTTCGCCGTCCCAGAGCAGACCCGCGAGCCACAGCGGCCGGGGTGCATCCACGGGGGCAAACGCGTGCACGTCAACGCCGATGCCGGTGCGGGGCAGGATCATGGTGTGGTCTTCCCTGTCGGGGTCTGGGCAAGAATTTCCGCGAGGAGGAGGTCCTGGGCAGTGGTCACTTTGAATGCGGCGTCCGCCCCCTCCACCACCCGTACCGGGATGCCCAGCCGTTCCATCAGCGTGGCATCGTCGGTCACTGCTGCCCCCGGTTGTTGGTGGGCGCGACGGAGGGTGTCCAGGTTGAAGCCCTGGGGTGTCTGGACTGCGCGGAGAGTGTCGCGGGGTGGGGTGTCGATGACCAATCCGCAGTCGACAGTTTTGATGGTGTCGACCACGGGGATGACGGGAATCACCGCTTCGGCGCCGTCGCGTAATGCGGCGACCACCCGGCGGAAAACTATCGGCGGGGTGAGCGCGCGGGCGGCGTCATGGACCAGGACCAGGCCGATGCCTGATCCCAAACCTGAGAGGCCGGCCGCCACCGAATCGGGTCGTGAAGCACCCCCGTCAACCACTCGCACGGGAGTCTCGGAGGAGACGCCGACGACGGCGGCGCGGAGCTCAACGTCTCCGGCTGGGACGACCACACAGATCTCGGCGGCGATCTCCGCGTCGAGGACCCCCTGGAGTGCGTGTTCAAGGATGCTCCGGCCAGCAAACTTCACCTGGGCTTTGGGAATGCCGCGGCCCAGCCTCTGTCCGGCGCCGCCGGCGACAATGATGACCCCGACCTGCGCGTGGGCGGATTCGAGCTGGGAACTGGTTTCTGACACCTGATTACCCTATGCCAGGACATGAAAAAGGGACCGCCCACCAGGGCGGCCCCTCAACAAACCCGGTTGTTAGACCGATTAGGAAGCTAGAACCTCATCGAGAACGCTTGCGGCCTTCTCTTCGTCGGTTTTCTCTGCGAGTGCCAGCTCGGAGATCAGAATCTGCCGCGCCTTGGCGAGCATCCTCTTCTCCCCTGCGGACAACCCACGGTCATGATCACGGCGCCACAGGTCGCGGACTACTTCCGCAACCTTGATCACGTCACCCGAGGCAAGCTTTTCAAGGTTTGCCTTGTAGCGGCGTGACCAGTTGGTTGGCTCTTCAGTGAACTCGGCCCGCAGCACATCGAACACATGCTGGAGACCCTCTTTGCCCACTACGTCGCGCACCCCAACGAGGTCTACGTTTTCTGCTGGAACTTCAATGGTTAGATCACCCTGCGCCACCTTGAGCTTGAGATACATTTTCTCTTCGCCCTTTATCACGCGCATCTTGATCTCTTCGATCTTCGCTGCGCCGTGGTGAGGATAAACTACTGTTTCGCCGACCTCAAAAACCATGTGGACTTTCCCCTTTCCCGCAGATCAGTTTATCACGAATTCGACACGCCCAAGGCGTGTTTTCGCAGGTCAGCCGGGACTTATGGAAATAGGTGGCTATGATTCGCCCCTTGACGAATGAGGCTTTAAGTGATCCACGTCGCTCTGAAAGAGTTGTCCGGGTGCTGCAGTGCTCCATCATCGGGCCGATTTTCCCGATAGGCTGTAGGGAGAGATTCAACTAGCTGTTCCCCCATGCTGATCGACCACCGTAGGAGTTTGCGCTGTGAAGAGTGACCGAATCAATCCCCTGCAGCACATCCGGGCGAAGCGAAGCCTGGCTGCCGGTGCGGCTCTGGTCGCTGTCCTTGGTGCCACCGGTTGCAGCGTGACGAGCGAGCAAGCCACCACCATCCAGTACGCAGCATCGGATGGAATCGTCGACGAGGTGGGCCCGCTTGAACTCCGCAACATCCTGATCATCACCTCCGAAGAAGGGGAACCGGGCACCATCCTCGGAACGGTGTTCAATCCCTCAGACTCAGCGGTGCAGCTCACCATCGAGGGCGAGAACTCGTCGGTCGACGTCACGGTCCCCGCTGAGGGCAAATGGGTCTTTGAAGACGAGACCACCGATGATGGAGTGCTCGAGGGCGTCAGCGAAATCCCCGGCGCCCTGGTAGATCTGAACTTTGTCGTCAACTCGGAGAGCGTCGAGCTGCGGGTGCCTGTCCTGGACGGGACCCTCGCGGAATACCGGGAGTACGTCCCGGGTGGTTACACCCCTGAGCCCACCCCAACGCCGGAAGAGACCGGCGAAGAGGAAGAGTAACCCTCAGGACTCGTATTTGTAGCCCAGGCCACGCACCGTCACCAGGTGGCTTGGGTTCGACGGGTCGGTTTCGATCTTTCCCCGAAGCCGTTTGACGTGCACATCGAGGGTCTTGGTGTCGCCGACGTAGTCCGAACCCCAAACCCGATCAATGAGTTGGCCCCTGGTCAGCACCCTGCCCGCATTGCGCAGGAGCATCTCCAACAGTTCGAACTCTTTCAGCGGCATGGATACCGGATCACCGTTGACACTGACCGTGTGCCGTTCAATATCCATCCGCACGGGGCCCGACTGCACGGTGCTGGAAATAAGTTCTTCGGGTTCGGCCTGCCGGCGGAGGACAGCGCGAATCCTTGCCACGAGCTCACGGGACGAATAAGGCTTGGTGACGTAATCATCGGCGCCAAGCTCCAGGCCAACCACTTTGTCGATCTCGGCGTCCTTGGCGGTGAGCATGATGACCGGAACACTTGAACGCTGGCGCAGCTGCCGGCAGACCTCGGTGCCGGACTGGCCTGGTAGCTGCAGGTCAAGCAGCACCAGATCGGCGCCGGCCCGGTCGAATTCGACGATGGCCTCTATCCCGTCTCCCACCACCGCCACCTCGAACCCTTCCCTGCCGAGCAGATAGGACAGGGGGTCACTGAAGGACTCTTCGTCCTCCACGATCAGGATGCGGGTCAAACGCTCACTCCTTGTTCATGGGCGGAGGTTCCGCCCGGCTTCTCATCGGATTTTCCGCCTGGCTTACCCGGCGATTTGTCGCTTCGCCTGTCGCCGGAGACAACACGCTCCTCCGCCGTTTCGGCGTCGGCCTCCATTTCGGGGAGACGGACGGTGAAGGTACTACCCTGGCCGTTCTGGGACCAGACGGTCACCTCACCACCGTGGTTCGAGACCACATGTTTGACGATACTGAGCCCCAGTCCGGTGCCCCCTGTCTGACGGGATCGGGCTGCGTCGATCCGATAGAACCGCTCGAACACCCGCTCCTGCTCCTCAGCGGTGATGCCGATTCCTTGATCGGTGACCGAGATTTCGGCGAGTCCGTCCCGGGACCGCAGACCGACCCCGACCCGGGTGCGCTCGGGTGAGTACCGGATGGCGTTGTCGATCAGGTTGCGGAAGGCGGTCATCAACAGATCCGGGTCGCCGTAGACGGGCTCGTTGATCCGCCCTCCCACCACAATGTCGATCTGCTTGCTTTCTGCCGGCAGCCGGTTTCGGTCCACCGCCTCGGCGATCACCGTGTTGATATCCACAGGGCGACCGCGCCGCACGACGTCGGCGCCCTGCAGCCGTGAGAGTTCAATGATGTCCTGGACAAGGGCCGACAACCGGGCCGATTCCTTGTGCATTCGGCGGGCAAACCGCCGGACCGCTTCCTGGTCTTCGGCCGCGTCGTCCAGGGCCTCAGCGAGCAGTGAAATGGCGCCAACGGGCGTCTTGAGCTCGTGTGACACGTTGGCCACGAAGTCGTTGCGGATTTCCTCGGTGCGGGTGATTTCCGTGCGGTCATCGGCGAGGATCAGGACGTACTCTTCACCCAGTGAAGCCACCCGGGCGAGCACGATAATGGTGCCCTGCCCCAGCGGTCCGCGGGGTAGTTCAAGCTGTTTCTGCTCGATCACACCGTCCCGGCGCACCCGTGCCGTCAGTTCGAGCAGCTCGGCGTGGACCACCGTGTGGCCGCGCACCAGGCCGAAGGCGTACGCCGCGGGGCTGGCTCGCACCACACCGTCGATGGCATCCACCACCACATAAGCCCGGCCAATAATCGACAGCACCTCCGCTGCCCCTTCGGGAAGGGTCGGCTCGTCCACGAAGAGCAGGGAACGCCGCTGGATTTCGCTCAGCCTGAAGGCAGCCATGCCGAAGGTGCCCACGGCGACGCCCACCAGCCCAGCGATCAGAATAAGAAGAACGGGATCCACATGCCTAGCTTATGCGCACCTTGGTGTGGGGTTGAGTCTTCCGGTGGCAATAGGGAAGTGGTTCAACTAACGTTCACTCAAAGGTGCATAACAGTTCATCACCAACTGAGAATGTGCTGTGTGGGACTGTGCATAGACGTACGCAGTCATCTCTATGGAAAGGATGCCTCCCGTGCGGAAGGTTTTTCAGGCAGAGCTTCACCAGATAGGTGAACAGCTCATCGAAATATCGCAGCTGGTTGCGAACGCGATGGACAAGGCGACCATCGCGTTTGAAACCGCTGACACCGAACTTGCCCAGGATGTGATCGCAGCCGACGCACGCATTGATTTCCTCCAGAACGACCTCGACGAGCGCGCGATCGACATTCTCGCCCTGCAGGGCCCGGTTGCGAGCGACCTGCGGATGATCGTGGGGGCGCTTCGAATGAGCGCCTCGCTGGAACGCATGGGGGATCTGGCCCGCCACGTGGCACAGCTTGCCCGGCTCCGGTACCCGGACCACGTAATTCCGGCGGCGATCCGACCCACCTTCGAGGAAATGGCCCAGCTGGATCAGCAGATCGCCATTAAGGTGAAGCATCTGCTGGAGACCCGCAACCTCCAGCTGAGCAACGAAATCTATGCCCACAATGCGCGGATCAACGAACTGCACGCTGGCGTGTTCAAGGCCCTCGCCTCGCCCGAATGGGATGTTTCAGCTCCCATCACGGTCGATGTGACCCTGGCCAGCCGGTACTTCGAACGATTCGCCGATCATGGCGTCTCGGTTGCACGTAAGGTCACCTACCTGGTGACCGGTGAATGGCAGCCCAGCGCACCCCTGATCTAAAACGACATATCGCCGGGTTAGCCCCCAGGCCTGAACGACGACGGCCGGCCCCGTGAGGGGACCGGCCGTCGTCGTCGTTGGTTGACTGTTAGTGCTTGCCCTGGTTGGCGACGGCTTCAATCGCTGCGGCTGCGGCGTCAGCGTCGAGGTAGGTGCCGCCAGCCTTGACTGGCACCAGGTTTTCGTCCAGCTCGTAGATCAGCGGGATACCGGTGGGGATGTTCAGCGACGCGATGTCGGCGTCGCTGATGCCGTCGAGGTGCTTCACCAGCGCGCGCAGCGAATTTCCGTGAGCTGCGATGAGGACCGTCTTGCCCGCTTTGATGTCGGGGGCGATGTCAGATTCCCAGTATGGAAGGAACCGGTCGAGGACGTCCTTGAGACATTCGGTGCGGGGAACGGCGTCGCCGAGGTCCGCGTAGCGCGGGTCGTTGGCCTGGGAAAACTCGCTGCTGTCCTCGATGGGCGGCGGCGGGGTGTCATAAGAGCGTCGCCACTCCATGAACTGGCCTTCACCGAACTCGGCGAGCGTCTGCGCCTTGTCCTTGCCCTGCAGGGCTCCGTAGTGGCGTTCGTTGAGCCGCCAGTGGCGTTTGACGTCAATCCAGCTGCGGTCAGCGGCTTCGAGAGCGAGGTTGGCCGTGATGATGGCCCGCTTTTGCCGTGAGGTGTAAACGATGTCGGGGAGAAGCCCTGCCTCGACGAGCAGTTCACCGCCCCGGATGGCTTCGGCACGGCCCTGTTCGGTGAGCGGCACATCAACCCACCCGGTGAAGAGGTTTTTCTCGTTCCACTCACTTTGGCCGTGGCGGAGCAGGATCACTTTGTAGGAAGTCATGGGTTTAGTCTGCCGTATGGGAGGCTCAGGTTCATCCGTCGTGCACTTCTGTTACTGGCGGTGGGTTACCAGGGGCCGTAGGGACCGCTGCCACCCCGCACCTCGGAGACGGCCGGTTTCACGTCGGCGAGGTAGACGCACGCCGCAATCACTGCGACGATCTGCAGCAGGCCGAAGAGCCCGGACGCGGTCACGAGAACCGTCAGCACGCCAACAGCGGCAGCCCCACCGGTCATCGCGGTCCAGAAGCCCTTGGTGCGCTTCATCGTGGCCTCAAAGTTCGCGGCGGGCCGCCTCACGCAATCGACAAGAGCCCAGATCTCAATACCAACCGCCACCAACCCGAGCGCCAGGTACAGATAGTTCCGAATGTCATAAGCGATGTTCACGGGTCCAGCTTATCGGGTGGAGCCGTCGAGTTCTCCCAGCCTGGTCAGGGCCTGCTCCAGATCCGCCCAGAGGTCCTCGGGGTTTTCGATCCCAACCGAGAGCCGCACCAGGGATTCCGGTACGGTCACCGGCTCGCCGGTCTGCCGCCGGCGTCGTTCGATCAATGATTCGACGCCACCCAGGGAAGTTGCTGGCAGCCACAGGCGTACCGCCGAGACCAGGGCCTCGGCTGCTGCCACATCTGCCAGTTCGATGCTGATAATCGAGCCGAAGCCGTTCAGCTGGTCGGCGGCGCGCTGGTGCCCGGGATCTTCGGGTAGTCCGGGGAACCGAACCCTGGTCAGGGCCGGATGGGACTGGAGTTTGCGCGCAAGGTACAGGGCCGTGGCCTGGGACCGTTTAACCCGGAGGGCCAGCGTACGTAGCCCGCGGAGCGCCAGCCAGACCTCGAACGGTCCGGCAATGGCCCCATACAGGGTGCGGTGCTTGAGCAGTTTCGCCTGCAGGTCAGGGTCGGAGGTGGCCAGGGCGCCCAGGACGACGTCGGAGTGACCGGCCAGATACTTGGTCACCGAGTGGAGCACGACGTCGGCGCCGAAGTCCAGGGGCCGGCAAACCAGCGGCGTGTTGAACGTGTTGTCGACCACCACCGTGGCTCCAGCCTTTTTCGCGGCGGTGATGATGGTGCGCAGGTCGGCCACTTCGAGCATGGGGTTGGTGGGGCTCTCCAGCCAGAGCAGGTCGGCGCCGGCCAGGGCGGCGAGCACCTGGTCAGTGTCGGCGACGTCAACCGTCTGCACAGTGAACCGGCCGCGCGACGCCTCATCACCGGCCAGGCTGAGCGACCCGGCGTAGGCGTGGCGGGGCATGACAACGTTGCCGCCCGTCGGCACCAGCGACAACGCGGCAGCAGCAGCACCCAGGCCTGAGCTGAACACGAGGGCCGGCAGCGCCGCACCCTCGAGCTTGCCGAGGGCTTCCTCGAACGGGTCCCAGGTGGGGTTGGACATGCGGCCATAGATGCGGTCCCCCGCCGCTGGATCCACCGCCTCGTGGAAGGTAGAGGACAGCACGATCGGCGGGTTCACCGGGGCATCGTGCTCCCGCGAGGGGCGGCCAGCGGCCACCACTATCGTGTCCGGGGCGAGCTGGTGGTGATCGTGGTGGGTCATGGGTTCAGGGTAGTTGGCTGCGGCGACCGGGTGAAATGTGACCCGCTCCCCTGGGCCGGGTGACGGCCGGCAGGACAAGTGTGTCGGTGATCCTCGATAGGCTGGTCGGGTGAGTACACCATCCGCACGCCGCACGTCCGGGCTGTTCATTGCTTTCGAAGGCGGCGACGGCGCCGGCAAGTCCACCCAGGCGGGTCTGCTGGCCACCGCGCTGCAGAAACGCGGCCTTGAAGTGATACGCACCCGGGAACCTGGTGGCACGGTCATTGGGGAGAAACTCCGCTCTCTGGTCCTCGATCACGGTCAGGGCGACATTGATCCCCGGACCGAGGCCCTCATCTTCGCCGCGTCCAGGGCGGCGCACGTCCACCAGACGATCCTGCCCGCACTGGAGCGGGGCGCCGTCGTCGTCTGCGATCGATACATCGACTCCTCGGTGGCCTATCAGGGCGCCGGGCGCGGCCTGGGGACGGATAGCGTGTTGGAGGTCAACTTGTGGGCCGTCGAGGGGTTGCGCCCCGATCTCACGGTGCTGCTCGACGTCGACCCGTTGGAGGGGCGCGGACGCCGGATGCAGAACGGGGCTGAGGACCGGCTGGAATCCGAGCCGGACATTTTCCATGCGCTGATCCGCGGGGCGTTCCTCGAACGGGCGGCCGCCGACCCGGCCCAATATCTGGTACTGCCGGCCCGGAACCCGGTCACTGACTTGGCGGACGCCATCCTCAAAGCAGTCGAGGAGCATCTGGCGTGAGCGTATGGACCTTCCTGATGGGTCAGGAGCCCGTTGTCGAGCAGCTCAACCGCGCCGCGTCTGCCGGTCAGCCGAACCACGCCTGGCTGTTCACCGGTCCACCGGGATCGGGTCGGTCCAACGCCGCACGGGCATTCGCCGCCGCACTGCTCTGCGACCGGGACGCATTGGACGAGCGAGGTTGCGGGGAGTGCAGGGCATGCCGGACCGCCCTGGCAGGCTCGCACGCCGACATCACCAACGTCACCACCGAAAAAGTGACGATCAGCATTGATGAGGCGCGGGAACTGGTTCGTAAAGCACAGGACAAGCCGTCCACCGGCCGCTGGCGGGTCATCATCGTGGAGGACGCCGACCGGATGCAGGAGCGCAGCACCAATGTGCTGTTGAAGGCCATCGAGGAGCCGCCGCCCCGGACTATCTGGTTGCTGTGCGCGCCGAGCCCCGGCGACGTGCTGGTGACCATCAGATCCCGGTGCCGGGCCGTCAACCTGCGACTGCCGCCGGTGCAGGACGTGGCCGACCTATTGGTCCGCCGCGACGGCATCGATCCGGCGACGGCGGAAGCCGCAGCGCGGGCAGCGCAAAGCCACATCGGCGTGGCCAAACGGCTCGCCACCGACGACGGCGCCCGGGACCGGCGGAACCAGATCGTGAGATTGCCGCTTGATCTGAAGAGCGTCGCCGGGGCAATGAAGGCGGCGGCGGATCTGGTGAAACTAGCCGAGGCTGAGGCGCAGAGCTCCTTCGAGCAGCGGGATGCCCAGGAGAAGGCCGCGCTGCTCGCTACCCTCGGCGCACCCGAAAGCGGCACCCTGCCGCCGGCTATCCGGGGGCAGGTCAAGCGGTTGGAGGATGACCAGACCCGCAGGGCCAAGCGGTCGAAGAACGACTACTTTGACCGTGCGCTGACCGACCTGACGTCCTTCTACCGGGATGTGCTGATGCTGCAGGTTTCCAGCGGTCGCGATCTGGTGAACGAGCCGCTGCGCCCCGAGCTGGAGGCGTTCGCCCGGTCCGGGACACCCGAGGGGACACTGGTGCGGATTGAGGCCATCAACAAAGTGCGGGACCGGATCGTTAACACCAACGTTGCCCCGTTGCTTGCCATCGAGGCCATGGCAGTCAGCCTCCTCCCCGAAAAGGATTACACCACGTGAGACGTTTTCCCCACCGTCGTCTGACCTCAGCCGCCGTCGTCCTCTCCGGCGCGCTGGCGCTGTCCGGCTGCCAGCTGCTCTCCCCCGGGCCGGGCGATGGTCCGGAAACGGGGGTCGAATCAGTGAACCCCGAGGTCGTTGGGGATGTGCCCGCGGACCTCGAAAGCTTCTACACCCAGGAGGTGGCCTGGGAGCTGTGCGAGGAGACGTTCGCCTGCGCCACCGTCAAGGTCCCGCTGGACTACGCCGACCCTGCGCGCGACTCGATCAATATCGCCCTGATTCGCAGCGACGCCACGGGCGAATCCCAGGGTTCGGTGCTGGTCAATCCGGGCGGCCCGGGCGGGTCCGGCGTCAACATCGTCAAGGACGCACTGACATACGTCACCAGCGACCGGTTGCGGGAGGCTTACGACGTCGTCGGCTTCGACCCCCGCGGGGTGGGGAAATCGTCGGCCATCGACTGCCAGACCGACAAGGAGCGCGAAGCGGACAGGCTGGAATATCTGGAGCCGGAGATCTCCGACGAGGAAGCGTTTGAGACGCTCACCGCCGAAGCCGAGGACTTCGCCGCACAGTGCGCCGAACGAACCGGGGAGCTGCTCGGGTACGTGGACACCGACAGTGCGGCCCGCGACCTGGACATTCTGCGTGCCGCCGTCGGCGACCAGGACCTCAACTACCTTGGGTTCTCCTACGGCACGGCACTTGGTGCGGCCTACGCCGAGCTGTTCCCCGCCAACACCGGGCGACTGGTGCTGGACGGCGCAGTGGACCCGTCCTTGAGCAATGAAGAGATTACGCTGGGGCAGGCCCAGGCCTTCGAGACGGCGCTGCGCACCTATGTGGCTGACTGCCAGCTCTCCAGTGACTGCCCCCTTCCCGCCGGAATCGAGGAGGGTGTGGCAGTCATCCAGGACCTGTTCCGGTCGGTCGAGGAAAGTCCGATGACCGCCGCTGACGGCCGCCTGGTCACGATCGGCACCTTCTTCAGCGGCTTCATCCTGCCGCTGTATGACAACAACAACTGGACCCTGCTCACCGGCGCGCTCGACCAGGCGCTGCAAGGCGACCCGTCCGAGATGCTGCAACTGGCGGACCTCGGTGCTGAACGCGAAGCAGACGGCAGCTACCTCACCAACAGCAACGCAGCGTTCATCGCGATCAACTGCCTCGACTACCCGATGACCAATGACCCCGCGGAGTTGGCGTCCGACGCCGACGAACTAGCCGAGGCTTCGCCGACCTTCGGCCCCTATCTCGCCTACGGCGGGGTGACCTGCGACGCGTGGGAGTACGGGCCGGTGCTCGAGCCCGCTCCGGCGTCGGCCCCTGATGCCGCACCGATGCTGGTCATCGGCACCACCGGAGACCCCGCGACGCCCTACGACTGGTCGCTGGCGCTGGCGGATCAGCTCGAAACCTCAGTCCACGTCACCTGGGACGGCGAAGGGCACACCGCCTACGGTCGGGCCGGCGACTGCATCGGGGACCTCGTGGATGACTATTTCGTTGACGGCAACCTACCCGAGGACGGCGTCAGCTGCGACTGACGCGCCCACCGTGGCTGCTTTTGACCTGCACGCGGCTGCTCTTATAGAGTTGACGCTTGTGGATTGGGCCGTGCTCACGCGCGTACCCTGAAGCTTCAGCCTCCTTAGCTCAGTCGGTAGAGCGTCTCACTCGTAATGAGAAGGTCGCCAGTTCGACTCTGGCAGGAGGCTCCACTTCTTTAATCCGGTGAGCAACCCGGACACGCGTTAGCAACCTGGACATCGGTGAGGGAATTTCCCACACCGATGTCCAGGTTGCTCACCGGAGCGCGTGAAGCTAACGCGCCTGGCGGTTAGGCGAAGTCGGCAGTTGCCGGGTCCGCGCCGATACGCCCGTCGGCACCCTTATCGAGGGCGTTGATGGCGTCGATGTCCCCGGCGTCGAGCGTGACATCCAGGGCGTCCCAGTTCTCGACAATTCGAGACTCAGTGACTGACTTCGGGATCACCACGTTGCCGAGCGCGAGGTGCCAGGCCAGGACAACCTGTGCCGGTGTGGCGTTGTGCTTGGAGGCGATCTCGACCAGGGCTGGGTCTTCGAGGAGCCCCTTGCCCGAACCCAGCGGCGACCAGGACTCGTGCAGGATGCCCTTCTCCTGATGGAAGGCCTTGAGCTCCGCCTGGTTGAAGAACGGGTGCGTCTCCACCTGGTTGATCACGGGAACGACGCCGGTTGCGTCGATGATCTCCTGAAGAGCCTCGATGGTGAAGTTCGACACCCCGATCGAAGTGACCCGCCCCTGCTTCTGCAGTTCGATCAGCGCCTTCCACGTATCAAGGTACTTACCCTGCTTCGGTTGCAGCCAATGGATCAGGTAAAGATCGAGCTTCTCCAGGCCAAGCTTCTCCATCGAGACGTCGAACGCCTTAAGCGTGCTCTCATAACCCTGGTCGGCGTTCCACAGCTTTGTGGTGATGAAAAGCTCGTCGCGGTCCAGACCGGAGGCAGCAATGGCCCGGCCTACACCCGCTTCGTTCTGGTAGGCGGCCGCCGTATCGATGTGGCGGTACCCGGCCTTGAAGGCGCGCCCGACGACGTCTTCCGCGGTTGCGTCGTCAACCTGCCATACGCCGTAGCCGAGCTGGGGGATGCTAACGCCGTCGTGGAATGTGAGATTCGGTGAGGTAGTCATGAATGCCTTTCGCCGTGTGAATGAATGCGATGTCACTAAAGTGAACCGCTATCCACGCCGAATTATTTCGTCAGCACCCTTTTTATTGTCAAACGTTCAGGCTTGCCGCCAATTGACGTTCAGCTTCGGCAATATCTTCTTCAACCAGGTCGGCTCGCCTTTTCACGTTATCCAGGCCAGCAGATGCCAGCCCCCAGCGTTCGCCGTCGAGCCTCGCCATCGCGGCCGCCTCGGCCGTCGTCGCGAGGGAGTTTCCGGCCCTCGAAAGCGCCCTGTGTACTGGCGTGAGCGCGCCCGGGATGTCCAACCCCTGGCTGGGTGATGACGCCTGCGCGGTCACACAAATGGTGTGCACCCGTTCCAGCAGGGGCCCGAGCTCATTGGCCAGTCCGGCGAGCTGGTTATAGACCTCGTCGTCGGCCACGCCTTCAAGAATCTGGTGATACCGGTCCAGGCCGCGGCGGAAGCGGTCATGGGCACGCCGCCAGACGCCCGTGCCGAGCTCGGCATCGTCCTTGCGCCCTTGTCGGGCAGCTGAGAAGAATCCCATGGCGATCAGCGGCGCGCCAGTCTGGCTGGGGAATCGACGAACTCCAGGAGACGGGCCGGAGTGGTGTCTGTTTGAGCAAGACTCTGCTGTTTACTCATGGAATTATCGTCTCACGGTGCGCCACTGGGGAAGGCCCGGATGACTCCCCGTGGAGCTACCCGGGACTTCCTGCAGCCGAGGACCCGGCTAGTCGCCGACGATTTCCTGTGGCGACGACCGGTCGCATTGGTTCTCACGACGATCCAGCTCCTCGGTAATCTCCTCGAGTCGCCCCTCGGTCTCAGGGTCCGGTAGCCCATACCTGACGTATTCGGCGTCGAGTTCGCGATGGATCCTGCTGTTCAGGATCATCACCTCGGAGCTCTCCAACTGTGTCAGGTCGTCAGGGAACGCCTCATCGGGAGCGAGGCGGGTGGTGTCGGTCATGGGGGTCCTTCCAAGATGACTAAATACGAGGAGGCGCTGACAAAGCAGCAGGGCCAAACGGGTGACATCACCAGCTGGCCGGACGCAGGGCGGTCCTCACAGACGCGGAATTGCCGAGGGACAAGCCGTCTGAGAGATGCCCGCGGCGCGGGAGGAGGTGGGTGTCTTGACCGGGGCCCGAAGGGGCAATCCGTGCAGCGTTAAGGCCATCGAAATCCTGTTTAAGAGGAGAGGTTCCCGTGGCTGTCTGCTCAACCTGTCTATGACTATATCCCATCCCGGCAAGACTGGGCGGCGCAGCTATTCATCACCGGATCGCCGACCAGAACCCGCCCGAGTCTCGCACCGATTACAGTTGACTCCGTCAGGTGTGGGGTCGTTGAAGGACGCCAAGAAGTGGAGAACAGCATGTCAGAAGCCCAGCGGGTGGAGTCGGATATTCACAACGTTTTGCTGGACATGGTGATGGATAGCGACGACGTGAGTACTTTTCTCACCGGGCTCACCCAGCTGGCCGCGAAAACGCTGACGTCGAAGGCCTCCGGTGAGGTGCTGTGTGGGCTGACACTCCTCCGCCCCCGCACCATGGGGACGGTCGCCAGTAGCAGCGAGCTCGCCCGGAAGACCGACGAGATTCAGTACGCCTTCGACGACGGTCCGTGCCTGCGGGCCGCACGCGAAAACGTGACGGTCCACGTGCGCGATGTTCCCAATGACACCCGGTTCCCCGATTACCGGGACGCCGTCGCCGAGCACGGCATCCGCTCGGCGTTGGGGATACCCGTCCCCCTGGGCGGCGAGTCGCGGGCTGGTCTCGATTTCTATTCGACCGTGACCAACGCGTTCGACGACGACGCCGTCGCGGCTGCCGAAGCCTTTGCATTGGAAGCCTCCAAGTCCTTGCGGCTTGCGGTGCGGATGGCTCAGCTCAGCGATGCCAGCAAGCACCTCGAAGCCGCCATGCGGTCCCGCACGGTGATCGACCTTGCGGCAGGAATCATCATGGCCCAAAACCGGTGCTCGCAGGACGAGGCGGTTGAGATCCTGAAGTCCGCATCCAGTGCCCGCAACATCAAGTTGCGCGAAGTTGCCAGCGCGGTTGTGGCTTCGGCCAATCAGGCACCAACCACCACCCACTTCGAGAAGTAGCCTCCCGTTACAGAAACCCACCGATCGTGCCCGCTGAGCGGGAAGGTCTAGACAGTCGGCGGATTCAAGTGGTCGTTTCATCCATCCCTGCTGATCAGTGGGGAGGAGCCACCGTGAGGAGAACTTTCCCGGTGTGTTCCCCGGAATCAAAGTACTGATGGGCTTCGACCGCACGCTCCAGCGGGAAGGTGCGGTCTACCATCGCCTTGACCTTGCCCGACTCGACAAGCGGCCAGACATGGTCCCGGACCGCCGCCATGATGGCAGTCTTCTCAGCCACTGGACGCCCACGCAGTGTGGTGCCGGCCACCGAAGCGCGCTTCGTCATCAGCGCACCAAGATTCAGCTCGGCCCTGGCACCGCCCTGCAAACCGATGATGACCAGGCGCCCCCCGACGGCGAGCGCCTGAACATTCTGCTCAAGGTACTTCGCGCCCACGACGTCGAGAATCACGTCCGCCCCTCGACCCGACGTGGCTGCGGCTACTTCAGCGACGAAGTCCTGCTCCCGATAGTTGATGCAGGTGACGGCGCCGAGGCCCCGTGCAACCTCGAGCTTTGCCGCCGATCCCGCAGTGACAAGCGGGATAGCCCCGAACGCAAGCGCCAGCTGGACGGCCATGGTTCCAATTCCGCCGGCGCCCCCATGGATCAACACCCGCTCGCCGGCTTGAAGGTGCGCGGTGAGGAACAGGTTCGAGTAGACAGTCGCCGCAACCTCCGGCAGGGCCGCAGCCGCTACCAGATCCATTCCCGACGGCGCACGAAGGACCTGACCGGCGGGGACGGCGACCTGCTCCGCGTACCCGCCGCCGGACAGCAGCGCCACCACCTCGTCACCCACCGAGAAACCGGACCCACCGGCGTCGGCAATCCTGCCCGAGACCTCCAGCCCGGGATACTCCGACGCACCCGGCGGTGGAGGGTAGAGTCCTTTGCGCTGCTGGACGTCCGCCCGGTTCAGCCCGGCGGCGACGACGTCGATCAGCACCTCCCCCGGCCCTGCCTGGGGTGCAGGCACCTGCGACACACTGAGCACCTCTGGTGCGCCTGGTTCAGTGATTACTACTGCTCTCAAAAGGTCCTCCACTGGAACGGTTTTTTGGTTGAACTGGAAGCTACGTGAAACACTACTCACTTGGGAAGGTTGTCCGAGCGGCCGATGGAGCTGGTCTTGAAAACCAGTGTGCGGTAACCCCGTACCAAGAGTTCGAATCTCTTACCTTCCGCCCGTAGAAAGTGTTGGCCCCGGTTTCATACCGGGGCCAACATTCGTTAACGCCTGACTCGCTTACCCTTCACTTTCCGCAACCTCTCGTTCACGATGGTCTGGTTGGCTCGAACGTGGCCCAAAAGGTCGGCTGGATCACATTCAGCACTTTTTTCGAGCCATCAGGCTCGTGTTCCACACACGGGCGGACTCACTCGCGGCTGTCATCAGCCAAAGTCAAGGAGATCTAGCGGATGAAACATTCGTCATGGAAGGGCGGGCTTGGTGCTGCGCTAACGATGGGGCTGCTCGCCTCGCCGGTAGCCGTGCTTCCCGCCTACGCGGCACCGAACGGCATCGTGATCAACGAGGCCTATGTGAACGGGGGAAGCGCCAATGCCCCGTATCTGAACAAGTTTGTTGAACTCCACAACACCACAGATCAGCCGGTGGACATCAGCGGCTGGTCCCTGCAGTACCGGTCCGCCAGTGGGTCTGCCGCACCAACCGGTGTTGCACCGCTGACCGGCACCATTCCGGCTAATGGCCATTACCTGGTCGGCGGATCCAGCAACGCCGACAACGGTGTCGCGCTGCCTGAGGTGGACGCGACGATAGGCGCCAGCTTCGCCGGGGGCGGCGGCACCCTGATCCTGTCTAATGACTCCGCGGCCCTGAATCCGCTGGCCACCGGTTCGGTGACCGGCAACCCTGCGATCGAAGACCTGTTGGGGTACGGGTCCTCGAACACGTTCGAAACAGCTGTTGCGCCCAAACCCGACAGCAACTCGGACCCCCGGTCATTGAACCGGGCAGGCTTCGTCGACACCGACGACAACTCAGCCGACTTCACCCTCAGCGAGGCGGTCACACCGACGAACGCTGACGGCGAGACGGGCAGCTTTGAACCCGAACCGGAGCCAGAACCGCCGGTCGCCGGCGACGTTGTTCCCATCAACGAGATTCAGGGCACCGGAACTGCCACACCGCTGGCGGGTGAAACGGTCACCACCCGGGGCGTTGTTACCGCCGCCTATCCCACCGGTGGCATTGACGGCTACGTGATCCAGACAGAAGGCACCGGCGGCGAAGCGGGTGCCGCCTCTGACGGCATCTTCATTTACTCCCCAGGCACCGTCGCCGACGTCGCGATCGGTGACCATGTGGAGGTTACGGGTGAGGCCGGGGAGAACTTCGGTGTCACCCAGATCGAGGTAGTGGCCGGTGCGGCCACCGTGCTGACCGAGCCAGCCGAGGAGGTCAAGTCCCTCATCACGCCCTGGCCGGCAACCAACGCCGAGCGTGAAGTGCTGGAGAGCATGCTCGTCAGGCCCACCGGCGACTTCACCGTTACGGACAACTATGACCTGAACCGCTACGGCGAAATTGATCTGGCCTTCGGCACCGACGCCCTGGTTCAGCCCACCGAAATTGCCCCTCCCGGCACCCCGGAGAACGCGGCCGTTCAGGCAGACAACAGCGCCCGCGGAGTCACTCTCGACGACGGCGCCACGATCGACTTCGTCCGGAACATGGACCGCGCCCTGCCCTACCTGACGGTCGAGAATCCAGTCCGGGTCAACGGGTCAGCGACCTTTGTCTCCGACGTCATCGTCGACTTCGACTTCGGCGTATGGCGATTCCAGCCGGTGACACACCTCACCCCTGATAATGCCGATGAAGTTCAGCCAGTCACCTTCGCAGGCGAGCGGCCGGCCACCCCCGTGGAAGTGGGCGGCGACATCAAAATTGCCTCGTTCAACGTGTTGAACTACTTCAGCACTACCGGTGATGAGCTGACCGGGTGCACCTACTACAACGACCGCGCTGGCAACCCCATCACGGTCCGGGGCGGCTGTGACGCTCGCGGTGCTGCCAACACTGAAAGCCTTGAGCGCCAGGAAGCCAAGATCGTTGATGCGCTGACCAACCTTGACGCCGACATGGTCTCGCTGGAAGAAATCGAGAACTCGGCGGCCTTCGGTAAGGATCGTGACGAGGCGCTCGCTTCGTTGACCACGGCCCTGAACGAAGTTGAGCCGGGGGTCTGGGACTTCGTCCCCTCCCCCGCCGAGGTGCCCACCAACGAAGACGTCATCCGCAACGCCTTCATTTACAAGCCCGCCGCGGTAGAGACCGTCGGTGATTCAGTCATCCTCGATGACGACGTCGCGTTCTCGAACGCCCGAAAGCCGCTCGCTCAAGCCTTCCAGGTCGCTGGCGGCGGCGAGTCGACGAAGTTCCTTGCGATCGTGAACCACTTCAAGTCGAAGGGCTCCGGTTCCGGGGAGAATGAAGACCAGGGCGACGGGCAGGGAGCTTCAAACCCTGACCGCGTAAAGCAGGCAGCAGCTCTCGTGGACTTCGCCGACACGATGCAGGCCGAAGCTGGCACCGATAAGGTTTTCCTCACGGGTGACTTCAACTCCTACACGGCTGAAGACCCCATGCAGGTGTTCTACGAGGCCGGGTACATCAACCAGGGCGCCGACACCGGGAAGTACTCCTACGTCTTTGGTGGACAGTCAGGATCACTGGATCACATCCTCGCCTCACCTGAAGCCGATGCAACTGTCACCGGCGTCGACATCTGGAATATCAATGCGGTCGAATCGGTGGCGCTCGAGTACAGCCGGTTCAACTACACCCCGGTGAACTATTACACCGCTGACCAGTACCGCGCCAGCGACCACGATCCAGTAATTGTCGGTCTGGATCTGGACGAAGTCATTGAGTTCACCGATATTGAGGACAACGAACACCAGGACCACATCGAGTGGATGGCAGAAAACGGCCTTTCCACCGGCTGGCTGGAAGCCAATGGCACCCGGACCTACCGCCCGTTGGCAAGCATCAACCGCGACGCGATGGCCGCGTTCCTCTACCGGCTGGCCGGGGAACCTGAGTTCGAACTTCCAAACGAATCACCGTTCAGCGACGTAGCCTTCCCCGCCGATGAAGCTGACCGGGTTGAGCACTTCGACGCGATCATGTGGATGCACGAATCGGGGCTTTCCACTGGCTGGCCAGAGACCGATGGCACCCGGACCTTCCGCCCGGTGACCCCGGTCAACCGGGACGCGATGGCAGCATTCCTGAAGCGCTTCGCCGGGCAGACCTGCCTGAACGAGGAAGCCATCGAGTATGTCGACCCCAGCGGCCCCCCGTTCACGGACGTGCCTGAGGGCATGATGTTCGAGGAGGAAATCTCCTGGATGAAGGACGCCGGGATTTCCGAGGGCTGGGGCGACGGCACCTACCGCCCGGTCACCCCGGTGGCCCGCGACGCGATGGCAGCCTTCGTGAACCGGTTCGACGACACGTTTGGATCCTGCGGCAGGTAAGTCCTGCGGCGCGTTCCGCCCTGGAAAAGTTGGCCCCGGCTTCGAACCGGGGCCAACTTTCGTTAAAGGCTGGCCCCCTGCTCTTCACTTTTAGTCACCTCTCGTTCACGATGGTCTGGTTGGCTCGGTTTGACTCAAAAGGTCAGTTGGATCACATTCAGCATATTTTTCGAGCCACCAGGCCCGTGTTTCACACACAGGCGGACTCACTCGCGGCTGTCAACAGCCAAAGCCAAGGAGAACTAGCGGATGAAACATTCGTCATGGAAGGGCGGGCTTGGTGCCACGCTAGCGGTGGGGCTTCTCGCCTCCCCGATAGCCGCACTACCCGCCTATGCGACGCAACAGACCGACGTCGAAGTCAAAGCCCCCGGCGTCACCACCGAGATCAGTCTTCTCAACATCAACGATTTCCACGGACGCATCGACCGCAACACGGTGAAGTTCGCTGGCACCGTCGAACAGTTGAGGGCTGAGGCCGGCGCGGAGAACACGCTCTTCATCTCGGCCGGTGACAACATTGGGGCGTCGCTGTACGCCTCCTCATCGCAGCGCGACGTTCCAACGATCGATGTGCTCAACGCGCTGGAGTTGCGCGCCTCGGCGGTCGGCAACCACGAATTCGACGGCGGATTCGCGGACCTCACCGAGCGTGTTGAACCAATCGCAAACTTCTCCTATCTGGGCGCCAACGTCTACACCAAGGGCACCCAGGAACCGGCGTTGGATGAGTACGAAGTCTTCACAGTGGATGGCATCGAAGTAGCTGTCATCGGGGCTGTCACCCAGGAAACACCTACCCTGGTGAGCCCCGGCGGCATCGAGACCATCGACTTTGGGGATCCCGTCGAGGCCGTCAACCGTGTGGCGCAGGAGATCGAGGACGGCGACCTGGCCGACGTCATCGTCGCGGAGTACCATGCGGGTGCTGACGGATCGAGCGAAGACTCGGCAGCCCTTCCCGAAGTTATCCCGGGCAGCGAATTCGATGCGATCGTCAATGGGACCACACCACTGGTGGACGCAATCTTTAACGGGCACACCCACTCGTTCTACGCCTCAGACGCTCCAGTTCCCGGCGAGGCCGGCGAAACCCGTCCGATCGTCCAAACAGGTTCCTATGGCGAGTTCATCGGTCAGATCGAGCTGACCGTCGACACCCTCACCGGCGACGTCGTCGAGTATGAGGCCCGCAACGTACCCCGCACAGGGATCGACGACGCCGAGCTGGTCGCCGACTACCCACGGGTGGCAGAGGTCCAGACGATCGTCAACGAAGCGATTGCGACTGCCGACGAGCTCGGCAGCGTTGTCCTCGGGAAGGTCACCGAGGACATCACCACCGCGTTCACCGGTGATTCGCGTGATGACCGCGGATCGGAATCCACGCTGGGCAATCTGGTCGCTGACTCGCTGCTGTCGTCACTGCAGTCGGATCTGCGCGGCGGAGCCGAAATCGGCGTCGCCAACCCCGGTGGGCTCCGTGCCGAGCTGTACTACGACGAGAACGGCGACATCACAGTCGCTGAAGCCAACGCGGTATTGCCCTTCCTGAACAACCTGGCGACCACCACGCTGACCGGCGCCCAGTTCGCCGAACTGCTGGAGCAGCAGTGGCCCCGCGAGGGCGGCGTCCGCACCAACTTCCTGCATCTGGGACTGTCGGACAATGTCACTTACACCTACGATGCCCAGGCGGCCGAAGGCTCCCGGATCACTTCGGTAACCATCGACGGGGCGCCACTTGAGCCAACCCGTGACTACCGGGTTGGCACTTTCAACTTCCTGATCCAGGGCGGCGACGATTTCGTGGTCTTCAACGAAGGCGCCGATACCCTGGACTCGGGTCTGGTTGACCGGGAAGCATGGTTCGACTACATCGAAGCCAACAGCCCGCTCTCACCGACCTTCGACCGCCGCGCGGTGCAGGTTCAGGGCGCACCCACGAACGTGGTTCTCGGCCAGGAGGTCAGCTTCGACGTCTCCAAACTGGACCTGACGTCCCTGGGCAGCCCCACCAACACCAGCATCGTCCTGTCCTACTCCGTCGGCGACGGTGAGCCAGCGGAGATCAGCACGTTCGACGTGACTGACGGAGCAGCACGGATCGCGTTCACCGTTCCCGCCGACGCCCTCGGCGCGACGTTCTACCTGACGGCACCCGACTCCGGCACCGAGGTACGCCTGCCCATCGGCGTCGAAATCGCTGAGTTCACCGACGTCGAAGGCAACGAACACCAGGACCACATCGAGTGGATGGCAGAAAACGGTCTCTCCACCGGCTGGCTGGAAGCCGACGGAACCCGTTCGTACCGTCCACTCGCGAGCATCAACCGCGACGCGATGGCGGCGTTCCTGTATCGCTTGGCCGGGGAACCAGAGTTCGAGCTCCCCGAGGAGTCGCCGTTCAGCGACGTAGCCTTCCCCGCTGACGAAGCGGACCGGGTAGAGCACTTCGAAGCGATCATGTGGATGCACACCTCCGGCCTGTCGACCGGCTGGCCTGAGACCGACGGCACCCGGACCTTCCGTCCGGTGACCCCGGTCAACAGGGACGCGATGGCAGCATTCATGATGCGTCTCGCCAGCGAGGTTTGCCTCGATGCGGAAGCGATGAGCTATGTAAACCCCAAGGGTGCGCCGTTCTCTGACGTACCCGTTGGAACGATGTTCGAGAAGGAGATCTCCTGGCTGAAGGATGCCGGGATCTCCGAGGGCTGGAGAGACGGCACCTACCGTCCAGTCACCCCCGTGGCGCGTGACGCGATGGCAGCATTCGTCAACAGGTTCGACGACGAGGTTGGAGCCTGCGGCAGGTATGCCGCAGGCCTCTAGTCCGACAACCTAGCCAGACCGGCGGCGGGTCCCTCATGAACTGCTCCCCGATAGTTGGACTGAGAATTCAGTTCTGATTTACGGGGAGCAGTTCATGTTTGAGAGCAGTTCATTATCGGAGGACCAGCGTCAGGCCGCGGTAGCGT
>NZ_JBTNDW010000020.1:0-48444 GCF_054510775.1 Arthrobacter sp. TMT4-20 | reverse complement strand
GGCACCAGAAAGGTCATCCCCCAGACGGTCGACCCTCTGGACCGGCTCTTTTCGGAAAAAAAAGTGGTTGCCCCCCTTTTCCCGGCCCCCCACCACTTTTTTGTTGTCTAGCGTTTGCTATCCGTGGTTACGGGTTGCAGCCGCCGTTGTCCTCGGTGTAACCATCGAGACGCTGGATGAAGGCTGCCATCGCGTCGCGGGCGACCGGCTGAAGGCGCTTGTACTCGCCGTCGTCGAAGCCCTGGGTGATGTTGTTCTCAGCCATCCAGGAGATCTCCCGGTGGAACTGATCGTTCACCGGAACGTCCGGGAACGGTGCAACCTGCGGTGCAACGTAATCCGCTGCGTCGGCGATGATGCAGTACTCGCCAGCGAAGCGGTTCATGAAGGCCGCCATTGCGTCACGGTTGACGGGCGCGAGCGGACGGAAGGTGCCATCGCTGTAGCCGGTCGACAGGCCGGTTTCGGCCATCCACGCCATCTCCTTGTAGAACTGGGTCGCCGGGGTGATGTCAGCGAAAGGAGAGGTGGTGGGCTCTGCGAAAGCAGGCTCACCGGCCAGGCGGTAGAGGAACGCCGCCATGGCGTCGCGGTTGATCGAAGCGAGCGGACGGTAGGTGCCATCGCTGTAGCCGTTGGTCAGGCCCTGGTCAGCAAGCCAGTTGATGGCTTCCTCATGCTCGTTGCCCGCAACATCCGGGAACCGGAGCTGGTCAACCTGCATGTCGAGGATTTCATCCTTCAGGCCCGTTGCGTTGTGGTGGTGCAGGAACAACGCGCGGGCGTCGGTGACGCCTTCCTGACGGTTGACGCCAATCGTTGTACCCTCGGCGGCAATGAATACCGTGTCGGGGGTGACGCCTTCAAACCACAGCTCAGGCTCGGTGACGTTGAAGTCAATCCATTCGGTCTCGTCGACCGATCCCGCGGTGTTGCCATCCTCGTCCACATTAAACGGGCTGGCGGTGGAGACGCGGTACTGGATCGGAGCCGAAGCACTCAGGTCCAGGCCCAGGTCAGCAACCGGGACAGGAAGAGTGACGACGTTGGTGTCGAAGGTGTTCGTGTCCAGGCTGCCGTCGACGCCGTTGGCGAAGTACAGGCTGTCGCCCTGGCCCAGCGAGCCATCGTCAAGCACCGGTGCCACCTCGAACAGGATCATGTCCAGGTCGTCGAGGCGCAGGGTGATGACCACCATGTCGGCTTCGGTGTCACCGTCAAGATCCAGTTCAACTGCAACCTGGCTATTGCCACCCAGCTGAGCCCAGTTCTGCCAGGTGCTGATACCGAGGTTCAGGTAACCTTCTTCTGCTTCGCCGCCGGCTGCGACAACTGCCGGAACCGTTGATGCGGCACCAACCGAGCGCAGGTCCAGGGAATACAGGGACTCCAACGGACGCTCGTCGGCCCGGGGGCTTTCAGCGCCAAGAACCAGCGGGGTCACGAGTGATGCATAGCGCGAATCCGATCCACCCTGCAGCAGGCCACGGCCCTCAAGTACTACTGAGCTCTCAAGGGTTGAGGCGTTCTCGAACATGATCTGGGCGCCAGCCGAGATTTCCGATGTGGGCTTCGGTGCTGAGTAGACGGGAACACGCAGCGTGTTCACTTCACTCGCGAACTGCACGCGGCCCGACACATCGGCAAGGTACTGACGGGCAACGCCGAACTGAGTTTCCTCAGCAGCCGGGTCGATCGTCTTCGCCAGGGCGGCTGGATCATCAATGGTCAGCGTGACGTCGACAGTTGCCGTGCCGTTGGCTGGAACATCGAAGGCGTTGGTGAGCGTTGCAGGCGCAAGCACCTGCGGCGTCACACTGATCTCGGCGCCTGGCATCGTTGACGCCTCAAGGTAGGAGGCGCTGTAGCGAATCACGTCGTCCGACTTGTTTTCCACGGTGATCTGCTTGGTCATGGTCATCGCTTCGCTGCCGAGCTCCAGAACCCCGAAGTTCACCGAGGTGAGCGATGGCTGTTCTGTCGAGTAGGCCAGGACCGGGGTGTCCAGTGCCAATACGGCGTCGACGCGTCCGGAACCTACGCGGTTCGGGGCGTACTCGACGCCGTCGGCTGTCACCAGATCGGCGATGGCCGTATTCATGATCATGGACTTGATCTCATACGGGTTGAAGTTGGTCTCTGCATACAGCAGGGCGGCGATGCCAGCCACGTGTGGGGCTGCCATTGAGGTGCCGCTCTTGACCGATGCGCCGGTTCCCGTGCCAACCTGGACCGAACCAGTTGAGACGCCGGGGGCTGCTACGTCGGGCTTCACAACTCCGTTGGAGCCATGCAGGCCGCGGGAGGAGAAAGCTGCGAGCGTGTCGAGTGCGTCGGAGCTGCCGCCGGCAGTTGCCTGGTAACCGGAATCGAGACGAATCTCAAGGGTGCCAGCTTCTGCTGCTGGTTCCAGCTGCTCGGAGAACTCGGCGTTGAACTGAACGCCGGGAATGGTGGCGTTGCCGCCGATGCCGGACTCGAAGACTGAGCGGGGCGAGTCGAGAACCACACCTGCTCCGCCTGCGGCTTCAACGTTGTTGAAACGCACACCGGATCCGCAAGGGAATGTTCCATCCTCTTCCCACTGCAGCCAGACCCATTCACCGTCGAAGGTGCCCGGCGCGAAGGGCTGGCAACCGAACGCGTTGGCGGGATCAGCCTTGACGACCGTGCCCGTGAGCTCTGCCTCAGTGGCCGTGGAGTAGTCGTAGTTGACGCTGTACTGGCCAGCAGCCTGCCCGACGACGTCGTCAGGTGCGAGCACGTCAACCCGGTCGAGGGTGATCTGCGAACCGACGCTTGCGGCGACGGTCAGGGCGGACTCTGAGCTGCCGGGGGAGCCGCCGATGTCGTAGACGTCGCCGCTGTTGCCTGAGGAGACAACGGAAAGGACGCCCTGAGCCGTCAGAGCGTTAACGATGTCGTTTTCAGGATCGTCATAGGCGGGGAATGCCGCGCCGAGTGACATGTTGACAACCTGAGCGCGGTCGTCGAAGTTGCCGTCACCGTTCGGGTCCAGCACGAAGTCGAGTGCTGAACCGACAACTGCGCTGGAACCTGTGCAGCCGAAGACCCGGAGGGCGACCAGCTGGGATTCGGGAGCCGAGCCGGGACCGATCCGCATGGCGTTGACGCCGTCGGCGTCGAGGGTGGCGTAATCGCCGTCAAAAGTGGAGCCGTCGTCGTTGACGCCGTAGCCCGAAGAGGTACCGGCGACGTGCGAACCGTGGCTCTGGCAGTCGAGGGGGTTGAGGTCTGGTTGAGGAATGTCATTGTCGGGGTCACCGGCGTCATAGTCGTCGCCCACCAGGTCGTAGCCGCCCACAAACTTAGCGGCGTCGAAGAGAGCTGGGTCTGGGACCAGGTCTGCCTGCGCCTGCTCGAAGGCCTCGATGGTGCCCGGGCCGCCGAATCCGGAGTGGGTGTAATCAAGTCCGGTGTCCAGCACGGCAACGGTGATGCCGTCGCCGGTCTGATCGCGTGCGGTCCAGGCATCAAGCGCGCGGGTGTCGATGTCCGCGCCCTTGTTGGTCACGGTCTTCGGCACAATACCGGTGATCTTCACGACGTCGGGGCGGGCAGCAAGTGCCTTGATTGCCTCGGCGTCACCTTGAATGGCAACACCAGGGATGGTGTTGGTGGTGGTGTAGAGCTGCGAGGCTGACGCCTCGGCCGCTACCTCATCGGCCTGGGCCTGAATTCCGGCCCTGATGTTCAGAACATCGTTGGTCCGATCGACGGGGGACTGAATTCCATTGCGAACCGCTACCGGCTGCGTTTGTTCGAAGGCGCCTTTTCCTGCGAACTGGATATAGGCCGCTGTGGGGCCTGTCCGATCCGCCAGATCCCTGCTGACCTTAAGATCGGGTACTGCCTGGAGCTCAATTCCCTCAGCTGTGGGTTCACCCGATGACGGTGATTCCAGAGCCGAAGCAGGCGCCCACATGCTGGAAGCCAGAACAAGGCCAGTTAGCGATGCCAACACAGCCTTCCCCGAATTCCGGTGGTATGACTTGCTCATACTTCTCCTTAGTGAGGCTCAGTCATGACCACCCGCTGAGACCTGTGATTAGCTCCCCGCAAGTACTGCTGACACGGCCATGACAGATGTGAGTGACGTTCCCTGAATGAACAAGTTGCGTCAGCAGTTATTGAACAGTGGATGCCGGTTGCCCGACCCCCTCCACCGGTACTACCTTTCTGTGTGATCAGTCACAAGTCAACGGCTACCACACAAAAAACTTAGTTAAGTTAGGCAATTTCCTGGTAATTCCCTGAGCAGGCCCACGCGGTGTGAAATCGATGACTATTCAGGGCTTCTAGCGCCCGAGTATTCTGTTTTTCAGCTCGCGATAGCGACGCCTCACCAGCGAGACGAGGCTAGCGTCGCTGACTGCTTCCTCAAGCCGCTGCACCCGTTCGGCCAGCCGGTTGTTGGATTCGAGAATCTGGCGCAGGAGGTCTTCCGAATAGTTCTGCCGGTGATGCAGGTGGTCGAACTCGCGCTGCTGATAGGACGTCTGGTAGAGCAGTGAGCCCAGCCCTGACTGGCTGACGTGCTCTTTGAGGTGGATCTCGCGCACCAACTGATCCAGCCGCCTGTGCTCGGCGTCACCAACGATCACGCTGTTCCCGAGGTCTCCGGTCGCGTCTTTTCGCTGGTTCCAGAACGCCAACGGCTCCTCATCGAGGAAACCCAGCGTGTGCTGCTGGAGCAGGCGGAGCTGAAATTCCCAGTCGCCCACTACCGAGAGGGATTCATTGTAATAGCCGATCCGGTCATGAACTGAACGGCGATAAAGCAGCGAAATGGGGACGCACCGGTTGTGCCGGAGAGTATCAAACAAGGTGATTGACTGCAGCTGCGGCTGGAAAATCTCCCGGCTAATTTCTTCGATTGTCCCGTCGGTGATCCGCTCGTAGACCAGTTCGGTGCGGACAGCCACGCCGGCGTCGTCGTGGTGCGCCAGATAAGCCAGGGTCCGTTCGAGGAACTCAGGGTGCCATTCGTCGTCGTCATCGTGGATGGCGATGAACTCGGAGTCCGACGCTTTGATGCCGGCGTTGGAGGCTGCCTCCATGCCGCGCGCCACGTCATGGTGGATGACCTGGACCCGATCGCCGAGCTGCAAGCGGTAGCGGTCCACCACGGGGTCCACTTCGGCGCGGTCGCCGCCGTCGTTCACGACGACGAGGGTCCACTGGGTCATGGACTGGCCGAGGAGATCGCGCAGTGCGCGGTCCAGCAGCACCGACCGGTTCCGGGACCGCATGATAACGGCGACTGAGGGAGAAGGAGGGAGTGTCACTGAAAGTCCTTAGACGGCTTTGCGCGGTCGGAACCGCGTACGTAGGGAGGCTAGTTTGCGGACCAGCCTGAAACTGGAGGAATTGAACCAGCCTTGCAGCTCGTCCCGGGCGGCGGCGGCTTCCCCCTCAAGGTGCTCGCGGGCTTTGCGGAGGTCAGCCAGTTCTGCCGCCATCGGGAGGAACACTACCCGCGCCGTGTCGGCGGCTGCGGACCAAGTTCCCCGTGGGACCCATTGGCGGTGCGGCAACGGCGACTGAACCTTGGCTGACTTGCCTTGCAGGGTCCCAACCACTGAGTCCCACCAGGCGGAGGATTCGGTGAGCTTCTGGGGTCGGAGGGACTGCACCTGTTCCGCTATGTCTGTGCGGCGTTGCCAGGCCTCACGGAGGGCCTGCCCGATCGTGCCGTCGAGCAGCGATGGCAGGGGCAGAGCGAAGTCGGCCAGGCCCCAGTTGGCGAGGGCCCCACGCAACCGCACGTCGCTGTATTCATCGAGGGACAAGGCAACCGTGGGGACGCCGCCGTCGAGGGCGAAAACCACCGGGTGATACCGCGACGTGACCACCAGGGCTGCCCGGGAGGTGAGGACTGCGGTGTCGCGCGCCGAGGCGATGGGTTGTGACTGGACGGAGGAAGTCATCGCTGCTGCAATCTCCGCGTGTATTGCCTCATCGATGCCGCCCTCACCCTCAACAGCCATGTGGGGCAGGAGTAGGACCGGCAGGCCGGTGAGGTCGGCCGCGTCGTCCAGGGCTTTCGCGACGGCCGTTACGAACTGGTCGCGGGGACAGGCGCCAGTGTTGCCGGCGAAGGTGCCAACGATATAGGAGGCCGCAGGTGGGGTGCTTCCCTGCGGGTGACCGCCGTCGTCGGGCTGCTGCCGGGCGGCGGTGTTGGACGCGAGGAAGGAAGCATCGTCAAGGCACCGCACCACGCTGGATCCTGCCAACTCCCGTCCGAGGCTGAGCGAACTGTCCTCACGTGCACCTACCAGAGCGGCGCGGGAGAGCATCTGTACTGCCACTTCACGGTCAGCGCCGTACAGCATAGGCCCGATGGTCTGGCCAGCAATCACCACTGCCTTGCCGAGGTGCCGCGCAATCGCGGTGACCGCTGCGCGTTCGTAGAGCAGCCAGCCGTACACCGAGTTCATGTTGCCGCCCCCTGCGATCAGCACTGAGTCGCAGCCGCGGATGGTCTCGATGAGCCCGTGCACCTGGTCGTTGTCGGCAAGGCTATGAGGCTCGCCGTTGAGGAGTGAGAGTATCTCGCTGAGGTAATGCTGGTAGTCGGCGTACGGCCACGGAAATTCGATGGTCGGCGCTGCCTCGGTGCCGAACCGACCGGTCGTGTCAGCTGCGTTCCGGCTGAGCAGGACAACGTCCTTGATGCCGCGGGCGGCGAGTTCATCCACCGCGGCATGAGTCATTGCATCGTCGCCGACGTGGTAGATGCGCTGTCCGATATCGCCCAGAATCGCTACCCTCATGCGGGGATCCCGGCGGCGCCGCCCTGCCAGACTGCATCGAATGGTGCCTGCGAGGACAACCTGTGACGAATCGCCTCGGTCACGAAACTCTTGGCTGTTCGAGCCGCATCAAGAGGACTGGCGCCCTTGGACAGTTCCGCAGCAATGGCGGCGGCGAGGGTGCAGCCCGCGCCGCTGACAGCTACTTCGCCGACCTTCGGGGCTGACAGCAGCTCCAGGGTAGTGCCATCGAAGTAGACGTCGACGGCGTTTTCACCTTCCAGGCGGATGCCGCCCTTGGCGACGACGACGGCGCCGCTGATCTCATGGATCCGTTTGGCGGCCTCCTGCAGATCCTCGATGCTGTTGATGGTCATGCCCGACAACGACTCCGCCTCGAAGTGGTTGGGAGTGACAACAGTTGCGAGCGGGAGAATGTTGGCCTTCAGTGCCTGATCCGTGTCGAGCGCGGCGCCGGGCTCCTGGCCCTTGCAGATCAGCACCGGGTCCAGCACGATGTTGCGCCACTGCTGGCTCTTCAACGCCGTCGCAACAGTGTCAATGGTTGCCGGAGTGCCCAACATGCCGATCTTGACGGTTTCCACGGGGTAACAGGTCAGGACTGCCTCCAACTGGTCGGCGATGACCTGCGGCTCGACCGCCACGAAACGATGGGTCCAGTTGTCCTTCGGATTGAACGACACGATGCAGGTCAGCGTCGCGATGCCGAAAACGCCGAGTTCCTGGAAGGTCCTGAGGTCCGCCTGGGCGCCAGCCCCACCGGTCGCCTCGGATCCGGCGATGGTGAGAGTCACTGCGGGGGCGGAATGAGTTAGGGGCATTTGTACAGTCTGCCTACTTTCGGGCGGGGCGGCCAGTTCAGGGCGCACCGCGGGCGTGGCAGAATTGGACTGCCCGGGGGCAGCCGGGCATCAGTGCTAATACAGCGGACCCAATCGTGTCCGCGAACCACTTCGATGAATGAGATGACGTTGACTCAACTGCAGGAAAAAACCCGCGCCAAATTTGCCTCCTCGGGCAGTACCTACTTCGCGATCATGCTGGCGACCCTCGCCGTCGTCGTGCTGCTGTCCAATATTGGGGCCTCCAAAGGTGTGCTGATCGGTCCGATTATTGGTGACTTCAGCATCATCACCGACGGCGGATTCTTCCTCTTCCCGCTGGCCTACATCCTCGGCGACGTCATCAGCGAGGTGTACGGTTTCAAAGCCGCCCGGCTGGCGATCATCGTGACCTTTGTATTGTCGGCGTTCGCCTCGCTCTGCTACCTGGTCATCATCGCCCTGCCCGGGTTCGACGACGACTTCGGCACCTCGAAGCAGGCTGCCCTTGAAGGAGCGCTCGGGCCGGTTCCCTTGATTGTGCTTGCCTCCCTCCTGGCCTTCGCCGTCGGTCAGACCCTCAACGCTTGGGTCCTGGTCAAAATGAAGGGGCGCTTCGGCGAGCGCGGTCTAGTGGGCCGGCTGCTCGGCTCGACAGTGGTCGGCGAGTTCGCTGACACCCTGATTTTTTGTGCCATTGCTGCGTCGGTTATCGGTATCACCACCTTCAGCGGGTTCCTCAATTACCTGCTCTTCGGCTTTCTGTATAAAACCCTCATCGAGGTGCTGTTCGTGCCGGTCACGACGCTGGTCATCAAGGCCATCAAAAAGCGCGAACCGAGTTACGCCGCGTCCTAACGGTCCCGGTCTCACGCTCACCCGGAAAAGTGCCGGAGCCGCAGACGAGTGGTGGGGCGGCCACTCGTCTGCAGGTCACGCACTTTTCCGGTGCAATGAGCGCGCGCGGTGCAGAGCCACCAGGATGCGTGCCTTAAGCTCTGCCTCACGGAAGAGGTCCGCCCATTCGATGCGGATGAACTGCCAGCCGTCCTCCATCAAGGCCTTTTCCCGGCGGCGCTCCTCGAACAACACCTCCTGCGTCGGGGAGTAGTCGAAATACTTGATCCTGCCGTCGAACTCAAGGGCCAACAGAAGCTCCCGCCAGGCAAAGTCGAGCCGGTGATCGCCGTGCCTGGTCCGGACAGAGACCTGTTCCTCCGGCATCGGCAGCCCCATCCGGTGGAGAAAATGTCTGGTCAAGGTCTCGCCCGGGGACTCTGCCAAAGTGCTGGCTCTGGCGGTGATCGCCCGAGCGTTGGCAATGCCCTTGTGGCCGGAGAGCTGCAAGGCGATGTCCTGCATCAGGGACTGGTTTCCGCCGAGTTGCAGCGCGTGATCGGCGATGATGAGCGACTGGCGGTAGGAAAGTATTCGGGCACAGTCCACCACGGTGCGCTCCAGGGCTGTGATTCGCAGGCCCTTCCCGGAGGAAACGTCCTGGGGTGACAGTGACGAGTAATGGGCCCGGACGTCCGGACCATGCCCGTGTGGGCTGGTCGGAAACCCCTGGGTGAGGTGGACGAGGTCATCAACCTTCCATAGGTGTAGGCCATGGATGCGGGCAGCCGAGGTATGGCTGTACACCATCCCCCTCCGTGTTGTGGGCAGCAGCGCGTGATGATGAGCGTAGATGCGTTGCAGGGCCCGGGTCTCAGGCGACTGTTGCTGCCAGAGCTGGCCGGAAAGGTAACAGCCGCGTCGCAACCGGACCAGATCTCCGCCCTGGACGAACCGGGCAATCTGCCGATCGCTGACGTTTCGCTCGGCGAGTTCCTCAGTGGTCCACGGACTCGTGGAGGCCTTTAGCCAGGGCGGGCACTCGATGTTCATGCAGCCAGCATGCGCCGATCCAAACTCGATGGGGTGGGTCGACGCCGTTATGTGGACAACTCGGCGCGGTTGATGGCTGTGGAGGAGGAGTCGGGCCGCGGGGGACGCCGACGTGACGCCCTGCCGCACCCGGAAAAGTGGCGCACGTGCAGGGTCGCTGCTGGGCAACCACTAACGTGCGGGTCAGCCACTTTTGTGGGCCGCGGGCTCGGGGCAGCCACTCTTTTGCGCGGGAAGGTGCGCGGGAGGATGCGCGGGCGGGGCCGGGGAGGGGCTAGGCGTAGTAGCGGCCAAGCACCTCAGCCTTGAAGTCGAAGAAGGTGCCGTTGCCGATTGCGTCGCGGGCGTCGTCAACCAGTTTCACAATGAACCGCTCATTGTGGATGGAGATGAGGGTGGCCGAGACCATTTCCTTCGCCTTGTACAGGTGGTGGATGTAGGCCCGGGTGTAGTTGGTGCAGGTGTAGCAGTCGCAGCCGTCCACCAGCGGTGTGAAGTCCTTCCTGAACCGGGCGTTGGACAGATTCCACCGCCCATCGGGGGTGTAGAAGGCTGAGTTGCGGGCTACCCGGGTGGGGGAGACGCAGTCGAAGGTGTCGGCGCCGTTCTCGATGCCGGTGAACAGATCGTCTGGTTCCGAGATCCCCAACAAGTGCCGGGGCTTGTTCTCCGGCAGCTCATCAGCGCACCAGCCCAGAATGGTCCCAAGGTTCTCTTTTTCCAGCGCCCCGCCGATCCCGAACCCGTCGAAGCCCATGCCGCCAAGGTCCCGGGAAGCCTTGCGTCGAAGATCCTCGTACTGGGCGCCCTGAATGACGCCGAACAGCGCCTGGTACGGCTTTCCCACCCGTTCCTCGGTCAGCCGGTCATGTTCGGCGATGCAGCGCTCCGCCCATAACCGGGTGCGCTCCAGCGACTCTTCCTGATACGTGCGGGAGTTCATCAGCGTGGTGAGTTCGTCGAACGCGAACATGATGTCGGCGCCGAGCTGATGCTGGACCTGCATCGAAATCTCCGGGGTGAAACGGTGCCGGTCTCCGTTGAGGTGCGATTTGAACCACACGCCGTCGTCGTCAATGTGGGCGAGCCGCTCCTTGCCGGCGGCCACCCGGTGGTCGGAGCCGCCCCCCTCGGCGTCGGCGACGTTCATGGTGATGACCTTCTTGAATCCGGATCCCAGGCTCATCACCTGGAAGCCGCCCGAATCGGTGAAGGTTGGCCCATCCCAGTTCATGAAGCGGCCCAGCCCGCCAGCCGCGTCGAGGATCTCAGGACCGGGCTGCAAATACAGGTGGTAGGCGTTCGCGAGGAGTGCCTGCGCCCCCAACTCCTGCATCGACTCGGGAAGCACTGCCTTGACCGAGGCTTTGGTGCCGACGGCGATGAAGGCCGGGGTGCGGATTTCGCCGTGAGGGGTGCTGATGGTCCCGGTGCGCCCGTGCAACGGTTTACCTGTCGGGTCGCTCAACCGCTCGTTGACGGTGAAGGTGAAAGTGGATTGCTGGGTATCGGTTGGCACCAACCCATTTTGCCAGCAATTACGTGGACGGCTTTCCGGCCCGCCCCAGGGCTGAAGTGACAAGCGGGTCAGCATCGGGGTAGTGGTCGCGGCGCACCGCTTCCCACCCGTCCCATACGCTATGCAGCGCCTTGGCGCCCAGCGCGTAGGTCGAGGCGATGACCAGCGACGACGGCTCGTCGCGGACCCCTTCAGTCACAGGCTGTTCGGCGAGGATGAGCAGTCCGTCGCCGTGCTCGGCGTACTGGGCCACAGTCAGCCCCAGCTGGTGTTCGGTGCGGAACCACACCCGGCCGGTGATCTCCTGCCCACCCGGCAGGGTGAGGGAATAGGGGTCACCGGGTTCGCCCACCGATCCGGCTCCCAGCCGGTCAGCGATGGCTTGTCCGTCGGAGGGGGTGCCCGCGAAAAACGCTGTGTGCCGGTCGGTGTTGGGATGCCGCTCCAGCGCGAACCGCAGTTGCTGGAGAAACGAGATCCATCCCTCGGTGATGTCCGCATACCAGTCGGCCATCTCCGACTCCGGTTCGGGCAACCCACGTTCCACCGTGACGACCGTTCCATCCGGGCCCGGCTCCAACAGGAACGTGTCTCCGTCCTCGAGGGTCAGGGAACGGTGATCCTGGCCTTCAGTTACCCCCGGCGAGAAGAAGATGAGGCGGATCTCCTCAGCCAGCCCGTCGTAGTCCCAGCCGTGCCACTGGGCGACCTTGGCTGGCTCGCGGAGCATCACCCAGACCTGGCGGGCGTCGGCGTTAATGTGGACGCTGAGAGGATTTACCCCATCTTTCCCGACAGCGCTGCTGGTGCCGGAGGGGGCCGATGAGTGATTCATGGCGACACTCTACTCCCGCAGCAGGTTTCACTCCAGAGCCCTACAGGGCGCGGATCGCCACCAATTCGTTGTGGATCCGCCGGGTCAGTTCATCAGCGGTCAGCGTCTCGGATCCGCCGTGGGATCGCAGGTACAACAGAGACGACAGCCGCACCACGCGCCAAGCCCTTTCGACGGCGGCATCCCCCGCGGCTGCTGCGCGGCTGATCTCCGGGTCGTAAAGGTTGGGAGCGTTCAGTTGGCGCTGCCGGACCGCAGCAGCGAGCTTGGCTTTCAAAGGGTCCGTCTCGGCGTCGTCGGCGGTACGGAGAGACGCCGAATAGGCCTCCGAGCGGGCGACGTCGCCGTCGTCGTAGGCGAGGTAGGAGGCCAGCGCCAACGCTCCCTCAATCCACTTCCACCGCCCGAAATTGCCGTCGAAGGGGAGCGGGGTCAACAGGTCGCAGACCCGGAGCGCGTTTGCGGCGTCGGCGAAGTCAACCAGAAGGCTCACCGCGAGATCGTGCACATCCTGCAGGTTGCTTCCCGACTTGAAGTTCACGCCCTTGGTGAGCCGGTCAGCAAGACCCTGCAACTGGGCGCTTTCGGGATGCACCGACACGGCGTGGGCGATGACAGCCTCGGGGGTCCCATCCTGGGCGGGGATGGCACCTACCACCGGCGCGCCGTCGTCGACGGTGATCTGGACCTGCGACCCGGCCGCGATCCGCAGGGTGTCGCCGGACTCCAGGGTCGCGACGACGACGGCGGGAGTCCCGAAATCGTCCGTCTCAATGTCGGTTTCCACCACCTCTGCGGGGTCCGCGCCCGCCGGTCCAATGATGTGGTGACCGGCGGTGACGGCCTCGGCGCCAACCCGTCGGATACGCGTGGGTTTACGGTTGCCGGTCACTGGTTAGCGTCCCCAGCCCGCGTAGGCCAACGCCTGACGGAGCAGTCCGCCGCGCCCGCCGGAGAACTCTGCCTGAACACCATCGCTTAACGCCTCATCGGGGGTCATCCAGGAAAGCTCCAGCGCATCCTGGCGCGGCTGGCATTCACCGGTGACAGGAATCAGGTAGGCGAGGGCGACGGCGTGCTGGCGGTCATCGGTCATGCCGGTTTCCGACGGTGAAGGGAAATACTCCGCGACGGTGAAGGGCGTCGGGCAGGGCGGCAACTGCGGCAGGGCGAACGGCCCCAGATCCTTCTCCAGATGCCGCACCAGCGCGGCGCGGATAGTTTCCCGATACATCACCCGACCAGAGACGAACGTCCTGACCATTTCACCCTGATCGTTGGCCTGCAACAGCAAACCCACCTCAGTGACATAACCGAGCGAGTCGCACCGCACCGGGATGGCCTCCACATAGACCATGGGGAGGCGGCGGCGGGCTTCGTAGAGGTCATCCTCTGAAAGCCACCCGGGATTGGGGTCTGGGGTGCGAACGTTCATACCTTGTTTTATCGCAGACAAGCCGTCGACGGCGGGCGGCGCGCTGCACTTCGGCCATTGGCTGAATTGCCAGACCGCAGCACACCCCTGATGCAGTGATCGCCGGGGGTGGCCGCCCGCCGTCAGCTCAGCCTTCCGGCCGCTCACTGATGGTGAATGACCGGTGCGCTGAGACAGGCACGGTCAGGATGCGGTTCCTGCCCGTCCCTGACATTTCGGCGGAGAAGCCGGCGTGCTGCACCCGGAGCCGGAGGTCCGCGACGTCGCCCGCATAGTCAAAACCCATCTGGAAGTACTGGTGTCCGCCGGTCCGTACGACCACCCGGCCGCCGTTCTTGGCGGTGAAATCCGTTGCTTCGGCCGCCGGGCCGTGGGGGCGTGCCCCAATGTCTCTGAGCATCCTGGCTGCCCTCAGCGGGTCGGGGGTCGACCAGATGCAGACAACGGTCAAGGCGTGATCCACGTTGGGGTCCAGGAGCCGTTCGCCCTGATCGACGGGGATGGTTTGTCCCGGCGCCTCGACCCGGACAGCCGTCATGCCAGCCGCATCCCTGATCACTTCCGCTGCTGTTCCGCTCTCTGCGGTGCGGCGGGCAAACTCTTCGAGAACTCCCGCCTCGAAGCCCAACAGCGTCAGTTCGGCGGTGCCCGGCTGGAGCGCGATCCGGCCACCGCCCGCGTCGAAGAAAGCAGTCCCCTGCTGCTGGACCATTCCCAGGGCCGGAAGCAGGTCTCCCAGCAGCTGGGGGTCGGTGGTGATCAGGGTGGGGCGAACGCGCAGCATGTGAGGCCTCAACGGATTCTGGGGGTCGGGAAGCTCGGCCGAGCATGAAGGTTTACAGTAACCCCATGAAGGCTGAACTGCCCGAACTGTTGGTTCCCGATGCGTCGGCGTGGAAGGAATGGCTTGGCGCCAATCACTCCGTCTCCCCGGGAGTCTGGCTGATCCTGCACAAGAAGGGCGGCTCCGTCACCGGGCTGACCTACGCCGCGGCGTTGGATGAGGCACTGTGCGTGGGCTGGATCGATGGCCAGGCCCGACGGCGGGACGAGGGGAGTAGCTTCCAGCGGTTTACCCCGCGCGGCCCGCGCAGCATCTGGTCGGTACGCAACATTGGCTTCATTGAACGCCTCACGGCTGAAGGCCGGATGATGCCGGCAGGGCAGGCCGCCGTCGACGCCGCGAAAGCCGATGGTCGATGGGAGCGGGCCTACGCTGGGCCGGCCACTGCTGAGGTTCCGGACGACCTAGCCGCGGCCATTGCCGCCGAACCGGAAGCACAGGCCATGTTCGATGTTCTGACCTCACAAAACAGGTACGCCCTGATCTTCCGTCTGACCCAGCTGAAAACCGAAGCCGCCAGGGAACGGAACATCGCCAAGTTCGTGGCAATGCTCGCTCGACACGAGACTTTGTATCCACAGCGGAAGCTACCCTGAGCCGTCACAAAACCAATTAGGGCACACTTCTGTGACTAATTCGAAAAATTCCCGTGTAAGGTAATCCTTACCAACACTCCAATACTGGAATATCTTCGGAGACATCACACTCATGACCAACAGATTTGCTGCCCTAGCCGCTGGCGCCACCATCCTCGCCCTCGTGGGCTGTGGGGCGACGACCGAATCAGGCTCCGATCAAACGGATCCAGCACCAGCCGCCGAGTTGGAGAGCGACAATGCGTTCACCCTCTACTCCGGCCGCGACGAAGCACTGGTCCAGCCACTGATCGACATGTTCGAAGAATCCACGGGCGTTGAGGTGGACGTGCGTTACGGGAACACCGCCGAACTCGGTGCACTCCTCCTGGAAGAAGGCGAGCAGACGCCGGCCCAGGTCTTCCTTTCCCAGGACGCGGGGGCCCTCGGCGCTCTCAGCAGCGCCGGGTTGTTCAGTACCCTCCCGGAGGACCTCGCGGCCACCGTTCCCGACGGATTCACCTCCACGGATGACAGCTGGGTGGGTGTCACGGGCCGGGCCCGCGTCATCGTGTACGACGGCGAGGAGCTGACGGCTGAGGAGGTCCCAGTCTCCGTGGATGACCTGACCGAACCCGAATGGTCCGGTCGGGTGGGGGTAGCCCCATCGAACGCCAGCTTCCAGGCCTTCGTCACGGCCTACCGGGTGCTGAACGGTGAAGAGGCAGCCGATGAATGGGTATCGGCGCTCGCGGCCAACGACCCACAGATCTTCGAGAACAACGGGGCTGTCCTGACCGCTGTGAACGAGGGAGTTGTTGAAACCGGTTTGATCAACCACTACTACTGGTTCCGCCAGGCAGCCGAGGCCGGCGAGGAAAACATGCGCGCCCAGCTGTCCTACCCCGAAGCCGGAGACCCAGGCTCCATCGTGAACGTCACCGGTGCGGGCATCCTGTCCAACGCCGCGCAGGACGCCGACGCCCTCAAGTTCGTCGAATTCCTGGTCTCGGCTGAAGCGCAGCAGTACTTCGTCGATGAAACGTTCGAGTACCCGCTCGCGGACGGTATTGACGCACCCGAGGGATTGCCAGCGTTGGATTCGCTGGTCAACCCGGACCTGGACCTCTCGGATCTGGAATCCCTGGAACAGACCCAGGAACTGCTCAGCAAGCATGGGCTGATCTGATCTAGGTAGGAGCCGGTGACCCTCGAATGACCCTCGTCCGAACTGGACGCGCCAGCAGCACGCCGGCGCGTTCAGTTCGTGCGCCCGGCACCGGCCGTGCCCCCTGGGTCAAGCCTCCCGCCTGGCTGCTGCTTCTGGCCATGCTGGCTGCCACCACGGCAGCGATCCCGTTGGTCTACCTCGTCGCACGCACCACCGACGCCGGGTTCACCGAACTCGTCGACACGCTCCTGCGGGCCAGGGTCCTGCAGCTTGCGCTGAACTCGGTCCTGCTGGCGGCATCGGTGACCATCGCATGCCTGGTGCTGGGTACCGCATCGGCGTGGGTGTTGACCCGGGTCAGAATCCCCGCACCCCGCGCCATGCTCCTGATCTCAGCTTTGCCGCTCGCCGTCCCCTCCTACCTCGCTGCCTACGGCTGGCTGGTCTGGTTGCCGACCCTCGACGGATTCTTTGCGAGTTGGCTGATCATGACGGCCGTCTGCACGCCCTATGTCACCTTGCCGGTTGCCGCAGCGCTCCGAGGCGCCTCGGGCGATCTCGAGGCGGTGGCCCGCACGCTGGGCCGCGGTCCCTGGGGAGCGTTCAAAGCCGCGACCTGGCCGAGGGTCAGGCCTGCGGCCGCCGCGGGCGCCCTCCTCGTTGCCCTGTACACACTCTCGGACTTCGGGCTGGTGTCCATGTTGCGATACCAGACCCTCACCTGGGGCATCAATTCGGCCTACGGTGCAAGCTTCGACCGCAACCAGGCGGCGCTGCTTGCGCTCATGCTCGTTGTCCTGGCGCTGACGGTGGTGGCGGGGGAGAAACGGTTCCGTGGCCGGGTCAGCCAGGGGGCAGGCCGCGGCAGGGTGCCGCTGGTCGCGCCCCGGCGCTGGCTCGCCGGGGCGCTGGCCCTGGTGCTGGCGGCCCCAGTGGTTGCCGTCGTCGTGCCCGTCGGAGGACTCACCAGCCGCCTGCTGGACGCGGCCACGTTGCGCGAGATGGACGTCAGCCGCCTGATTGAGGCGATTGGGGCCACGCTGGGACTCGCCGCAGCCGGGGCCGTCGCAGCAGTGGTGTTGGCCCTCCCCATCGCCGTCCTGGCCGCACGCTATCGTGGGCGCCTGATCGCGGCAGTCGAGGCGGTCGGGTTCCTGGGGCACGCGCTCCCCGGTATTGTGGTGGGTCTGTCGCTGGTGTTTTTCGCGCTTGGGGCGGTCCCAATCCTGTACCAAACCGTAGTGGTGCTGATCTTCGGGTACGCCGTCCTGTTCATGCCGAAGGCTATCGGCACCATGCGCAACGGGATAGCCGCGGTGCCGGAAAACCTGGTTGACGTGTCCCGAATGCTGGGGTTGTCCCCGCTGCAGACCTGGTGGCGGGTGACCGCGCGGCTGGCGCTGCCCGGTATCGGAGTTAGCGCGCTGCTGGTAGCCATCTCGGTCATGAAAGAATTGCCTGCGACGCTGCTGTTGCGCCCCACCGGCACCGCCACCCTCGCGACAGAACTGTGGTCCAGGACCACAGTGTTCGAGTATGGGGCTGCCGCACCCTACGCGGCCACCCTGGTGCTGCTCGCCGCCGTCCCGGCGGTGGTGCTTTCTGGATTCCGGGGCGTAGCGAAGGAGGACTTGTGAGCTGGGTAGTCATTGATGGGCTGAGCGTTGCCTACGGGGGCACGACGGTGCTCGACGGCGTGCACCTGGAGATCCCGAGGGGATCGCTCACCGCTGTCCTGGGCCCGAGCGGTTGTGGCAAAACCACCCTGCTGCGAGCCATCGCCGGATTGCTCCCGGCGGCGGGTGGAACCATCCGGGTGGGCGAGAATCTCCTCTCTTCTCCTACGGTCCAACGGGCGCCCGAGAAGCGGGGCGTCGGCTGGGTGCCGCAGGACGCCTCACTCTTCCCTCACCTGACGGTCGGCGAGAACATCGGTTTCGGGCTGAAGCGGAGCGCTGGCAGGTCCGGGCGGATCGCGGACCTCGCCGCGATGGTGGGCCTCGGCGAACTGATCGACCGGGCACCTTCCCAGCTTTCCGGCGGCCAGGCGCAACGGGTGGCACTAGCCCGGTCCCTCGCACCACGGCCCGATCTGGTGCTCCTCGATGAGCCGTTCGCTGCCCTGGACCCCCAACTCCGGTCAACCCTTCGCCGGGAGGTCGCGGACCTGTTGCGAGGCCAAAGCAACACCAGCCTGCTCGTCACCCACGACCAGGAGGAGGCGTTGTCCCTGGCCGACTATGTTGCGGTGATGCGGGAGGGCCGGATCCTCCAGTGGGGCACGCCCCACGAAGTGTATGAGCGCCCGATCAGCCGCTGGGTGGCAGCCTTCGTCGGGGACACCGTGGAAATGGATGGTTTGTGGGCCGGCGGCCGGGTGCAGTGTGCTCTGGGGCTGGTGGAGGCCGAGATGGCCGACGGCAGCGAACCGGTGGACGGTTCACCGGTGTGCGTCATGCTCCGCCCGGAATGGTTGGATGTGACGGCTGGCGGGACGGATGCGACAGTCACCGCAGTGTCCTACGCGGGCCACGATGCCCTGGTCGGTCTCGAGTTGCCGTCCGGCTTCACCGTGCGCGCACGGGTCGCCGCCCCCGATCTGCCGCGCCGCGGGGACCGGGTGACGGTGGGCATCAGGCACCGGGCGCTGGCCTATCCGGTGGTTTCGGCCTCAGTGCCGACGCCCGCGGTCACCCGGTAGGCGGCTTCCAGAATCATCCACGCCTGCAGCTGCGTCGACAGCTCGGAGCCCCGGGTGCCAGCGTCGGCCCCGGTTCCTGCCGGGAATTCCAGCACACCCGCCGCAGGAGAACGACGGCGGCTGGCGCCGCCGCGGGCCGTCTTCCCCTTCGGCGCTGGCGTCCCGTCAGGTACAGTCCGTCCGGTCCACAGCGTCTCGGCCGTCGTCGTCACCAGTGCTCCGGCGGTGCGCCGTGTCGCGGACGGCAGGGCGGGGGTCGCAGCAGCGACAGCCAGGTAGCGGGCCAGAATTCCGGTGAACAATCCGCCGTCGCCCCCACCATGCGTCCGCAGCACGCAGTCGTGCGTCAGCTGCTTGTCGACGGCGAGGATCAGGTCTTCAGCACTGGACAGGTTATCCGGCCCACCGAGTTCCAGGAGGGCACCAAGCACGGGCCCCTGGTTATAGGTGTAGATGGTTGGTATCAGCCTCTCGCGTCCGCCAGCGATCCGGATACCGTCCTGGAACAACCCGGTGCGGGGATCCTGCAGGCGACCCTGCAGCCAGTCGACCAGCTCCTGGGCCCGGACCGTATCGCCTCGCCGGGCGAACAACAGGGCGGCGGGTCCCGTGGCCGGGGTGTTCTTGAAGTCACGGTCGGTGTTCCAGTACAGCCCGCCGCCGAGCTCGGGGGTGTGCGCAGACCGAAGCGCCCGCACCAGAGGCGAGCCGGGATGTCCACCGCCGCGCCCCAGCTGACGGAACCGATCGGCGGCGAGCGCAAGCCACGCCATATCGTCGTAATAAGAGTTGGTCCAGCGCAGTCCGTTGCGTAAGTAGATGCTCCGGAGCAGCCGGTGTGCCGTGACAGCCTGCTTTTCGGCGGCACGCTCATCGGATTCGCGCAGGGCCGCATCCACCAGTGCGTCAAGGTAATGAGCCTGCCACCAATAGTGCCAGGGGGACAGGCCGCGCCCGGGAGGAAAACGCACGGCGCCGAGGTGGGTGCCCGGCAGACCCCACAGCCGATGACCGAATCTGAACCCCACGGATTCAGCTGCGGCCCGAGCCCGCAACCCGGCTGTACGGACCGGGTGTTCCTCCCGCGAATTGAGCATAAAACCACCCTAGCCGGACAGCGCGGTACCCGTATTGAGCAATCTGCCAATTCCCGGCCACCCCGGATGCAGTATGGGCTACGTCACAGTAATGTTTAGTGGGCATCAGGTTCCATCCCAGCACCAAATGGCGGCAAATCGCCCAATGGCACCAACTCGAGGAGACTTCATGGACATCAACCACACTGTGGCCCTGATCACCGGAGGAGCCTCCGGCCTGGGACAGGCCACTGCCAGGCAACTGCACGGCGAAGGCGCCACCGTGGTGCTGGTGGACCTGCCCCAGTCGGCCGGCGCCGAGTTCGCTGCCGCGCTGGGCGACCGGGCCGTGTTTGCCCCGGCAGACGTCACCGATCCAGCACAGGTCCAGGCTGCGGTCGATACTGCTGTTGCCCTCGGCCCGCTTCGCACAGTGGTCAACTGCGCGGGGATCGCCACCCCCGGGAAGGTCCTCGGACGTGACGGGGTACTTCCCCTGGAGCAGTTCACCAAGGTCATCAACATCAACCTGATCGGCACCTTCAACGTGATCCGGTTGTCCGCGGAGGCTATGGCAGCAACCGATCCCGTGACACCGGAGGACGGCTCGGCTGAACGCGGGGTCATTGTGAACACCGCGTCAGTCGCAGCGTTCGACGGTCAGATCGGCCAGCCAGCCTATGCCGCCTCCAAGGGTGCCGTCGCCGCGATGACCCTGCCCATCGCGCGTGAACTGGCCCGGTCGCTGATCCGGGTGGTCACCATCGCGCCAGGGATTTTCGAGACCCCAATGATGTCGGGGCTGCCCCAGGAGGCGCAGGATTCCCTCGGCGCCCAGGTCCCTCACCCGTCCCGGCTCGGCAAGCCCGCCGAGTACGCAGCCCTCGTCTCCCACATCGTGCAGAACCAGATGCTCAACGGCGAAACGATTCGCCTCGACGGTGCCATCCGGATGGCGCCGAAATAGCTGCCCAGCGCAGCCCAGAAAGGAACAGCTCAATGGAGAGCACCCTCCCCACCGCCGATTTTATGGGCTTCGAATCCCTCCTCAGTCCCACCGAAAGCGCCAAACTCGACGACGTCCGTGACTTCCTCGCCAAGGAGGTCGCTCCGTCGGCGGAGGAGTGGTGGAACCGGGCCGAGTTTCCCATCGAGGTGCTGCCCAAACTCGCCGCATTGAACCTGAGCACGCCCGTCCAACAGGGGTACAGCTACCTCTTCGGCGGCATGGTCATCGCTGAAATGACCCGCGCAGACACGTCCCTGGCCACGTTCTTCATGGTGCACCACGACCTGTTTGTCGAAGCATTGCACGAGTTCGGGTCCGAAGATCAGAAGGCCCGTCTCCTCCAGGACGCGATGGACCTGAAGATTACCGGCGCGTTTGCGCTCACCGAGCCGCTGCACGGGTCGGACGTGGCGGGAGGCCTGTCCACGACGGCCACGCGCGACGGCGACACCTGGGTCCTCAACGGAGCCAAACGCTGGATCGGGAACGGGACCTTCTGCGACTACATGCTGCTCTGGGCCAAAGACACCGCCGACGGAAGCATCAGGGGCTTCATTCTGGACGCAACACTGCCGGGGATAACCCGCACCCGGATCGAGAACAAGATCGCATTGCGCACCGTCCAAAACGCCGACATCGTGCTCGACAATGTGCGGGTCCCCGAAGCGGACCGGTTCGCCGGTATCAGTACCTTCGCCGATACCCGTCGGCTGCTGCTCGGCTCCCGGATCCTCGTCGGCTGGCAGGCGGTGGGCCAGCAGCTGGCCGCTTTCGACGTCGCCCGCCAATACGCGGTGGAGCGCCACCAGTTCGGTCGCCCCATCGGCGGTTTCCAATTGGTGCAGGACCAACTGGTGCGGATGCTCGGCAACACCACGGCCAGCCTGGGGATGATGGCGAGGGTGGCCCAGCTGCAGGAGGACGGCGGAGGGGACATGCCGCAGGCAGCGCTGGCCAAGGCCTACACCACCGCACGAATGCGGGAAACCGTCGCACTGGGACGCGGGATCCTCGGCGGCAACGGCATCACCACCGACTTCCGGATGGGCAAAATCTTCGCCGACGCCGAGGCAATCTACACCTATGAGGGTTCCTATGAAATCAACACCCTCATTGTCGGTCGGGCGATCACAGGGCTTTCGGCGATCAACTAAAAGACTGAACTTGTCCCATCTGGTACCTGAATCACATCGGGCAGTCACTGTGGGTCGCCACCCTGCTTAGGTGGATCGTCAACGACACAATGAAATCCCTGAGCCACCCGATCCGAGGCTCGAACTAGGGACTTGATCCGGAAGTCGTCCTCGTGCCCAAAGCAGGGGTGCAGTTCGCCGTCGATCATCAGAAGCTTGTCACTATCGCCGAACGCGCCGCCGGCTGGGAAAGCAGCGCTTGTTCCCGACGCGTCGGGGATCGGCTCCGCCGAAGACCTGGTGACCGCCCCACGTGAGGACCGCGACTAGAGGGCCAGCGGTGGCAGACTGGGGGGATGCCCTCGTTCCGTGCCCAACTCGACATCATGGGATTGCTCCCCGGCCATCCACCGGAGGCGGTGATGGATTCCGCTACGGCCGCTCTGGGGGCGGCCCACCTGGTGGAAGCAAAGCAGCTGGACGTGGTGGCGGGAGTACCTCGGATCACACTCCGGTTCCTGGTCGAGGAAACCGACTACGAGACCGGGGCCCGGCAGGCAATCAGCGCTGCAGTGAACATGCGCCACGCAGTGGAGCGGGTGGCTACAGTGGGGATCCTGCGGGTTCTCCGTCGTCGTAGAAATCGATGGGAGCGACTGTAGCCATCTGTCGTGCGCGCAACTCGCGACGGTAGGCGTGGTCCACCCGGTGCCGCCGCGATCCGGCAGAGATGATCAGGAAGAAGACACCCAGCCCGGCAGCGAAGGCCACGGGGGTTGATTGCAGGTCGCCGAACAACCGCTCGGGCACTATCAGCGTCACTCCCCAGACCACAGCCATAGCGACGGCGATCCGGCCACGATCCGTCATGCATACGGCCATCGCCGCCAGAATGAGCAGGATGACTCCGATCAGGGCCCAACGCTGGGCACCCCACCCAAGCCAGTCGACTTCCAGGACCGTCAGCACCGCTCCGGTGTGGACCACTGCGGTGACCCCAGCCCAGCCGAGGAACAGCCCGAGCGGGACGTCCACGAGGGCAGCCTCAGTCCTGGTCTGCGCCGGGTAGCGGTTGAGCCACCGCAGGGCACCCAGCAGAAGAACCACCAGCAGCCAGATCAGCACCAGGCTCGCCGTCGCGTTGGCCTGCTGGAGGGTGAGCGCCCACGCAAGTGTGACGAGCAGCGAAGCCACGACCAGCCAGCCAAGCACCCGGTGCCGGGGACTACGCCGTTGGGACGGCAGCCACTGGTGCGCGGTGTAGCCGAGCAACCCGGCCCCGATCACCAGCCACAAATAGGGTGCAGGGAAGGCGGGTGAGACCAGCGTCGCCGCGGGATCGAATGTACCCAATGAAGCCTCCCGGATATCCGGTCCGCCGAAGGCCCCTGCGGCATTGGCGGTGCCCAGAGTCGATCCAATCACCACGATTGTGACTGCGATCCGCCTGACCAGGTCCGGGTCCCACGACCTGACACTCTGAATGACGGTGCTGCTGCCCCGCGCTGCTCGGCGAGCAGCAGCACGGGACGCGCTCCGTCGTTCCCCCGCGGGCGGCCGGGGGCCAGCATCGGGTGCAGGGGCAGCGATCGAGCCCGGGGCGTGCTCCGCCGTCGGCCCGCTGGCTAATCCGATTTTGGGGCGGCCAGCCCGCAGGCGCTCCAACGCGGGAGACACCTGACCGTGTCCGGTTTCGTCCGAGGAGGAGTGCGGCTCCCGGGAATCCTGCGCCGCGGCTGGCGAACTAGTCGGTTTGTTCGGCAGTCGGGGAACGGGCGGGGTCGGGGTGCTCATTAGTGGTTTTAACCTTCCGGCGTTGCTTGAGCGCGAGGAATGCGGCAATGACAAGTCCCACCAGCGTACCTACACCCATTCCCAGGAGGGCACTGACCCACAACGGGAAGCCTGTGGTGACGTCCGTGATATACCCGAGCATCACCAGCCAGGAGGCCCAAAGGATGCCCCCGACGGCGGCGCACACGAGGAAGGGGCGGATCGGAAGATTAGCGATGCCTGCCGCCGCGACGCCCGCAGAACGGCCAGCAGGAAGGAACCGGAGGGCAATGAGCCCGGCGTAAGTCGGTGACTTCCCGGCCTTTTCCACGGCGCCCCGGATGCTCCGATGGATGCTGCGCCCCCACTTGAACTTGTCTAACCACGAGGTCAGGCGGTTGCGGAACAGCAGGTACAGGATGATATCGCCCAGCCAGCTTCCCAGGGTGGCCGTCAACAGGGCGACGGGCAGCAGCAGGGCACCTTCGGACGCCATGGTGCCCGACGCGATTACCAAAAATTCGGAGGGCACAGCTGGAATGAACACGTCGATCACCACGATGACGAAGGTCAGAGGATGGAACAGCGGTGACCATGCTCCGAGATCGGTGAGGTCCACCGTCCCAATCTACAGGGGTCCTGCGGGGTGCGGTCTAGAGCAGGGAACCGGGTTAGGCGAAGTTCTGGAGCTGTAGCTCGCTGTCGAACCGCCGGGGGGTGCCGCTGAGCGGGTCATTGAACTCGATACTCTTGGCTAGCAACTGGAGCGGCCTGGTGTAATCGTCGGGTGCCTGAGGGTGCAGTACCGGGTAGAACGGGTCGTTGATGATCCCGAGCCCCAGCCCCGCCATGTGCAGTCTAAGCTGGTGGGTTTTGCCGGTATGCGGGGTGAGCCGGTAACGTCCGCACCCGTCCCGTTCTTCGACCAGGCTGACCAGGGTTTCAGTGTTGGGTTCACCGGCCACCTCCTGCGCCAGCAAATAGGTGCGGCTCTTGACGATCCGGCTGCGCACCACCCGCGGATGGTCCATCAGGTCCAGGGCCGGGTCCACCGGCGCGGCGGCCTCGTACTCCTTGGAGATCAGCCGGTTCTCGAACAGCAGCTGGTAGTTCCCCCGAGTCGCCGGATTGGTGGAAAACAACAGAATTCCCGCCGTCAGCCGGTCCAAACGGTGCATGGGGATCAGATCGGGGAGGTCCAGCTGAACGCGCAACCGCACCAGCGCCGACTCGGCCACGTACCGGCCGCCCGGAGTGGTGGGAAGGAAATGGGGTTTGTCCACCACCAGCAGGTTGTCGTCCTGGTGCAGGATGTTCACCTCCACGGGCAGGCGTTCCTCAACCGGCAACTCGCGGTAGTACCAGACGAAGGTGTGCTCGGCGAGCGGGGTGGTCCGGGTCAGCCGCTCCCCGTTCAGTGCGACCACCTCACCGCGGTCGAAGCGGGCGGCGATACCCTCGGGATCCACATGGTCCCACCGGTCCAGAATGTAGTCGAGTGCGGTACCCCACGGGCCCTCAGCGGGCAGGCGCAACCGGGTGGCGTTGACACCGTTGCGGACAGGAAGCGGGGATTGCATCACCTATCAAGGGTACGCGCTAGGGGCAGCCCACTATCTTGTACAGGGCTGCATCACCTTCCCGGTCTACCAGCTCGAAGCCGGCGCTGGGGGAGAGGTCCCTGAGGCCGGAGAACACCGGTGCGTCCCCGCCATGGACCGAGTCGGTTCCGAAGTCCAGGACAAAGGTTGTGTTGGTGCTGCGTACAGCCGCGCAGACCTCAGGGTTTTCCCGCATGGTGTCCAGCTCGTCAAAGATGAGCCTGGCCTCGGCTGTAGCCGGGCTGGTCCCGAAGGGCAGGAGGGATCTCCGGCCAGCGAACGCATAGTTGAGAGCAGCCCCGGTCAGCGGCTGGCCCGCAATCACCGCGTCGGCGGGGACGTGCTCGGGTAGGCGCTGCAGCAACGCCAGCTCGTCCGAGGTCAGCAACCGGGACTCTTCGGTATACCGGTAGTGGTAGGCGGCCTCGCTGACGGCCCGCTGCACCGCAAACAGCGGCGCCACCGCCAACCCAATGACCACCAGCACGGCGGTCACCAACGGCACAAACCAGACGGGCTCCGGGGCACTGCGGGTCGAGCGGACCCGCCGCGCCGTCTGGATCAGGGAACCGGCCAGCGCGACGCCTCCGATGCTGGCCACCAGCATCCCCGCCGGGGCGAGCATCGCACTGATCCGGAAGTAGTCGTTGTACCAGACCCCCGCGACGATCCACCGGAGGGTGGGTGCTTCCTGCCAGCTGCCGACGACGAATAGCGTGCCGGCCACCAGATACATGACGATCACCCACCGATGGCTGCGCAGATACAGCACGACGGCGGCTCCCACGGCGGTGAGGATCGCGGCCAGGAGAGCTATCGGTCGGCCAAGCGGTCCGTGGAACACCACTTCCGAAATGGCTCCACCGGCATCGCCCATCTGGTCCCAGTTGGTGGACCGGGCGGGGCGCACCGTCATCCACAGGACCGCAGAGAGCACCACGAACGTGACCGTGCCCGCGGCCACCGCCAGTCGTCGTCGGCCGCGTTCGGACCGGAACCGGGCGTACGCCACCGCGAGGATGGCTGGCGCGGCCAGCGCCAGGAGGCTCAGAAGGGACGAGGGGTGGGCCAGGATCAGGCCGGGTAGCAGGCCCAGCAACAGCAGGAGGCTCCCGAACCACCTGAGGGGCACCTCGGTGCCCGCCCCCACGAGCTGGATCACTACCCCCAGTGCTGCCGGGAGAATCGCGATGGACAACATGAAGGGGTAGACCACCCCGAACTCCAGCAGCAGATAGGGGAAGGAACTGTAGGCGGTGGACAGCACGGCGGCGACCAGCAGGGGCATGGTTCGCTCCCCGGTGAGGCGGCTGACAAGGAAAAGGCAGCCCAGACTCCAGATCCCGGTGATCAGCACCAGGTTGGCCACGTTGATGGCAGCGGTCAGTGGAATGCCAGCGGTCGCCATGACCAGCGACACCATCGCATGCCAGCCGGCCGGATAGAACGTGCCTTCCCTGCTTCCCAGATAGCCCAGGGTCAGCGATGACGAGTTGCCGGTTTCGGAGATGTAGCGCAGGGCGTTGAGATGGAAAATGTTGTCGTGGGATTGGGCGATGTTCTCCGGCACGCCGAACATCCAGAACATCCACGCCGCCACCGGCACCGCAGCGACCGCCCACGCGATGAGGACCGGCGCCCAACGGGCCAGCGGTTCAGCATTCGCGACGTCGCCGTGGATCAGTTGCCCGAAGCTGCGGCGCAGCAGCCACAACGCGGCGCCAACCGTGACGGTGACGGCCAGCACCGGTGCCAGCGACCAATCAACACCAGCGAAGGCGGCGACCTCGGCGGACACCACCACCGCCGTGATACTGAACGGTCCGGCCAGGGCCAGCAGAGTCAACCGGCGCAACCCCAGCGCCGCACCCCAGGCCAGCCCGGGCCCGAAGACCACGAGGATGGCGACCGCAAACGCCGGCAGGGTTTCCGCCCAACTCATAGGTCCCCTCGGGTTGTGGTGGATGACGTCATTGGGCGGCGGTCGGACTGGCTGGCTGACAATACGGACAGTAGTACAAATCCCGCAATTCCAGGGCGTTGTCCCCGAGCTGTTCCAGGGTCACCCTGGTGCCGCACCGCAGGCAGCCGCGGTGCTCCCGGCCATAGACCCACAGCGTGTCGCCCCTCAGATTGCCGGTGGTGGCTCGAGTGGACCGTGCCTTGTTGGCTTCCAGCAGCTTCTTCGCCAGTGCCACCATCCGCGGCAGGTCCCTGACCCCAGCGACCGGGGTCAGAGGGTGCACCCCGGCGAGGAAACACAGCTCACATCGATACACGTTTCCGATGCCCGCAAGGTTCCGTTGATCCAGCAGGGCCAGCCCAATCGGCCGGTCGGGCTGCGACAGCAAACGACGCAGCACCTCGTCGGGGTCCCAGCCCGGCCCCAGCAGGTCAGGGCCCAGATAGCCCACAGCTTCATCCTCACCGGACCGGGGGAGGACCTTCAGGAACCCCAGTTCGAATCCGACGGCGGCGGACTCGGGCGTTTCGAGAATGCAGCGTGCCTTGAATGCCGGACGGCGCCACTTGGCGCCCTTCGGGTAGATATGCCACAGGCCTTCCATCTTCAGGTGCGAGTGGATGGTCCAGCCGTCGTCGCCCCCCACCCGGATCAGCAGGTGCTTTCCACGCGCCACCACGTTCTGCACCGTCTCGCCCGTGAAGTCGACAGTCGCGAAGCGGGGGACCCGGATGTCGCAGCGCGTCAGCGTGCGGCCGGCCAGGGCCGCGTTCAGTTCCCGGGCGGCGCGCCAGACGGTATCCCCCTCAGGCACGGATCCTCAGCCCTCTCGGGGTGGAGTAGAACCCTGCAGCGGTCAGGGCGCGGCCCACCTCCGAGTCCAGGACCGGCTCGCCGTTGACCTTTTCGATTGCCATTTTCTCGGCCGCCCCACGCCGGATGATCGCTACCAACGCGGCCGCGGCGGCGTGCAGGGCCGCCGAATCGTCGGTGAACGCCAGGACAGTCTTGCCGCCCCGCTCCACATAGAGGGCGAGCCGCCCGTCCTGCAGGATCACCAGCGCTCCGGCCTTCCGGCCAGGGCGGTGCCCGCCGTCGGAGGCGGGCCACGCCAGCGCCGCACCATAGGGGTTCGCCGGGTCGGTCGCGGCGAGGGCAATCGAGGACCGCACGACGGTGGGGTCCTCACCCGGGCGGCGTTCCTGCTGGGCGTCGGCTCCGAACGAGCGCAACCGGTCCACTGTCGCGGGGACGGCGAACTGGGCGGCGCCGAGGTGTTCGATGAAGTATCCGCGCCGGCACCTGCCCATTTCCTCAAGCCGGGCCAGGACTTTATACTGCAGTCCGAACCCGCCGGGGGTACCTTCGCTGCCCACCGACCCGCGGGTGACCACCCCGTACCGGTCGAGCAGCAGTTCGGCTGTGGCATGGGCGTGGACAGTGGTTTCGGTCTCGACCTGCGGCAGCACCGTCCAGCGGCCGGCCGCCATGGGAGGGGTGCTGCGCTGGTAGCCGCGGACGCCGTCGTCGCTACCCTTGACCCGCATTGACGACCCGGTCAGGGACGCACCGGGCGCCCGGCCGAGCCGTCCGACCCGCGATGACCGGGCGCGCGGCGGGGCGGCGCGCTGCTTGTGGGCGGTTTTGCCGCCGGCCAGCAGACTCCGCACGGGGGTGAAGGTATCGTTACTGATCCGGCCGCCCCACACCAGCTCCCAGAGTGCGGTGACCACCTCGGAATCGTTCCGTGGCGCCTCGGAGTCGAGCGACTCGACCAACTGCCTGAAGAAGTAGGCGCCACCCCGGTCCAGGAGCTCCAGGAGATTCAGTTGCAGGGCGGATGGTTCGAACACCGGGTCGGGTCTGAGGGTGAGTGGTGCGTTCTCGGCCAGGTGCAGGGCAATCCACCCGTCGTTGCCGGGCAGCGACCCGGCCCCGGACCAGACCACCTCCCCGGTGGCGGTCAGCTCGTCGAGCATCGCCGGCGTGTAGTTGGCGACCCGTGAGGCGAGGATGAGCGGCTCCCACGCCGACGCCGGAATGGGAACCCCCGAGAGTTGGTCGACCACGGTGGCCACCCCGTCCAACCCGCGGAGGGAGGAACCGACGTGCTGCCAGGCGGGAAGGAACCTGCCGTAGGCTGCGGGGTCCACCGGTTCCACTTCCTGCCGCAGCGCGGCCAGGGACCGACGGCGGAGCCGACGCAGCACCTCGACGTCGCACCATTCGCTGGGAGCCGCAGTGTGGGAGGACGCGGGGGTGTTCTCGGGGAGTGAGGCAACCGGACGGAACTCACCTTCGACCACCCGGCCGTCTGCGGCGAGGCGCTGCAGGGCAGTCAACACCACGGCGACCCCCAGGCCGAGGCGCTGCGCCGTTTCGGCGGCGGTGAACGGTCCATGGGTGCGGGCGTAGCGCCCCACCAGGTCTCCCAGCGGATCCGCCACCGGTTCGATGAAGGCCAGCGGGATGCCCATCGGCAGTGGGACCCCCAGCGCGTCGCGCAGGCGGGCAGCATCCTCGACAGCCGACCAGCGTTCCTCGCCGGCGATGAACACCTGCAGCGCCCGGTTGGCCTGACCGAGTTGCAGGAGCAGCGAGCCCACCTGTTCGACAGCCGGGGTAGCGGCGGACTCCTCAGCAGTCTGGAACCGGTCAGCTACCTCCTGCGTGGTGAGCGGACCAAGGAGCCGCAGGAGGTCGGCGACGCCCTCGAGACCACGCACGGTCCGGTCCGGTGCGAGGCGCTGCAGTTCACTTTCAGTGGTGGCAATGACCTGCGGGTCCAGCAGTTCACGCAGTTCCGCGCGACCGAGCAGCTCGTTGAGGAGAGTGGGATCCAATGAGAGGGCGGCAGCGCGGCGCTCGGCGAGCGGGGAATCGCCCTCGTAGAGGAAGGACGCTACGTAACCAAACAGCATGGATCGGGCGAACGGAGACGGCTGGGAGGTGGTCGTTTCGACTATGCGCAGTTCCCGGCGCTCGATGCTGGCAGCGATGTCCTTCAGCGCGGGCAGGTCATAGACGTCCTGCAGGCACTCGCGGACCGTCTCCAGGACGATCGGGAACGTGGGGTACTTCCGCGCAACGTCGAGCAGCTGCGCCGAACGTTGCCGCTGCTGCCAGAGTGGGGAGCGTTTCCCGGGGTTTTGCCGGGGCAGCAGGAGGGCGCGGGCAGCACACTCGCGGAACCGTGAGGCGAACAGTGCCGAACCGCCCACCTCGGTGGTGACGATGCCATCGAGTTCCTCCGCGTCGAAGAGAAACAACTCAGCACCCGGCGGCTCATCATCCATCAAGGGCACCCGCAGCACGATCCCGTCATCGGAGGCCATCGCCGAGCCGTCCATGCCGTAACGCTGCTCGAGGCGCGCCCCGACGGCGAGCGCCCAGGGGGCGTGCACCGGCATGCCGAAGGGGCTATGCAGGATCACCCGCCAATCGCCGAGTTCGTCGTGGAACCGTTCAACCACCAGGGTGCGGTCGTTCGGGACAATCTCGGTGGCCGCACGCTGTTCGGCGAGGTAGGTCAGGAGGTTTCCCGACGCCCAGTCATCGAGACCGATCGCCTTGCACCGAGCCTGCGCGTCCTCGGGGGAGGCAACAGAGGTTTCGCGGACAAATCCGCCGATCGCGCGGCCAAGTTCCACCGGTCGGCCCAGGGAATCGCCCTTCCAGAACGGCAACCGTCCCGGCTGCCCGAACGCGGGGGAGACCAGCACCCGGTCGTGGGTGATGTCCTCGATCCGCCAGCTGGTGGCGCCGAGCGCAAACACGTCACCCACCCGCGACTCGTAGACCATTTCCTCGTCGAGCTCCCCGACCCGACGCCCGCCCTGTTTCCCCCCGGTGCCGGGTTCGGCTGAACCGACCAGGAAAACGCCGAACAGCCCCCGGTCGGGGATGGTGCCACCAGACGTGACCGCTAGCCGCTGGGCGCCGGGCCTCCCGGTGATGGTGCCTTCCACCCGGTCCCAGATGATCCGGGGCCGCAGCTCAGCGAACTCGTCGGAGGGGTAGCGCCCCGCCAACAGGTCGAGGGTGGCATCAAACGCAGATCGGGGGAGGGTGGCGAAGGGGGCGGAGCGGCGGACGACGTCGAACCACTCCTCCACATCGATGGTGCCCAGGGCTGCCGCTGCCACCGTTTGCTGCGCGAGGATGTCCAGCGGGTTGGCGGGGATGTACAGCGGCTCGATTTTCCCGGCGAGCATCCGCTCTACGGTAACGGCGGTGTTTACCAGGTCTCCCCGGTGTTTGGGGAAGAGCACACCCTGCGAGACTTCGCCCACCTGGTGCCCGGCACGGCCCACCCGCTGCAGTCCGCTCGCCACCGAGAAGGGTGACTCCACCTGGACCACCAGATCCACTGCACCCATATCGATTCCCAGTTCAAGCGAGGACGTCGCCACCACGCAACGCAGCCGCCCGGATTTAAGGTCATCCTCGATCAGCGCCCGCTGGTCTTTCGATACCGACCCGTGGTGTGCGCGGGCCAGGAGGGGCTCTGAGCCGTCAGTCTGGCCGGCCTGGCCCATCAGCTGGGCCGGTGGTGACTGGGTTGCCTGGTCCGCCGGAGCCTTCTCGGCGCGCTGGCCGGTCCCGGTGCCTGCCTTCGGCGCTGAGTCCTCAGCCGGTGCTGCCCGCAGTGCCGCCGCTTCCAGCCGTTCGGCGTGGATCTCGTTGAGGCGGGCGGTGAGGCGTTCGGCGAGCCTGCGGGAGTTGGCAAACACGATCGTGGAGCGGTTGGCCTGGATCAGGTCAACGATCTTCTCCTCGACGTGCGGCCAGATGCTGCCCTGCGGGACAGCTTCGGCGCCGTACGCGTCGTCGTCGTTCCGCGTCGGCGGCCCGCCGAGCTCGGTCATATCCTCCACCGGCACGGTCACGGTCAGGTCCCACTGTTTTTTCGACGGCGGCGCGACGATCTCAACTGGAGCGTTGCCGCCCAGGAACCGGGCGACGGTCTCCTGCGGTTCTACTGTTGCTGAGAGCCCGATCCGCTGCACGGGTTTCTCCAGCAGGGCATCCAGCCGGGCGAGGGACACCGCGAGGTGCGCTCCCCGCTTGGAACCGGCCACCGCGTGGACCTCGTCGACGATGACCGTATCGACGTCGGTGAGGGTCTCGCGCGCCTTGGACGTCAGCATGAGGAACAAGGATTCGGGGGTGGTGATGAGGATGTCGGGTGGCCGGGTCAGCAGGGCGCGGCGATCCGCCTGGGAGGTGTCACCGGACCGCACCCCCACAGTGATTGACGGCGCTGGAAGGCCCAGCCGTTTGGCAGTCTGGGTGATACCGATCATGGGGGCACGCAGGTTACGTTCGACGTCGACGCCGAGCGCCTTCAACGGCGAGATGTACAAGACCCTGGTGCCGCGCTTCTTCGCGGGTACTCCCTTGGTGGCCGGTGCCTCCTCGGCCGCGCCAGCGGCGATGAACTTGTCCAGCGCCCACAGGAACGCTGCCAGGGTTTTCCCGGAACCCGTCGGCGCAATGACCAGGGCGTTCGAGCCCGCCGAAATGGCGTTCCAGGCCCCCTCCTGCGCGGAGGTGGGCGCGGCAAAGGCTCCGGCAAACCACTGATGGGTTGCGGGAGTGAACTTATCCAACACCGATGTCACCGATTCATCATCTCTCAGGCGACTGACATTTTGCGACGCAGCGGACCGAGGCTCCCGCCCCGCGGCCAAATGGAGGGTAGCTTTCAAGGTAGAACGCCCCAACTGCAGCAGGAAAGGCTCACCCATGAGAGGCCAGGTAGGAAACAACTGGGTTCCGATGGCGGGTGTGTCTGCTCTTTTTCTGGGCGGTGCGGTGGCCAGCCTGATCGCCGGTGAAAACACTGGCGCCGTGGCAGCCTACTTTGTGGTGGCGACCCTGATCCTCATCCTGTTGGCGGCGCCCTGGCTGGTGCGCAACCCGCCAGCGATCAACGCCAACTCGGGCACCTACCTGATTCTGGCGGTGGTTCTGGAACTTGCGGCGCTGCTCGGCGGATCAATCGAAGCGCTCCGGGGGCTTGGCGGCTGGATCGTTCTGGGCGCGGGTCTGGTCACCTACGGACTGCTGGAACGGGGTCGGGTAATGGTGACCGCCGGAGCCTTCGCGGCGCTGGCCGGCGTCGCCGCCGTCGTTGGCCAGCAGACCTGGTTGACCTTGACGCTCCAGCTCCTCACCGCAACGATTTTCGCCCTCGCCGCTGGACGGTTGAGGCACCTGTTATTCAGCGAGCGTCGGGCATCGGACGGCACCACTGGCTCACGATCGCCAGTCTTCCGCTAAGACTGGCTCCCGGCAGTATCTGGGCTACATGGCGGTGACAGGGCCAACGGTCATGAGGATGATGTCCTCGGCCGCGCAGCCAACCGATTCCTGGACCGCGATCAGCGAGTCGGTGGCACCCGGTGGGTAGACCCTGACACCGGTGGTTTCGGTGATGCTGCAGCCGTCACCGTAATTCTGGGCATTGGTCTGTTGCAGGGTGGCGATGGCGGACTGGCCCGGCGCCAACACCACGGTGGGGGACTCCACTCCGGGTTCCCGGTCGGCGGGGGCGCCGACCTGCGCCTCTGATGCATCGACGTAGGACACTCCCGGGTAGCCGGTCATGGAGCATTCCTCGTCCGACATATTCGAGAGGATCAGGTTGCGTGCGGCGGTACCCGCGCTGCCGGCACCCATCGGTGTTTCCACTGTGGCGGCCAAATCGGCAGCGGTGCAGCTCCCGTCGTCCTCGGGCTCGGCTGCGGTGGGCTCTTCCGACGCTTCTTCGGTCGGGGTGGCTGAAGCCTCCGGGGAGGGGGATTCGCTGGCTTCCTCGGTCGGTTCCGTGGTCGGCGCGGCGGAGGTGCTGGCTTCCGGAGCGGGCGTCGATTCCTGCTCGGTGGAACTGGAGGCACCACATCCCGCAACCAACGCGATGGAACTGATGGCCGCGAGGACGGCAGCGGCTTTGGACGAAGTGCGTGTGTGGATACCCATGGACTCACCTTCGCCGGTGATTGCCCCTGCGTCAATCGGCCGCCCTAATGAGACGACCGATTGACGCAGGGATCGTTACCGACTGCTATTTGGCGCCGCGGGTCCGGACCAGGGCCAAGACGCCCGCTGCCAGACCGAGCAGGCCGGCGGCCAGTGCCACCCAAATCACGGGCTGGGTTGCCGTAGATTCGGTGGCGGAAGCCTGCTCAGTATCGTCGGCGTCGGCGTCGTCGGTGGCTGACGCGTCGTGGCCGTGCCCGCCTTCCTCGGTCTCGGCGGTGGTGACGAAGGAGGGTGCCGGGCTTTCGGGTTCCTCGGCACCTTCCTCGGCTACCTCATCCCAGCTGGACACACTGCCATCGGAGTACGTCTGGATGGCAGGCAGCGTGACAGTGGTTCCGGCCTCGGGTAGCCGCCCCACTGACAGCGAGAAGACCTGGTACTCGTCGGCGGACAGCGAGTCCCCTTCGCTGTCCGCGGTCCACACCACTGACAGGGCGCCCTCGGTGATGGTAGCGCCATCGACCTCGACGGGCTCGGGAAGCTCGCCGCGGACGACCTCGGCGGTCCAGCCCTCTACCGGTTTGGCACGCACCGAGGTGAAGGGGCTATCGGTGGGCAGCTGGACCTCAACTTTCTCGGTCAGGGCCGTGTCCGATTCGCTGGGTACCGAGAAGTTGAGTTGTGTGTAGCCGCCCGCAGTGGTGCTGGCTGGGCTCACATTGACGTGGGCTGAGGCCGTACCCAGACCGAGGGCCATGAGGCCCGCGGTGGTAACGGCGAGTGCCGAGGTGGTGACGGTCCGGCGTGATGAAGCGTTCATGGAAATGCCTTTCAGGATGCTGCCCGGGCGCACAGCGCTCGCAGGGTCAGCGAAAAGTGGGTGTTGTGATGAGGCGGCTGCCCCCGTGGCAACAAGGTTCAGGCAGGCAGCAAGACGGGGACGGGCAGGTGCGGTGGCCCCCGAAGCGCGGGAGTGTCGCGCAGGGCGCGTACCGAACGTAGCGCCGGTGCCGGCGGGAACAGGGGCATTCGTGGGACTGGGACGCCGATGACGACGTCGGGCAGTCGGAGTAGTGGTACGAGCCAGGCGGCTGCCAGGTGCAGGGCGGATTCGCCCCGGTGGAGCATGAACCCGGTGGCGGCGACGGCGACGCCGTGGAGTGTGAGCATCCAGAGGTCGGTGTGCGCGGCGGCGGGGTGCGCGTGCGCACCATTCGGCATGCAGTTGACCGCCTGGACGGCGTAGTGGGTGGCGGGTGCGGTGACGCAGGCCGCCGTCGTCGACGTCAGACTGAACGCGTGGTGCAGGAGCCATTGCCCCAGAGCGAGAACGAGAAGGAGGGCGGGTAGCGATAATGCTCTTTTGGAGATGACTGTCACTGCCAGGAGCGTTGCCGACCCCAGCACGGCAACGATCAACGGGGCTGGGAGGTTTCCCCCACCAATAACGTGCGCCCCGGCAGCAAGGGCGAGGACAACTGCTGAAGTCACCGAGGAGCGGGCCAGGCGATGCGAAGCCGGTGCGCCGCTCATGATCCTCCCTCAGGTCCAGTGGTTGTCCGCACTCGTACTACGGCTGAAGGGCTACCCGCCCTACCCAAGGGTATTCGACGCCGTGTGGGGGACGGCTTGGTGAGGGTGCTACTCGTGGTGATAGGGGCGCCCGGCTGCGATCTCCTGCGCGCGGTACAACTGTTCGGCGAGGATCAGCCGGACCAGCTGGTGCGGAAAGACCAGGGGGGAAAGCGACCACACCAGGTTGGCGCGACTGTGGACTGACGGGTCAACCCCGTATGCGCCGCCGATGATCAAAATCACAGTCCGGGCGTTGTCGATGGGCTGTTGGAGGGTCCGGGCCAGGCCGGGGGAATCGAGGGCTTTGCCGCGTTCGTCGAGCAGGATGACGAAGTCGTTGGCCGTGAGTTTCGCGAGGAGCCGTTCGGATTCTTCGCGGCGGGCGGCGTCGTTCTCCCGGGCCGAGTGGGGAATGAGCTGCCAGCTCAGGTCGAAGGGTTTCTTGAGGCGCTTCTCGTAACGCGCGATGCCGTCACTGACCCACGCCTCGTGCTTCTTACCTACCGCCAGAATCCGCATAGCCACAGGTGACACCCTACAAGGGTGCCCCTGCGTCTCGGGGACAATGAAGTTATGGCCCACCGACAGCGCGGAACCACGCAGGAACCCGACGACAAGACCTGCGTGTCCTGCGGGCGACGGATGGAGTGGCGGGCCAAATGGGCGGCGAATTGGGCTGAGGTGCGCTACTGCTCGGCCGCCTGTCGACGCCGGGGGGTCACCCCCACCGATCAGGAACTGGAAGCCAAAATCCTTAGCCTGCTGGCTGCGGCGCCGACCATCTACCCTTCCGATGCAGCGCGTGCGGTGGGCGGCGATGACTGGTCTCGCCTGGAGGAGCCCGCGCGACGGGCGGCCCGGAGGCTGGTTGCTGCCGGCCAGATTCAGATCACCCAGGCAGGCTCAGTGGTCGATCCCTCGACGGCCAAAGGGCCATTCCGCATCCGGCGGGCGCGGTCGACGGGTCGACCCCCGCACCAGACATCGACAACTGTCGATGCCATCACGTAGTCTTGCGCCATCGAATGAAGCCGCCCTCTCAGGGTGCAAACACCAAGAGTGAGGCGCGATGACCGATCCCGACGGAAAAACACCGGTACCCAAGCCATCAGTGCTGTTCGTATGTGTCAAGAACGGCGGCAAATCCCAGCTGGCCGCAGGCCTCATGAGGTTGGAAGCAGGTGATGGGATCTCAGTCAGTTCTGCTGGCACCAAACCCGGAACCGCCATCAACGCACTCTCGGCTGAGGTTCTTGCAGACCTCGGTGTTGACATTTCAGCGGAGCAGCCCACCCTGTTGACCGAGGAGGGCATGCGTGCCGCCGGGCTCGTCGTGGTTCTCGGCGGGGAAGCAAAGGTCCCTGCAGTTCAAGGCGTTGAGGTGGAAATCTGGGAAACCGATGAACCTTCCCTGCGCGGTATCGAAGGGCGTGACCGGATGGTACTGGTCCGCGACGACATCCACGTCCGGGTGAAGGGCCTGAGGGAACGGCTGCTTTCCCCGAGCTGACGAACCCGTTTCGAGGGCAGCGTACGCCCACCGGAAACAGGTAAGGCCCCGGTCCCCTTTGTTTACAAGGGAACCGGGGCCTTACTCACTCGCGGTGACGGTGGGATTTGAACCCACGTTGGCTTTCACCAAACAACATTTCGAGTGTTGCACCTTCGGCCGCTCGGACACGTCACCAACGCAGTCACTTTACCGGTTGGCGGGCCCAAGCCCCAAAACGCTAGAGATCGACGACGTCGTTCTTGCCTGGATCGGCACGCTCACCGGTCACCAAACCCTTGGCGATCTTGAAAGCCGAGACGATCTTCGGGGAATCCAGGGTCCAGTATTCGGCGGTATCGGCGTCGACCTTGATCAGGGCCACCGAGGTGTCGTCCTTGCCGTTCTCGAACCACGGCTCCACCGAAGCACTCCACAGCTCGTCGATCTTGGCGCGGTCCTTGGTCAGCGACGCGGTGCCCGTGATCGATACGTAGCCCTTGCCGCTGCTGATCGACACGTTCACCTGCGGATTGGTGCGGATTTCCGCGGCCTTCGGCGAGGGGTCCTCCGTGAAGAACCACAGATCGCCGTCGAACTCGGCCTTCTGCACGGCGAGCGGGCGGCTGACCAGCTGGCCTTCACCGTTGATGGTGGTCAGGATTGCGATGTCTGCATCCTTCAAAACCTTGTGTAGTTCCTTCATGCCATCCTGCTGCGAGGTCATCAAGTGCTCCTTTTAACTATGCGGCTTACCGGATTTAGTCAGCCTACGCAGTACCTAAGGTCAGCGATACCGGCTTAGCCTCCAGCGAAATCCGCTGGCACTGCCCGACGGTGTCACCGTTCGTTGCGCTGGGCGGTGAAAAAGTCCTTCAGCAACTCGGCACACTCGTCTTCGCGGATCCCGGGCACAACCTCGGTCCAATGGTTGAGCCGTCGTTCCCGCAGCACATCAAAAACCGACCCTGCCGCGCCCGCCTTGAGGTCCCAGGCCCCGAACGCGACGCGGGGGACGCGTGCCAGCACCGAGGCGCCGGCGCACATGGCGCACGGCTCGAGGGTGACCACCAGGGTGCACCCGTCCAGCCGCCAGTTGCCGGTGGTCGCCGCGGCACGACGCAAGGCCAGCACCTCGGCGTGGGCTGTCGGATCCCCGGTCGCTTCACGCTCATTCCAGCCGGTCCCCAGTACCGTGCCATCTGCGGCGACGACGACGGCGCCAATCGGCACATCCGCCGTCTCCAGGGCGCGGTGTGCAGCATCCAGTGCAAGGCCCATCCACTGGGAAAGGAGCGGGTCGGTTCCGAGGGGGTTTGGCGGCATGCCCCCAATGATACTTTTGAGCTATGCGCGTACTGGTTGTAGATCATCCCCTTGTAGCCCACAAACTCACCGTCCTCCGGGACAAGGACACGGCATCGCCCGTGTTCCGGCAGTTGACCGAGGAACTGGTGACGCTGCTCGCCTACGAGGCAACCCGCAATGTCCGGGTGGAGCCCGTCGAGATCGAAACGCCGGTGACTACCGCGATCGGGACGGGATTGGTGAAGCCCACCCCCCTCGTCGTCCCCATTCTTCGTGCTGGCCTGGGCATGCTGGAAGGCATGACCCGGTTGGTTCCCACCGCCGAGGTGGGTTTCCTGGGCATGGCCCGCAACGAGGAGACCCTCGAGGCCATCACCTACGCGGAACGGCTGCCCGACGACCTCACCGGCCGCCAGATTTTCGTCCTCGACCCAATGCTCGCCACCGGCGGCACCCTGCGCGAAGCGATCAAGTTCCTGTTCAAACGCGGCGCCGCCGATGTCACCTGCATCTGCCTCCTCGCCGCACCCGAGGGCCTTGCCGCACTGCAGGCCGAGCTCGAGGACGCCAACGTGACCATCGTGCTGGCCTCCATTGACGAGAGGCTTAACGAAAACGCCTACATTGTGCCCGGACTGGGTGACGCGGGAGACCGCCTGTACGGCGTCGTCGGCTAGTCGCGGCCTCGATCGCGGCAGCTGCGTGGGGGCGCCGCCGTCGACGTCGTCGTTGACCGATTTCGCGTTCGGTGAGCCTGTGTGCGACGGCGTTGCGCCCTGCTCCGGAGGGCAAGCTGGACCCAGGCGGTCAACCAGAGCCTGGGTGGGCGGAATGTCGCCCACCGATTTCCAGGTTGCTCACCCAGAGCGGGGAATCTGGTCCGCACCGGCGGAATCGCAGCGGGAAAAGGGCGACTGGCCGCACCCCAAACCATTGTTACTTGCGCGTAAAGGAATGTGACGTGCAATAATTTGTAACGTGTTTACCCACTCATCGGCATCTCCAGCTGCAGCATCAATCGCAGGCGCACAGCCTGCGAGTGCCACGCGCTGGTGTCGAATGCACGCGTAACGGCTTACCCACACCCCTTACGCACTCCTAGCCCAACGGCGGGCTCCATTGAAGCCATCTCGACTCGGGCATACCCCCGCATTCGTGCCGTGATGACGGCCATTCACGTAGAGGCAAGCGATATATGTCAGTAGCATCCGGATACGTCCACATCTCTCTCCGCAACGCACAGAGCCGCGCCAACCTTCAGGGCCGCTCCTACCAGTCGCGCCCCTCCTTCGTCCCCTACGGCGAGGTTCCGGCGCAGGACCAGGCCGCGTCCGGGTACCGCCCCCTCCAGGCCGTGGCTGGCCCACTGGACAGCGCCCACCCCGATACGGCGCCCACCCCGGTGGTCACCCCGAACGGAGTGCCCGGCCCCCAGTCCGTGACCGGTGATACCACCGCGCGCGGCTTCGTGCTATATGTCGCACTGGATGAGGGAATCGCTGCCACCTGCGGCACCACGTTGACCAAGCTGGCCCAGGACGTCAGGGCCTACGTTCGGTCCGTCGTCCCAGAGGCCCAAAGCCACGCTGCTGTGGCGCTGGCACCCGCCGACGCCGTGGGAAGCGATATCGACGTCGTCCGGCAGGCTCTCGGCGACCCCACAGTTACCCGGCGCGTCCCCGCTCAGGCGGCCCAGCCTGCCGCACCGCGACCCACGGGCGTCCTTATCGACCTGTCCCGGCGAGAGGTTCACCTCGACGGCGACACGCTCAACCTCACTTTCAAGGAGTTCGAACTCCTCAACTACCTGGTCGAAAACGCGACCCGGACAGTTGGCCGCGAAGAACTTCTCAGTGGGTTGTGGCGCAATGCCGAAGAGGTGCCCAACGAGCGCACCATCGACGTCCACATTCGCCGTCTTCGCTCCAAGCTGGGGCGGCTCGCGAACACCGTCCGAACGGTCAGGGGGCAGGGCTACCGGTTCTACGAGCACCCTGAAGTCATCGTCTGGGCCGCCCCCGAATACTCCATCTAGTCGGGTTAGCGCCTAATCGCCGCCGCCAGTCGGTAGCAAAACCGCCACCAGGGGTACCAAACCGCGGCGGCAAGTGCTAACCTGTGGCAATCTCGTCATCGGGGTGACTGTTGGGAGTCAGTCGCCCTCAAGATGAGATGGGCCGGGTAACCAGTGGCTGCAGAAGCGGAAGACTATACGATTCCCTGCGCCCTGGCGGGTGTTCGGGATGGTGTGTGACGAGGCGGTAGTAGTTGCCAGTTCCCATTTCCACACTCGCCACATTGGGGATAGGTATGACTGGGGACAGAACCCGCGGCCAGTTGCTTTCGCAACTGGAGGTGCTGCTTCGTCGCGGAGTGTCGGTGGTCGTCGAAGGCCAATTCGGTTCCGGAAAAACGGAGTCCCTGAAGATCGCTGCCCGGTCGCTTGAGTCCGACCGAACCATTGTGCGCCTCCGCGGAACCCCCCGAGGCACCAAGACCGCATACCTGGCGCTCGCAGACCTGGTCAGGGTCCGTCCAGGCACGGTCCCACATCCGGCCGTGATGTTCGCCCAGCTCGCCCAGCGGCTGAGGAAGCTGGCCGTTGAACGCCCGGTGATCCTCATGATCGACAATTTCGATTTCCTCGACCCGCAGAGCAGGGCCATGTGCACCATGCTGCTGGAAATGCCCTCGGTAACCCTCCTGGTGTCCTGCAACCGGGTCGAGGACACCCCCGAACTTCGCGCGGCCGTCAACAGCCGCACCATGGCAGCCCTCACCCTTTCCTCGCTATCGGTTGCCGAGGGTAGGGAGGTTATCGAGCGCTTCCTCGGGGGCGAGGTCTCGACGTCGGTTGTTAACTCGCTGCACGCCCATTCCAGAGGCAATGCAAGGATTCTGACCATGCTCGCCGCGCATGGTCGCGAGAACGGCAACATTGCACACATCGACGGACTCTGGCGCACCACCGCCCACTACGCCGAGCCCTTCACCAGTAGCTCATTGCGCAGCGGCCTGGCGGTGCTGCAATCGCGGCTCAACGCCGATGAACGCGCCGCATTGGAAGTACTTGCTGCGGCCGGATCAGTCCACATTGATGTGCTGGCACGCCACTGCGATATGCGGGCACTCGAACACCTGCAGCGCGAAGGCATGGTGGACGCCCGGGACGGCGGAAACACCTACTGGCTGCATAGCAAAGGGCTGGCCCACATTCTGCGGCAGACTCTGGGGGACACCAGAAGCCGTCAGATCTGGACCGAAATCGTGGAGCCCGGGATGGCCCTCCGAGGGGTGCGCCCACCGGGCGCGAACATTGTGTGGGCGCTCCAACGCGGAATCGAGGTCAATGACACGGCCCTCCTGAACGCCGCCGACGACGCGATGCGCGCCTATTCTCCCCGCATCGCCCTCGATCTGGTTTCCGCCGTGAAACGGAAGACTGAACTCTCGGCCCGGGTGCAAGCGGAAGCCCACTGGTTCCTCGGGCAGGTGGAGGAGGGCCGGCGTGCCCTGGATGGTCAGGCCGACGCGCCGGAGGCGTCGACCGCACCAGCCGTCGATGACGCGGCAATCAGCCAGCTGGTCCGGTCTGTCTTCGCAGCCGATGATGTGGCCTGGGATGAGGACCCGGAGCAGCTGACCGAGGACCCGCTGCGGCAGCTGCTGATTCACCGGCGGACCGGCAACTACCCCGCCCTGTTATACGTCTTCCGCGCGAACAGTTTTCCTTCGGGTTCGGACGCCCGCTACCTGGTCACAATGCTGGCCGCGGAGGCCTATGCCGCGTGCGGAGACTCGGCGCGGGCACGACTCATGACCATCGAATGCGGGCTCGTTGCTGGGAGCGTCCGGTCCGCCGTCGTGCGTGAACTTGGTGAAACCGCCCACTACCGGGTGCTGTTCCTCAACGGCGAGTGGCGGGTGCTCACTGACATGCTCTCCCAGCACGTACTGCGACGGCCAGGCCGCTTGTTGTTTGGCGAACAGTCGACCTTGTCGCTCCCACGCCTGATCTCCCGAGAGTCGCGGGACGGCGTCATCGCCGGAGATCGTAGTGCGGCGCGTCCCGCTGACCTGTTCGCCTGGTTTATCCAACGGTCGGCGGACCTGTTCGCCCTGCAAGGCTCAGGCCGTTCACCGGCCACCGGGTTGCAGGAATTGGCGGGGGACAGGAAGCTCACCGGCCTGTTTGGGCTGCAGCTGTTCGCGCTGGGTTCCCTGGTGCTCTTGCAGGGGGAAGGCGACACGGAGGCTGCCCTCGCTGACCATTTCAACGAACTGGACCTCAAGCGCCTCGAACGGTGCGCCCGAAACACGTCGGGCCCACTGGCTCGGCAGTTGGGGCTCCTCGCCGAAGGCCTGCTGGCCGGTGATCCAGCTACCCTCGTCCGGGCAGCGCAGGCCGCCGCCCGCCACGGAAACCTCGGACTGTCGGCCGTGGCCGCCACTCTCGCCTCCCGGGCTGCTGGCAGGATCAAACAACCCGAGGTCCAGCGGGCTGCGCAGGTACTGGTGCCTGGTTCGGATTCCCGCCCCACCATGCCTGAGGACACCTCGATGCTGACCCGCCGAGAGCGTCAGGTGGTTGATCTCGCGATGTCCCGCAGCAAGAACTCGGAGATCGCCGCAGTCCTTGGCATTTCACCGCGCACAGCCGAACGCCACCTTCAAAACGCCTACCGCAAACTGGGTGTCTCCACCCGCGAGCAGTTGCGGCTCGTGCTTCAGTTACCGGATGGCGCCGCCGAATCGGGCGGTGCGTGAAGAGGGTGTCCCCCGCCGGCAAGCTGACACGGAGCATCCTCGACGAGGTACTCCACGCCGCGGGACGGGAACTCGTCACCGCCCGCTCTGGGGGGCTGCTCCTCACGACGTCGACAGTTTTCGGCGGGGACTTTCTCCTCACGCGCATTCTTGCGTCCGCCGATCCCTTCTATACGGTCAGCGTGCAGGGAACGGAGTCGTTTTCGGATGTTCCGTACGCTCCGCTGGCACCCTTGCTCCAGGATTCTCCGGACATCGACTTCGAGTCGGAGCTGGACGTCCTCTCCGCGGTTCGCGATCGGATCCAGCGACTGACTGGGGGGCGGAGCTGTGTTGTGGTGGTGCGTGGACCGGAGCACCTCGATTCGGCGAGTATCGCCCTGTTGACCAGGCTCGCCGAGTCGCCCTCGGTCGGCTTGCTTATCCGGAGCGGCCCCCGCAGCAAGGTACCCCTGGACCTGGAACTCGTCCTTGCTGACGGTTTTATCGAGGAGGTTCACATCCCGGTGCTGACCGCCGCCGACGTCAGGGAGTACTTCGATTCCATCCTGGGAGCCACCCTCCCGATGTTGTCCAGCACCCTGGTCTGCGATGTCATCGGTGGGAGTCCGGTCCTGCTGGAAATGGTGACCCGGGACGGCGAACTGAAGGACCTGATCCAATTGCGCGACGGCGTCTGGATCCTGCCGCGTGAACTCAGCCTGACCGACCGGATGGCCGAGCGCATTTTCAGTCTGATCGCCGATTATGCTCCGGAGGAAACCGACGTTCTCCTGACTGTTGCGCTCGCCCACCAGATACCGGTCGAGGTGGCGGTCCACTTTTGGGGGGTGGACCCGGTCAACGCCTTGTTGCTGGAGGGTGCGCTCTCCAGGGAAGAGGATGCCGGGACGATCTGGCTGCGCGCGGCGCCGCCCATCCTCGGCGCAGCTATCCGGCACCAGGTTGAACCTTTCCGGTCCCGACGGCTCTGGGAGAACGTCCACGAGCACCTCACCGACCTCACGAACACCCCGGGCATCATCCACCGGGTGCTGTGGAAACTGTCAGTCGGGGTCACCGTCGACGACCATGAGGTGCTGACCGCTGCCACGATGGCGAACCGCCTCGACCAGCCAGACACGGCGGAACTCCTGCTCCGCCGGCTACCGTCCGATGTTGCAGCGGACCACTCCGGTGTCTTTGCAGCTGCAGAGGTGCAGCGTGCACGCACGGAGTTCTATAACGGCCGAACCGACCTCGCCCTGGCCCGCCTCCGACGGCTCGTTCTCAGTGATCCCGGATCCGACGTCCTGACCTCGGTGATCCACTTCATCTTTCAAATTAATCTCGCCACGGGGTTGGGAGCATCAGCACTCTCCGAGGCGATCCGGCGTCACACAGCGACTGGCCCGGCGGGCAAGGCCTACGAAAGCACCCTGATCGTGCGGCTGGGCCGCGAGCTGCAGCAGCTCACCGCCGGAATCATCCCCAAGAACCCGGTGGTCGAAGCAACCGGGGTGCCGCAGGATCCCCGGGAAGCGCTTTGCTGGCATCTCGTCTCGGGTGAGCTGCTCTACCGGCGCGGCGACCTCCTGGGCGCAGCAGCAGAACTGGACCTCGCGCTGGACCTGGTGTTCGATCATGAGCACCTGCGCAACCATGGCGGATACATCGTGACCCGGCTGATGTTCCTGCTGGCCGGAGGCGGCTTCTGGAATGAGCTGGCGGCACTCCAAACCAAGGTGACGGCCCGCCGGGCTCCCTGGATCAAGCGGTTCACCGGGTTTTGGGAGCTGGTTGAGGGGCTGACAGCGCTCCGGAGGGGACGGCCCCTGACCGCGCTCGCGCACTTCAGGACAGCTGTTGTGGTTCTCCGGGCACGCGACATCAAGCAGTTCAGGCCCCTCGCCGCCGCTCTTGCTACCTATACGGCGTGGCTTATCGGCGATCCGAGTCTGAACGATTTCGTGGGGGAGTACCGGAGGCTTACTCACCTCGGACCGCCCGAACGCCGGATGCTCGCCGAAGCCTACATGGCCGTGGTGGGTGAGCCTCCGGCCAGCGCCTCAACGCGTCAGCGCGGACTGATCCCGGTTGAGGCAGCAAATCCGCAGATTCGCGCCGAGCTGAGTGTCCTGCGGGTGCAGACCGGCGCCGATGACGCCGTCGACGTCGGCATCGAACGTACCGCTGGACTTTCTGATCCGCGCGCCCAAAGCCTTCACACAGTGCTGACCGCGCTCGCCTCCGGAAGCGTGAGCGAGCTGGTTGACGCAGCAGAGTTTTGCCTCGACCGGGGGCAGGACCTGTTGGTTCCGGTCTGTCTGGGGGTCCTGTTGACCCAGTCACCGGGATCGAACAGCAAGGTGGTGCGTAGTGCCTCGAAGCTGCTCGCCCGGCTCGACCCCGAACTTCAGCGGCTACACCCCCAGCTGGCGTCGCTGCGTCACGCCACCCGCCTCACCCCGCGTGAGGCAACCATCGCCGCTGACGTCGCTGCCGGGAAGACCGCCAAGCAGATCGCCAAGCAATACGGAGTGTCGATCAGGACGGTCGACGGGCACGTGGAAAGCGTCCTCACGAAGCTGGGATTGTCCTCCCGGAAGGACATCGGAAAGCGTTCACCGTAGCGGCGAATCCAGAAAAAGTAGAAAACTACGTAGCGTCTTCACAAAGTCGGGTAGTACCTGCGTAGTGATGGTGAGCGGTTCGCAGCCTATGTTGATTACAGGGAAGAAATTCCCAGGTCGGTGCAAACACCAGCACTGAAGCTTAGAGCCGGAGGCGGCGGAGGGACTCCCCAACGAACCTCGCCGCCTCTGCCTCCGCCAGTGTGGAGGGTAGCATCGACCGAAGCGGAACACCGACCGCTGACCCACAGATCGGAGCGGCTTCCCGGGGCGAGAGCCGGGAAGCCGCTCTTTCTGTTGGATCCCTGGAAGTGGCGATCCGAGGTGCGTCACCCTGGCGGGGAAACACCATAGACTTCAGGCCATGGCATCTCACCACCTCAAACGGCTCATGCTGCTGCGGCACGCCAAATCGGATTGGCCCCGCAACGTCGAAGACTTTGAGCGTCCGCTCAGCACCCGCGGGCACCGTGATGCACCGCTACCCGGGCTCTGGATGGTGGAAAACGACTCCGTCCCGGACCTTATTCTGTGCTCGTCCGCCCTGCGCACGCGGCAGACCTGCACCTGGGTCTGTAAGGAGCTCGGTGATAAGGCGCCGACCCCCAAACTCGAGGACCGGCTGTACTCGGCGTCTGCGGCAGCGATCCTGGCGTTGATCAACCACGTTCCCGAGACGGTCACCAGCCTCCTGGTGATCAGCCATCTGCCCGGAGTCCAGGAACTCGCCATGCGGCTGGCCTCGGTGGATTCGGACGAGGAAGCGGTGATGGACATGGCGACCCACTACCCGACGTCGGGCCTGTCAGTCCTGCAGCACGACCGACGCTGGGCGGAGCTGGATGGCCGGGACGCCGTGATGACCAACTTCGTGGTGCAGCGGGCCTAGAGGCCGTACTTCTCAAGAAGGCGTAGCCAGACTTCGCTGATGGTCGGGTAGGCCGGCACAGCGTGCCACAACCGGTCCAGTGGGACTTCCCCAGCGATCGCAATGGTCGCGGCATGCAGTAATTCAGCGACGTCCGGGCCAGCGAAGGTCATCCCGACCAGGACTTTACGATCCTCGTCCACCACCATCTGCGCCCACCCCTGATAGTTGTCGGCGTGGAGCGCGGACCCGGCCACCGCAATCTCCAGCGATGTCTCGCTGACGTTGAGGCCCGCGTCCTGCGCCTGCTCCAGGGTTCGCCCCGCCATCGCGATTTCGGGGTCCGTGAAGACCACCTGCGGGACAGCGTACTGATCAGCGGAGGCGGCGTAGGCGCTCCAGTCCTCGACGGCGTCCTTGAGGGTGCCAGCCGCACGGGCGGCGATCGCCGAACCGGTGATCCTTGCCTCGTATTTACCCTGGTGGGTCAGCAGGACCTTGCCCGCGGCGTCGCCGACGGCATACAGCCAGTCGACCCCCTGTACCCGGCCCGACGGGTCGATGACGAGCTTCTTCGGGTCAAGACCGAAATCCTCCAGACCGAGACCGGCCAGGGCAGGGGACCGACCGGTGGATACCAGTAGCTTCTCGGCGGTCACTGTCTCGCCACCTTCAAGGTGTACGGTCACCGAGCCGTTGTCCTGCTGCCTCACCGATTCGGTTGCAGTGTCAGTCCTGATGTCGATGCCGTCACTCTCGAGCCCCAGACGCACCAGTTTGCTGGCCGGGGCGGGGTAATTGGCGAGGAGGCCGCTGCGGGCAATGATCGTCACCGCCGAGCCGAGCCGGGCGAAGGCTTGTGCCAGTTCGGTGCCAGCGACACCGCCACCAAGGACGGCGAGGGACGTGGGGATCTGGGGGGTCGAGGTGGCTTCGCGGGTTCCCCAGAACTCGACCGTGTCCAGACCGTCGACCGGTGGGATGGTGGGCGTGGAGCCGGTTGCCAGTACCACTGCAACCCGGGCGGTCAGGGGGGTGACGTCGTCGTCGTGATGCACCTCGACCGAACGCTCACCCGTGAGGCGTGCTGTGCCGCGGACCAGGGTGATTCCGCTGTCCTTCACCCAGTCGGCCTGCGACGAATCGTCCCAGTTGGATGTGAATTTGGTGCGACGATCCAGCACCTGCCCTGTGTCGAGGGAGCCGGTGACTGCTTCCCGGGAGCCGGCCACCGCCGAGGCGGCCTTTAGGGCCGTGCCGGGGCGCAGTAAGGCCTTGGACGGCATGCAGGCCCAGTAGGAGCATTCGCCGCCGACCAACTCAGCCTCGACCAGCGCCGCTGAGAGTCCCGCCCGCACCACGCGATCAGCCACATTCTCGCCGACAGCGCCAGCACCGATCACAATTACGTCAAAATCCCTGGAGTCGTTCATGCCTTGAGCTTTTCACTGCCGATGCGCCGGGGCAACCTTTGCCTGGCAGTTATCCATAAGCCGGCACACAAAAGCCTGGGCAAAAGAAAACACCCCCGGCCTAAGCCGGGGGTGTTTTCTTTCTTGCTGGTAACACTGTGCGCGCGAAGGTGTCTAGGTTCAGGACATAGGCGACACATGAGTCGCGACATGGGCGACAGTTGATACCCGCCGGTGAGTCGGGACATCGGCGACACTTTAGGGGCCTGAGTATGAGCCC
>NZ_JBTNDW010000002.1:0-262826 GCF_054510775.1 Arthrobacter sp. TMT4-20 | reverse complement strand
CCCTCCCCTCCCCCCCCCCCCCCCCGCCCCCCCCCCCCCCCCCCGCCCCCCCCCCCCCCCCCTCTTCCCCCCCCCCCCCGCTTTTATGGTGCAGCTAGAAGGTGAAGTGGAACACCGAGACGGTGCCCGCAGTCACCGGCAACTGGACGGATTCGGCGCCGGGGACGAATCCGGGGATCGCCGGCCGTTCCCCGGCCGGAACGGGTGCGGCAAAGGCACCATCGATAATGGTTGAGTCTTCGGCGCCGTACGACGGACCAGCGAGCTGGGTCATCGAGCTGGTGCGTGCTGCCGCCGGCAGTTGCACCGTGACATCAGTCTGTGCGGCTACCTCGGGGTTGTTCTGGTTGACCAGAATCACGCTCATGCTGCCGTCTTCATGGCGCACCACGTAGCTGTACGCCAGGCCGCCGCCCTGTGCGGTGTGCTGCAGGAACGCTCCGGGTGGCAGTTCGGCAACCATCGACAGGCCGTAATAGTTGGCCCGCTCGTCGAAGGTCGCATCGGGCTGGAGGTAGGGTCCGCCGGAGCAGATGGACGACATGGGAGGTCCGCCCTGGCAGGTCAGCAGCGAGCTGTGGAAGCTCAGCCGGGGGATACCGATCTGCGCCGCACTCAGCGCATAGTCAACGCTCCACAGCGCTGATGCGTGGGTCTTGGTGGTTTCGTTTGATCCTGGGCAGGCGGAGATCCCGGTTTCGGGGATCCAGGTTTCCAGGCCGGCCGCTTCGGCGGGGGCCAGCGCTGCACGGCGGTAATTTTCGGCACGGTCATGGATCGCCGAAGCCATCAGGTTCTCCATGATGGGCTCGCCCAGGGGATCATTCGATCCGTCACACTGCGACAGCGGGTAGTGGTGGAACGAAAGAATCTTCTCCTGCTGCAGGTCAGCCTGGGTGAACGGCTCCCACCAGGCCTCCGCATAGGTGCCGGGGCCCACGATGCGAACCTCGGGCGCTACCTCATACATCGCATCCGCATAGGCCTTGAGTTCCTCGAGGTATTCGGGGATACCCCAACCGGACGGCCGCAGACCATTGGTGGGATACCCGTTGGGCTCGTTGCCGATGGTGATTCCGACCAACCGGTCCCCGAAAATGTTCGAGGCATGCATGGTCATGTCAGCTGCGCGCTCAGGATCGTAGTTGCCCAGGTCCACGGTCAGGCTGATGGTGGCGTCGGCTGCTTCCAGCAGGGTATTGACCCGTTCCAGGTCGGCTGGGCCGGCGGCACGCACCGGGTGAGCTTTGTCGCCTTCAAGGTTCCCGGGGATTGCCTCGTTGGATGACGTCCAGAAGAACCGGCGATCCACAGCGTTACCCCCGAACCGAAGCATTGGGCGCCCCAGACCGGTCAGGCTGGCCACGATCTCGGGATTGTCGCCGGACATCCGAGGGTCGGCGAGGTCGGTGGCTTCCAGTGACAACCCGATGAGGTTGGACGGCAGCTCGGTGCCGGTCGGCTCGTCCGATACCTCAATGGTCATCGCTTCGACAGCTTCCAGCGGCGACCCCGCTGGTGGGCCGGCCTGCTCATAGAAGACAGTCGGCGCTGGCGGCAGCGGCTCCGTGGACGCCGGCGACGGCTCGGGGGTGGGAGCTGATGACGTTTCGACCGCCGCTGCACTCGGCGACGACGACGACGGCGACGACGACGGCGTCGCACGTGGCTCCTCGTCCTGGGCGAGTGCGGAAATGCCTACCCCCGCGCCAACCAGCACCACGATGGTTGCCAGTCCGGTCGCAACCATGACCTTCGGGCTCGGTCGGGAACGCTTTGCGGGTTCTTGCCCGGTCTCCTCCGGTGCAGGATCAGGCGTCAGGCTATTGGGGTAATCGGACATTATTCTCCATCGTTGTCAGCTCCTAGCCAGTCTAACCAGCCAACAGCCTGCTTCTTTTCCCCTATCTCAGGTAAGGGTTCCAGTCCAGTCACGGCGGCGTTTCCTGGGTCCGTTCACACGGCCGAAACATGGCTGTCACGCATTCTTTACCGCGGTGCGGGTTCTGTAACTTCCCGGCAATCAATTGGTTCACGGATCGGAAACACAGCGTAGGCAGACTTACGAATGCGGGAACTCCCCGCCACTCGCGAGAGGATGTGACGATGGATCTGACAGCAGGTCACGTCTGGGTAATGATTTCGGCCGCCATGGTGCTTCTGATGACACCAGGGCTGGCATTTTTCTACGGCGGAATGACGCGCGCCAAGGCCGCACTGAACATGATGATGATGAGTTTCATCGCCGTCGGTTTGGTCGGCATAGTGTGGGTTCTCTGGGGATATTCAATGACAGGGGGCGACGGCGTTGCACAGCTTTTCGGTAACCCGTTCGCCTCATTCGGTCTCGAAGGGCTGATCGGCAGCGAGGACATGATCGGAGCCGGGTTCGGCGTAACCTTCGCCATCATCACCGTCGCACTGATCAGCGGGGCGATTGCCGATCGGGCCAAGTTCGGCGCCTGGTCGCTCTTCGTACCCATCTGGGTCACTGCCGTCTACTGCCCACTGGCCTTCATGGTGTGGGGTGGCGGACTGCTGAGCGCAGATGGCGCTGTTGGCGGCGCGGTTGGTGAAGCAATCGACTTCGCCGGTGGAACGGTGGTTCACATCAGTGCCGGCGTTGCAGCACTCGTGCTCGCAATCATCCTCGGCAAGCGGCAGGGCTTCGGCAAGGATCCGGCGCAGCGCCCCCACAACGTGCCGCTGGTTATGCTCGGCGCAGCACTGCTGTGGTTCGGCTGGTTCGGATTCAACGGCGGCGCCGCTGGCTCCGCCGAAGAAGCGGGTCTCATCTGGGTCAACACCATGGTCGCTCCGGCAGCAGCGATGGTCGGCTGGCTCGTCCTTGAACGTTTCCGCGACGGACGTCCCACCTCCCTGGGCGCAGCCTCGGGTATTGTCGCTGGTCTCGTTGCCATCACGCCCGCATGCGCCAACGTCACCCCCATCGGTGCGATTGGTCTGGGCCTGGTCGCCGGCGTGCTGTGCGCCCTGGCTGTGGGCCTGAAGTACAAGCTGGGCTTCGACGATTCACTCGACGTCGTAGCGGTCCACCTGGTCGCTGGCACCGCCGGCACCATTGCCCTGGGCTTCATCGCCATGCCGGTCGACGGCGAAGGTGGAGGCCTCTTCTACGGCGGCGGCGGCGGCCAGTTGCTCGCCCAGGTGGTGTCGGTCCTCGTGGCTGTCACTCTCTCGGCCGTGATGACCGCCATCATCGGTCTGGGCATCCACAAGACCATCGGGTTCCGCGTCACCGCGGACGACGAGGTATCCGGCGTCGACCTCTCCGAGCACGCAGAAACAGCGTACGAATTCGGCGGCCTCGGCGTCGGTGGACAGTTCCACCCCACTACCAATGTTGCAGCTACGGAAAATGCTTCGGAAAAGGTGAACTCATGAAGCTGGTAACAGCAATCGTCCGCCCGGATAAGCTCGACGGCGTCCGTGGAGCCCTCGAAACGTACGGCGTACAGGGCCTCACGGTCAGCGGGGCAAGCGGCTACGGAAGACAGCGGGGCCACACCGAGGTATACCGTGGCGCCGAATACACGGTCGACCTCCTCCAGAAGATCCGCGTCGAAGTGCTGGTTGCGGATGCCTGGGTCACCGACATCGTCGATGTCCTGGTCTCGACCGCCAACACCGGGAGGGCCGGTGACGGGAAGGTCTGGGTGATCCCCGTCGAGGACGCCGTCCGCGTCCGCACCGGTGAACGCGGCGACGCCGCACTCTGACCCGGCTCACCACGCCGACCGAAGTCACCCTTCGGCTCCGAAAGCACCGCCTGCAGCGGGTGTTCGGAGCAGGAGGGTGACTTTCGGTTTTTAGGCGGTTCCGCAGCGGCTAGTTGGTCCAGGCCGCGGGGCCGGGTGACCCTGCCGGATATTCGTCGAGCGGCACCTCATTGGCAGCCCACGCGGCGAGTACCGGATCGACGATCCGCCAGCAGTCCTCGGCGGTGTCGCCCCGCACCGACAGGGTCGGGTCGCCGGTCAGCACTCCTTCGAGGACTTCGCCGTAGGGCAGCAGCTCCGAGGCATTCAGCTCGACCCCCAGTACGGCCCGGTCCAGGGAAAAAATGTCGCCCGGGCCGTTCACATCGATTTCCAGCTTGAGGGTTTCGGGGCCAAAACCGATCCGCAACTGGGTTGGTGAGTCCTGCCCGGTGAAGCCCGCCGGGAGATGGCTGACCGGTTTGAACGTCACCAACGCTTCTTTCCGGTTCCCGCCCAGCGCCTTTCCCGACCTGAGGATGAACGGCACACCGGCCCACCGTGCGTTGTTGATCGACACGGTGATCTCCGCGAGGGTCTCGGTTCCGCGGGCCGGGTCGACGCCGTCCTCGGCCGCGTAGTCGGGGATCACCCGCCCATCGACTGTCCCGGCGGCATACCGGGCGCGCCGGGTACTTTTCGCGAAATCGGGGTCAACCGTGCTGGCGCGCAGCACGGCACCAAGGCCATCCCTCAGGTCGCGTTCGTGCAGACTGACCGGTGACTCCATCGCGAGGATGGCCATGGCGTGGAGCAGGTGACTCTGGATCATGTCCCGGAGGGCCCCGGCGCCGTCGTAATAGCCGGCGCGGCCTTCAAGGGCCAGCGCCTCGTCGTAGACCACCTCGACCCGATCGATGTGCAGGTTGTTCCAGACCGGTTCCAGCAGACGGTTGGCGAACCTGAGCCCCAGAATGTTCAATACCGTCGCCTTGCCCAGGAAATGGTCCACCCGGTGAATGTGGTCCTCGGGGACCAGCCGGGTCAGTGTTTCGTTGAGCCGGAACGCCGAGCCCTGATCGGTGCCGAAGGGCTTCTCCATGACCAGCCTGGTGTGATCCGGCAGATCGCCGGGGGAGAGCAGCTCGCACGCTTTCTCCGAGATTGCCGGCGGCAGCGCGAAATATACGGCGACCGGCCCCTGCAGGGAGGAAACCAGGCTGGCCAGTTCGCCGGGCGTGGTCACATCAATCTGGCGGTACACGCTCGTGGTCCGCAACAGGTCGAGCACACCCCGGCCGTCGTCGTCGGCCGCCTCCCGCGCACTGGCAAAAGACTGGGTGACCCGCTCCGACCACTGCTCGTCGCTCCAGTCGTCGTAGCCGGCGCCCACCAGCCGCAGGCCACGAGCTCGACCATGCTGAACCAGCCGGGCCAGACCGGGGAGTAACAGCCGGCCGGTCAGATCGCCTGACGCGCCCAGGATGAGCAGCGTCGAGACCTCCTGATCGGGGGCGAAGGGCAGGCTGTCCTGGACTGAGTTTGTATGCGTTTCCACACCATCCACCCTGCCACCTCGGTACCGAGATGTCCCGCAAGCCGCCGTCCGCCCCAGTTGGTACCCTTGATGGCAGAGCCTTTTATCCATCGAAGAAAGCAGTTCACGGCACGTGTTTAATTCACTCTCTGACCGGTTGACAGAAACTTTCAAGAACCTCCGCGGGAAGGGCCGGCTCTCCGAAGCCGACGTCGACGCCACGGTTCGCGAGATTCGTCGCGCCCTCCTCGACGCTGACGTCGCGGTCAGCGTTGTCCGCGAGTTCACCGCCAAGGTCAAGGAACGGGCGCTGGGCCTTGAGGTGTCCCAGGCGCTGAACCCGGGCCAGCAGGTCGTCAAGATTGTCAATGAGGAGCTTGTGGGAATCCTCGGCGGGGAAACACGCCGGATCCGTCTCGCCAAGAATCCGCCGACGGTCATCATGCTCGCCGGCCTGCAGGGTGCAGGTAAGACCACCCTGGCGGGCAAGCTGTCGAAGTGGCTCAAGGGTCAGGGCCACAGCCCCCTCCTGGTCGCGTGTGACCTGCAGCGCCCCAACGCGGTCAAGCAGTTGCAGGTCAACGGCGAACGCGCCGGGGTGCCGGTCTTCGCGCCGCACCCGGGAGTCAGCTCCGAGTTTGAAACCGCCACCGGTGACCCGGTCGCCGTCGCACGCGCCGGCGTTGCCGAGGCACGCACCAAACTGCACGACGTCGTCATCGTTGATACGGCTGGCCGCCTCGGTATTGATGCGGAGCTGATGCAGCAGGCATCCGACATCCGCGACGCCGTCAACCCCGACGAAGTGCTGTTCGTGATTGACGCGATGATCGGGCAGGACGCCGTCAACACGGCCCAGGCCTTCAACGAGGGCGTGAACTTCACCGGCGTCGTCCTGACCAAGCTCGACGGCGACGCGCGCGGTGGCGCGGCGCTGTCAGTTGCGTCGGTCACCGGAAAGCCGGTCATGTTCGCCTCGACCGGTGAGGGCCTGAACGACTTCGAGCTGTTCCACCCCGACCGGATGGCTTCGCGCATCCTCGACATGGGCGACATCCTGACCCTGATCGAGCAGGCTGAGAAGTCCTGGGACAAGGACGAAGCTGCGCGGATGGCGCAGAAGTTCTCCGACCAGGAGGACTTCACGCTCGACGACTTCCTGGCGCAGATGCAGCAGATCCGCAACATGGGCTCCATGAAGAAGATGCTCATGATGATGCCCGGCGCTGCCGGAATGCGGGAGCAGCTGGAAAACTTCGACGAACGCGAGATTGACCGGGTCGAAGCGATTGTGCGGTCAATGACCAAGCACGAACGCGTCGCACCGAAGATCATCAACGGCTCACGGCGTGCCCGTATTGCGCGCGGTTCGGGCGTTCACGTGTCCGAGGTCAACGGCCTGCTGGAGCGGTTCGGTCAGGCGCAGAAGATGATGAAGAAGATGGCGTCCGGCGGTGGGATCCCGGGAATGCCCGGCATGGCCGGACCTGGCGGCTTCAACGGCGGCGCACGCAAGGGTAAGGCCGTGACGAAGGGTAAGAAGAAGGCCAAGTCGGGTAACCCGGCGAAGGCAGCGCAGGAGCGGGCCGATGCCGAGGCTCGCCGTAACCGGCCGTCGGTTCCGTCGGGTGCAGCCTTTGGTGCCCAGAATGACTTCGACCCGTCCTCCCTGAACCTCCCGAAGGGCTTCGACAAGTTCCTCGGCAAGTAGGGCTGCCTCCGACAGACAGACTCGCCCCACACCTTGGGTCGAGTCAACACCACTGACGGTTTTTCGTTGTGAAATCCGTTATTTCTGTTGACTCGATCCATCCTCCCGGAAGCTAAGAGCGGCGCAATGACCCAGGAACGACTCGTCTTCGTCCACGGCAGCGGCAGCTTCGGCACCGCCGCGTGGCCAACCCAGCACGCCCTCGCGAGCAGCTACGACTGCCTTTACCTTCGTCGCCACGGTTTCGAAGCCGGAGCCGACCCGTTGCCCACCGATTTCCACGAGGATCAGCGGATTGTGGTGGACGCCCTTGGGGAGGGCGGACACCTGGTGGCCCATTCGCAGGGGGCGATCTCGGCGATGATGGCAGCAGTCGAGCGGCCGGAGCTGGTCCGCTCCCTGATCCTGATCGAGCCCGCATGCCTGTCCCTGGCCGCCGACCTGCCTGCGACCGCCGCGCACCGCGCACTGGTGGGGCCGCTCTACGAACGCCGCGGCTCGCTGTCGGATGAGGCATTCCTCCAGGAATTTGTCCGGCTCGTGTTTTCCACCGAGGCCCGGCACCCCGCAACGTCGGAGGCCCGCCGCGCTGCCCATCGGCTCAGGCTGCAGTCCCCGCCATGGGAAGCACCGCTGGACATTGTGCCAGGCGTTCCGACACTGATCATCACCGGTGGCTGGGAGCCGCTCTACGAGGAAATCGCCGGTTACCTGGCTGTTACCGGGGCCCAGCACATCGTCGCCCCGGGAGCCCACCGGCCGCAGGACACTCCCGACGGCGATGCCCTGATCCGCGAGTTCGTCGCCGCGCATGCAGGTACCGACGCCTAGCATCCGGCCGGTACTGACCGGGTTGTGATGAGCAACCCGGACACCGGGGGCCTCACGCGGCGCTGGCCCTACACTTGACCGCATGATCAGCATCCGCGAAGCCGAGAAGCTGGACCTCACCTTCCTGCCAGCCATCGAGGCGGCAGCTGATTCATTGCTGACCTATCTCAACGGAATGCCCCTCCCCGTGTCCCTTCCGGCGGGAGCGTCGCGATCGGAACTTGCGGCATCGCTGAAGTTGCTGGTCGCAGGCAGGCCGTGCATCGGGTTCGCCCGTCTGGAAGAGCTCGACGGCGGCGCGCACCTCGAGCAGCTCGCAGTCCTTCCCGCCCATGCGGGTAGGGGGACAGGGCGGGCGCTGGTCGAAGCGTCGAAGGACTGGGCGCGGCACGCTGGTTATCCCTGGATTACCCTGACTACCTTCGCGGATGTCCCCTTCAACGCCCCGTTCTACGCAACCTGCGGCTTCGAAACGGTTCGTGAGCCATCCCCGGCGCTGCTCGCCGTCCGAAACCATGAGGCAGCAATCGGCCTCGACCAAGTCGGTCGCAGAGTGTCCATGCGCGCCGCGTTGTAGCTCGGGCCTGAGGGCCTGCGGTGTGCAGACCTCCCCTCCTACTGGGCCGATCGGCGCCCCGACGACGGCGTGTCCCGGCCCGACACGTCAAAACAGTGCCAGGAGCTGGGAGGACCCGCACGGTGTCCAATGGAATAACTTGAAGCTTCAAGTAGTTATCTCCGATACAGCATCATGTTGAGGAGAACACCATGACCAACACCCAGGACTTATTGCCGGCCGACCTATCAATGGGCGCAGTGCTACTCAAGGTGGGCGACCTGCCCACAATGTCCGACTACTACCAGCGAGCCCTCGGACTCGAAGTCATCGAGGAAACCCGCGAAGGCGTGCACCTTGGTCGCGGAAACACGCCGCTGATTCACCTTGCGCCGGCGCAAGGACTCCAACTCCCGGCCCACGGGGAGGCCGGGCTGTTCCATACCGCGCTGCTTTTCGACGACCGGTCAGCCCTCGCCGCAACCGTCGCCGCGACCGCACAGTACGACGCCGGCCTGTACGTTGGCAGCGCCGATCACCTCGTCAGCGAGGCTTTCTACTTCACCGACCCCGAAGGTAACGGGATTGAGCTCTACTTCGACAAACCGCGCGACACCTGGCAGTGGACCACCGACGACACCGGACAGACGGCAGGAAAATCAGTCGTGATGGACAGCCTCCGGCTGCCGGCGGACACCTACCTGCGGGACCACCTGACCCAGGATGCGGTGACCGGCCAGGCCAAGGCGGCGGCCGTCGTCGGACACGTCCACCTGCAGGTCGGCGACGTCGAAACCGCCGGGAGGTTCTACGTCGACACGCTCGGATTCGAGCGGACCGCCGGCTGGCACGGCCAGGCGCTGTTTGTCTCGGCTGGGGGATACCACCACCACATGGCCATGAATGTGTGGAACAGTCGGGGCGCCGGACCGCGCAAAGACACGCTAGGGCTCGGGGAGGTACTCGTCCGGGTCCCAGCCGAGGACCATGTGGGAGCCCTCGCTGAGAGGCTGAAAGCTGCCGGGATCGACAACCACCACACCGGCAGCGAGCTACGCTTCAATGACCCGTGGAACAACAGAATCCGGGTGGCAGTGAGCTAGCGTGGCGTGATTCGTGCTGGAGTCTGCGATCTGGCACAATAGACCTGTACTCGATCCGGGCAGCCCCTCTCTCTGCGCGCGCATCTTGTCCTTTTGAACCCTCAGAGGTGGCCCGCCCCACGGGAGCACTGAGTAGGGTTCACCCCTTTAGATCATCAAGGAGTGACCACAACAGTGGCCGTAAAGATTCGCCTGAAGCGCATGGGTAAAATCCGCGCACCTTTCTACCGTGTCGTCGTCATGGATGCACGCGCCAAGCGTGATGGCCGTGCCCTCGAGGAAATCGGTAAGTACAACCCCACCGAGGAGCCCTCGTTCATCGAGATCAACTCCGAGCGTGCACAGTACTGGCTCGGCGTTGGCGCACAGCCAACCGAGCAGGTTGCAGTACTGCTCAAGATCACCGGTGACTGGCAGAAGTTCAAGGGACTCGAAGGCCAGGAGGGAACCTTGAAGACCAAGGCTCCCAAGGAAACCTTCGTCGCCCCTGAAAAGGGTTCGGTAATCGTTCCTGAAGCCATCACCCCCAAGGCCAAGAAGTCCGACGCCGAGGCACCAGCCGAAGCCGAGACTGAAACCGCCGAGGCCAACTAAATTGCTGGCCGAAGCGCTGGAACACCTCGTCCGGGGAATTGTTGACAGTCCCGATGATGTCAAGGTTTCCCTGAAGAACAACCGCCGTGGGGAAACCCTCGAGGTGCGGGTTCATCAGGACGATCTGGGCCGGGTCATTGGCCGCCAGGGCCGCACAGCCCGCGCCTTGCGCACCGTTGTGTCAGCCCTCGCCGACGGCGAACCGGTACGCGTGGACGTAGTCGATACGGACCGCCGCCGGGGCTAACAGCGCTTCAGCACACCAATTCAGCACAGTATTACATTGAGTTTGGCCCCGCACCGGATAATGGTGGCGGGGCCAAATTTTTGTCCACCTACCCCAGCAGCACCAGGAGTGTCAGATGGAAGTTCAGGTTGCCAGGATCGGCAAACCCCATGGTATTCGCGGCGAAGTGACAGTGCAGCTGTTCACGGATGCGCCGGAAGACCGGTTCGAGGCCGGGGCCATCTTTCGCGCCGAGCCGGCCGCGCTTGGCCCGCTGACGGTCAGCGGTGCCCGCTGGAACAAGGACATCCTGATCCTCGGGTTCGACGGGTTCTCTGACCGCAACGCGGCAGAAACCCTGCGCGGCGCCAAACTGTTCATCGATACGGATGAGGCAGAGGATGACGACGACGACGCCTGGTACGAACACGAACTGGTGGGTCTTGAGGCGCGGGTAGGGAACGACGTCGTCGGCAAAGTCAGCGGACTCCGCACGCTCGAGGTGCAGGACCTGTTGATTGTCGAAACCTCCGCAGGCCACGAGACGCTGGTCCCGTTTGTCGCCGAAATCGTCCCCGAGGTCAACGTCGCTGACGGTTATGTGCTGCTGACCCCGCCCGCCGGGTTGTTTGAGCTGAATCTGCCCGGATCCAATCAGGCAGGCCCGGACGACGGCGAAGTGACCGACGTCGACGACGACGGCCCCGCCGACCCTGCGTCTGACACAGACCCCGCCGACACTGCGTCTGACACAGGCCCCGCCGACCCTGCGTCTGACACAGACCCCGCCGCCGCCTCTGACGCTGAGGGCAGCGGTCGCTAAGTGCGCATCGACGTCGTCAGTATTTTCCCGGAGTACCTGGCTGCCCTCGATCTGTCGCTGATCGGGAAGGCGAGGCAGGACGGGTTGCTGGATCTTCGGGTCCACGACCTGCGCAGCTTCACCACCGACCGGCACCGTACCGTTGACGACACGCCCTATGGCGGCGGCGCCGGAATGGTGATGAAGCCCGAGCCGTGGGCATTGGCGCTGCAGTCAGTGATAGACGCGTCGCCGGCCGAGGGCCGGCCGGTGCTGATTGTGCCATCGCCTGCAGGAGCGGTCTTTACCCAGCAAATGGCCCACGAACTGGCTGAGGAACCGCACCTTGCTTTCGCCTGCGGCAGGTATGAGGGGATCGACGAACGGGTGCTCGAGTGGGCCGGTGACCAGTTCGATGTTCGGCCGGTCAGCCTCGGCGACTACGTCCTTAATGGGGGAGAAGTCGCAGTGTTGGCGATGGTGGAGGCCGTCGGTAGGTTGCTGCCCGGAGTGGTGGGTAATCCCGAGTCACTGGTTGAAGAGTCCCACTCCGACGGGCTGCTGGAATACCCGGTTTACACCAAGCCCTCCGACTGGCGCGGCCGCGGTATTCCCGAGGTGCTGCTCAGTGGCAACCACGCGCGGATCGCCCAGTTCAGGCGGGACGAACAGTTCCGGCGCACGGCACAGCGTCGGCCGGACCTGCTGGCCGGGTTGCCTGCCGGGACGCTGAGCAAGGCAGACCTGGCCGCATTGGCGCAGCTGGGGTACGTCGTCGTCGACGGGGCGCTGACCCGTCAACCGGAGATCACCTCCAAAAGCGTTGACTGACCAACCCCATCCATATGGCATAATTGAACTTTGTGTCTACTGGGTTGTTCCCTGCCACAGGGGGAGAACTACCAACAGGCTGACACGCTGGCGACCAACTCATGGTTTGCCGGTCCAACTAATTTTCCGGCGGACATTGCCTAGGCCTTGACCGCTGTGACTAACGTGAATGACCTGTGGCGTTCACCAGGAGCAATAACCATGCATATTCTTGACGCCGTCGACGCAGCATCACTGCGCACCGACATTCCTGCATTCCGCGCCGGTGACAACCTCAAGGTGCACGTAAACATCATTGAAGGCAAGAACACCCGTGTTCAGATCTTCCAGGGCTTCGTTGTTGGCCGCCAGGGCGATGGCCTCCGCGAAACCTTCACCGTCCGCAAGGTCAGCTTCGGTGTTGGTGTGGAGCGTACCTTCCCGGTTCACTCCCCAGTCCTCGACAAGATCGAGGTTGTCTCACGTGGCGACGTTCGCCGCGCGAAGCTCTACTACATGCGCGATCTTCGCGGCAAGGCTGCCAAGATCAAGGAAAAGCGCGAACCCAAGACTGCCAAGTAACACCAGTTCTTGAACCGCACCATGCCGGGATCAGATCATCCCCGGCATTCTGCGGGAGCACAACCAGAACGCCGGCCCTTCCGGGGCTGGCGTTTTGTGCTGTCAGCACTCCTCATCGCCGTGGTGCTCGCCTCGGTCCTCAGGGCGACGGTGGTGGACATCTACTTCATTCCCTCGGAATCGATGCAGCCGCTCCTGGAAGAAGGAGACCGGGTGCTGGTTTCCCGGCTCGACGGCGAACCGCAGCGCGGCGACGTCGTCGTCTTCGACGGTCGGGGTTCGTTCGATCCCATCAGTGGGGGTGGTCCGGGGGAGCTCCTCGGGACGGTGGGCCACTGGTTAGGGGTCTCCGGCAGCGACACCGTCTACGTGAAGCGGATCCTGGGTGTCGGCGGCGACACCGTGGCGTGCTGCAGTCCGGGCGGGCAGCTGGAAGTGAACGGGAACCCACTCGACGAGCCCTACGTTTTCCCTTCGGACGCACCCAGTGACCAACAGTTCGAGGTTGAGGTCCCACAGGGTAAATTGTGGGTAATGGGTGATCACCGCTCCGATTCGTTTGATTCCCGGTCGTTGCTGGGGGCACCCGGTGGGGGACTGGTCTCGACGGAGCGGGTACTGGGCCGAGCAGTGCAGATTGTCTGGCCACCCTCGCGCTCCGGCCCCATTGAACGTTTCACCGACCACCGACCTTAGGTAGATGACCAGCAGATGGCAACAAGCGTCCCCGGCAAGTCCAACGACGACGCTGATGCCCGTTCGGATGCCCCCAGCCCCGATGTGAGCCGCTCGGCGCACCGTGACCGGAGCGGGAAGAAGCAGGCGAACGACGACGGCGCCCGCAGCCTTGGTGGCTGGCTCAAGGAAATCCTGATCATCGTCGGCATTGCCATCCTGCTGTCCTTCCTGATCAAGACCTTCCTGTTCAGGGCCTTCTTCATCCCCTCCGGATCGATGGAGAACACCCTCGAGATCGACGACCGGATCTTCGTCAACCAACTGGTTCCCGCACCCTTTGAACTGCAGCGCGGCGACGTCGTCGTCTTCCAGGACACCGAGGGCTGGCTGCCAGCACCACCGCCCGGCACCGGACCCGGAGCCAACTGGGTCAAGGACGGCCTGATCTTCGTCGGCCTCCTCCCCGATGACACCCAGCAGCACCTGGTGAAGCGCGTCATCGGCATGGCCGGCGACCGGGTGGTGTGCTGCGACGACGACGGCCGGATCACGGTCAACGGCGAACCCCTCGAAGAGCCCTACCTCTACCCGGGGGCGAGCCCCTCGGATACCGAATTCGACGTGACTGTCCCCGAAGGCAAAATCTGGGTGATGGGTGACCATCGCAACGCCTCGGCCGACTCGCGCGCCAACGCTGACAAGCCCAACTCCGGATTCATCGATGTCGAGGACATTGAAGGTAAAGCTGCAGTAGTTGCCTGGCCCCTGAACCGGATGGGATTCCTCGGCAATTACCCGGAGGTCTTCGACTCAATTCCCGCGCCCGCAGCCGCCACAGCTCCCTGACTGCGATGAAATCTGCTGCCCCCACCCTCCGCTTTGAACTCTCATTCCTGGACTCGGGACACCGTTTGCTGGCCGGATGCGACGAGGTTGGCCGGGGTGCCCTCGCGGGTCCGGTCTCGGTGGGGCTCGTCATGATCGACCTTTCGGCGGTCAAGGGGTTGAGAGGAGTCCGGGACAGCAAGCTGCTGTCCCCAGCGGATCGGGTGAAGCTGGTCCCGAGGATCCAGAAATGGGCGTTGGCCTACGGCGTCGGGCATGCCACCGCGGCCGAGATTGACGACGTCGGGCTGATGCGTGCGCTGCAGCTGGCGGGAAACCGGGCCTGGGAGCAGGTTGTGGTCACTGCACGACCCGATGCTGTGATCCTTGACGGCAACCACGATTGGCTTTCGCCGCGCGAGCAAGCCACTCTCTTCGACGCCGAAACCGTGGGCCCCGGGGCGCTGGACGTTGACGCGGTGGACGCGGAGATCTTCACCGGATGCGATGTCCCAGTCCACACCCGCATCAAAGCCGACCTGCAATGCCTTAGCGTCGCGGCGGCCAGCGTCCTGGCGAAAGTGGAACGCGACGCCATGATGGTCGCCTATGCCGCTGAGCATCCCCAGTATGGCTGGGAGATCAACAAGGGTTATGCGACGGCGGGCCACCGCGCCGCGATTGATGGCCTGGGTGCCACCGCTTTGCATCGCACCACCTGGCGACTAGGGACCGGGGACAGGATCAGCATGCCCCGAGTGGAAATTGGGGGATGATGGGACGATGAGTGCTGAGGATCTTGAAAACTACGAAACCGACATGGAGCTGCAGCTCTACCGTGAGTACCGCGACGTCGTCGGGCTGTTCAGCTACGTGGTGGAGACTGAACGCCGGTTCTACCTCGCCAACCACGTTGACCTACAGGCGCGCTCGGCCGACGGCGAGATCTATTTCGACCTCACGCTTCAGGACGCGTGGGTGTGGGACGTCTACCGCACGGCACGGTTCGTCAAGAACGTCAGGGTGATCACCTTCAAGGACGTCAACGTCGAAGAACTGACCAAGTCCGACGACATTGCGCTGCCCAAGGATGGTCCACTCGGGAACTGAAGTCTCCCTAAGGTAGGCGCTGGGTAGTTTCGGCACACCGCCGGATGGTATCTACAGCTTCCTGCTTCCCTCAGGGTGGGAAGCGGTCGCCGTCGAACCTCTGGACCTGCCCACCTACGGGGTGGGACCCAGCGCATCGGCCTACGTCATTTCGGAGGCCTCAGGTCAGCAGATCGCCCGCTTCGACGGCGGAGTTCCGGGCGACGGCGCCGCCCTTCCAGCCCGGACCATCTGGTCCTCGACTCGGAACTGCTCCCCCAAATCGAGGCAAAGTCCAATCTCCCGGTGCACTTCGTCTTCGAATCGCTTCCCGACTATGAGAATGGTGGACGGCTGTATCAGGCGCACCTTCAAGACGCCCAGCTGAAAGCGATGCTCCTGTCATTCACGGTGAATCCTGCCCGACCATTCCTGACCCCTTGACGGAAAGCTTCGCATTCACTAACGTACAACCACATGGTTGTAGATGAGTTGACTGACGTCGAGGTGGACCGCCTGTTCCAGGCGTTTGCTGACACCACCCGACGGGACATTCTCGTCCGAGCACTGGTCAGTGATTATTCAGTGTCCGGTTTGGCTGCCCACTACGCCATGAGTTTCGCCGCAGTGCAAAAGCATGTGGCCGTTCTTGAGCGCGCGAATCTTGTGACCAAGGAGAAGCGCGGAAGGGAGCAGATTGTGCGGGTTCATCTCGATGCGTTGAGAAGGGCGCGGCGGCTGCTCGAGGAGTACGAAGCGATCTGGCGGCAACGCGTCGACCGGATTTCCGACATCCTGGCCGAGGAAGAAGGGGCATCACCAACATGACAGTTATCAGTACACACAAGGACACCGAGGCTTTAACCCTCACGATCGTTGCCGAGTTTAGCGCCAGCGTTGAGCGGCTCTGGCAGGTCTGGGAGGATCCGCGTCAGCTCGAACGCTGGTGGGGCCCGCCGACCTACCCGGCGACGTTCGACAGCCATGATTTCGTTCCGGGCGGGAAAGCCAGTTACTACATGACCGGTCCGGAGGGGGACAAGAGCCGCGGGTGGTGGGAATTCACTGCCATCAACGCGCCCACCCATCTGGAGTTCGACGACGGTTTCGCCGATGAGAACGGGGATCCGATGGACGAAATGGGAACCACGCACGGCGTGGTCACTCTCGAAGCCATTGACAGCGGCACGCGTATGACGACTGTGTCGAGCTTCGAAAGTCTGGAGCAGCTGGAGAAGATGATCGCCATGGGCATGGAAGAAGGCATCAAGCAGGCGATGGGACAAATCGACGCCGTTCTTGAACGAACCGTGGTCTAGCTCGGGCTGTCACTCAGCGGCACCGTCCTGCACAGGGCGGGTGCCGCTGACTTTTCGCACATAGCTGGAGTAACCCGACACCTCCGGTACCGGCTGTAAGAGGCTGGTACCGGAGGTGTTGTGATGAAGGCGAAGGACCGACTGGGACGCAGGGGAGAGGCGCTGGCGGCGTCGTATCTCGAAGCCGCGGGGTTGGACCTGGTGGACCACAACTGGCGCTGTGGGCTGGGGGAGATTGACCTGGTCGCGATCGACGGATCAACGCTGGTGGTGATCGAGGTGAAGACCCGTTCGTCGCTGGATTTCGGTGATCCGATGGAGGGGATTAGCGCCACCAAGCTTCACCGGCTCTATTTACTTGGTGCGAGGTGGGCGCAGGCTCATGAGCTGCGCTTTTCGGAGATCCGCGTGGATGCGGTGGCCGTGCTCGACGACGGCACCGGCGAACCCCAAATCGACTATCTCCGGGCGGTCAGCTGATGCCGCCGGGACGCACCTACGCGGTGTCGCTCGTCGGGCCGAACAGCCACATCATCTCGGTGGAACCCGACATTGTCAGGTTGCCTCTGGTGGGCTCGTGGCAAGATGCTGACCACGCCGGTGGCTTATCGGGCGGAATTGCTGCTTCCGTCCGTGACGCGAGAAGGCTCCGGAAGGAGACGGGCTTTATCGTCGGTGCTTACGGTTCTCCCTGTCTTCTGGCGCTTGTTTAGCCTGCGCATCCTGCCAGTCTCGAGCGCCCAAAAAGTGGCAAACAATCCAATTTCCCACCACTCAAGTAGGATCACCTCGCGGCCCGGCGCGAAGCGCTGAGCCACAAGTATTGGAACAAAGGCACCAAAAGTCATAAGGACGGCGATGACCAGGTACCCCTGTCGCGCAGACTCGCGGAGGGCGCTGAACTTGAAGAAAGGCCAGGTATTGGTAAGAACGGCCACAAATAGCGAACTTATCAAGAATATTGCCGCAAGATCATGAATCGTGAGGGGAATGCCCCACTGGGTGAGTCCATCCATGGTTACGTCACCTGCAGGGAAGTACAGCTGTTGGCTTGCTAGGGCCAGAAACCCGATCAGGACTGCCATGGTTGCAACAAGGAAAAAGCGGGTGAGCTTATGCAGCCAGTCACGGTCGACTTCAGCTCGGAAGAGCCTCTGGACGTTCCCCGCTCGCACCTCAAGCAGGAAGACCACCAGGACTAGGAACAAGACACATGCAAGTGTGACGCGTAGGAAAAAGACGTACTCGTCTGCCGACGGAGCCAAACCGTCCGGTGTCTCTGATGACTTCAGTTTCTCCATTAGCACCGGAAAATCCGCCGGAATCAGAGCCACGTAGACGGCATAGAAACCGGCGCCGTTGAGTGCATAGTCCTCGATCAGACCCACTCCCTGATAAGCGACAAGGCAAACCGCTATCGCAATAAGGGTTCCTACGAAAACGTCCCGGACCCAGCCCCCATAGTAGGCACTAATCGACCTTTCTAAATGGCCCTGCTCAATTGCGGTGGAGACAGTAACAACGAATAGGACCACTGGCAGCAAAACCAGGAGCCAACGAAGGTAGCTATACGTGATGAGGTGGATGTCCCTCGGGGTTTCGCTCTGAATGTTCGGAGGATTCGGCTGGTCTACGACTGGTGAAACCACGTTTTGCTGGCTGCCGTCTTGCACTGATTCGTTAGTCACGACAGGCCCCTTCTCTCGCATTCGCTTGGAAGAGCGTCCCGCCCCCAGCCTGATCTGTCAAGAAACCCCAGTGGTTTTGGTGATCGTCAAAGCCTCAATTTATTGCGGCCATATCGGGCTCCTTCCGGCTGGGTCTACCGCCCGGCGGGTTCGGCAAGATACACCGTCAACTCCACAGTCCCACTCGCCCTGCACAGGGCGGGTGCTGCTGACTTTTCGCACATAGCTGGAGTAACCCGACACCTCCGGTACCGGTTGTAACACGCTGGTACCGGAGGTGTTGTGATGAAGGCGAAGGACCGACTGGGACGCAGGGGAGAGGTGCTGGCGGCGTCGTATCTCGAAACCGCGGGGCTGGACCTGGTGGACCGCAACTGGCGCTGTGGACTGGGTGAGACTGACCCGGTCGCGATCGACGGATCAACGCTGGTGGTGATCGAGATGAAGACCTGCTCGTCACTGGATTTCGGTCATCCGATGGAGGGGATAAGCGCCACCACGCTCGAGCGGTTTTATTTACTTGGTGCGAGGTGGGCGCAGGCTCACGAGCTGCGCATTTCGGAGATCCGCGTGGATGCGGTCGCCGTGCTCGACGACGGCACCGGCGAACCCCAGATCGACTATCTCCGGGCGGTCAGCTGATGCCGCTGGGACGCACCTACGCGGTGTCGCTCGTGGGTCTGAACGGCCACATCATCGAAGTGGAGGCAGACATTGGACAAACCCTCCCGGCCTTCGTGATCCTGGGGTTACCCGATGCATCGCTCAACGAAGCGCGTGACCGAATTCGGGCCGGAGCACGCAATGCTGGGCTCCCGTTGAGCCGTCGAAAGATCACCGTCAATTTGATTCCCGCCTCTCTGCACAAGCGCGGCTCAGGCTTCGACCTGGCAATCGTCATGGCGGCCCTTGCAGCTACCGGGGAGGTAAGGCGGTGCGGCAACACCGTCTTCATCGCCGAGGTGGGCCTCGACGGCAGGCTTCGGCCGATCAGCGGCGTGCTGCCCGCGGTAATGGCCGGAGTCAAGGCGGGCCACACCCGGTTTGTGGTGGCTGCCGGCAATCACGGCGAAGCGGCGCTCGTCCCGCAGGCCGAGGTCAAAGGATTTGCGAGCCTCGCCGAAGTCTTTCTGGCGTTCGGCGCAGACCCCACGAAAGTGTCCCTGCCTGACACGCCGACTGATCCCGTGCAGGCACCCCTGCCGCCGAATCCGGGGAATCGCCAGCCGGCAATCAAAGACATGGCCGACATCGCCGGCCAGCCAGCAGCACGGTTCGCCGTCGAAATCGCCGCCGCCGGGGCCCATCACATGATGATGGTGGGTCCACCAGGGGCCGGCAAGACAATGCTGGTTGAACGAATGCCCGGGATCCTCCCCGACCTCACAGATCAGGAGGCAATGGAGGTGACAGCTATTCATTCCCTCGGTCGGGTGCTTTCCTGTCACGGGCTGCAGCGACGACCTCCGTTTGAGAGCCCGCACCACACGTCGTCAACGGCGTCGATTATCGGAGGCGGTAGCGGTATTCCGCGCCCCGGCGCCGCGTCCCGGGCACACCGCGGAGTGCTCTTCCTCGACGAGGCGCCCGAGTATCAACGGGGAGTCCTTGAGGCCTTGCGAGAGCCTTTGGAAAGTGGCGAACTGGTGCTTCACCGGTCGGCAGGGACCGCTTCGTACCCCGCCAGGTTTCAACTGGTGATGGCGCTGAATCCTTGTCCCTGTGGGCTGGCCAGCGGCAAAGGCATCGACTGCGTTTGTACTGCTGAACAGCGGCGGCGATACTTCAACCGCTTGTCCCAACCCCTACTCGACCGGGTTGATCTTCAGCTGGCGGTGGCCCGGGTTTCGCTTGCGGATTACTCCGATGGCGCCCGGGCAGAGTCGTCGGCAGTTGTTGCCGCGCGGGTGGCAGCAGCTCGCGCGGCTCAACGTGAACGGTTGGCGAAGTGGGGGGCAAACACCAACGCTGAAATGCCTTCGTCGGTGCTGAACGAAGGTCTCAAACTCCCGCGGGCGGTCACAGCGCCGGTAGACAAAGCCATGAACAACGAGACACTCACCATGCGGGGACACGATCGGGTTCTGAGGGTGGCGTGGACTCTCGCCGATCTGGGCGGACAGTCCTCGCCTACCACCCACGACGTTGAAGTCGCGCTAAACCTTCGACTGCAGGAGAGTGCTTCATGACCAGTTATACCAATCCCACGGTCGTCGCCCGGGCAGCCCTATCGCGGCTGTTTGAGCCATCAGACACCGTGGGTCTGGCCTTGACTCTGGCGGCTGGGCCAATCGATGCTCTGCGGATCGCGACCGGCCGGATTTCGGCTGGATCTACGTTGCCGCTGGAGGTCGCCGGGCTACTTGAATCACAGGGGATCAGTATCCGCCCGCAGGCGCTAATCGATGCGCTGGAACGATGGAGGCCGAGGGTCGCGGATTTGGCTCCCGAACGAGACCTTGCAACCCTCGAACGACTGGGTGGGATACTCCTGACCCCGGAAAGTGAAAACTGGCCCAACGCCATCGATGACCTGCAGCTCTCGGCACCATCCTGTCTCTGGATCCGCGGAAACTACTCGCGGGGCATACCTGAGCTCAACCGCATGGTGGCGGTGGTGGGGTCACGCGACAGCACAGCCTATGGAACAGCTGTGACAGGCGACCTGGCAGCCGGTCTGGTCACCCGCGGGTACACGGTGGTTTCGGGAGGAGCCTATGGAATCGATGCGCAGGCGCACCGCTCTGCTCTGGCAGCCGCCGATGATGAACGGACGCTGCCGACTATCGGGGTGACCGCGTGCGGCATCGATCGGTATTACCCGGCGGGCAATGAGCAGTTGCTGCGCGAAACGGCACGACGCGGGCTGCTGGTCGCCGAAGTGCCGCCCGGCTCCTCGCCAACCCGGTGGAGATTCCTGCAGCGCAACAGGTTGATCGCAGCCCTGTGCGCGGTGACCGTGGTGGTTGAGGCACGCTGGCGGTCGGGTGCACTGAACACCGCCCATCACGCTGCCGGGCTGGGACGGTCCGTAGGCGCCGTACCCGGGTCGGTGTTCTCAGCCAATTCTGCGGGATGCCATCGACTCATGCGGGAGGGTAGCGCCATCTGCGTCACCGACGCCGCAGAGATCTCCGAACTGGCTGGCCCCATTGGGAGCGTCATGGTCCCTGAGCCGGACGGGGAGCATGCCGTGCACGATGGTCTCACCGTCGAGGACATCCTGCTGCTTGACGCCCTGCCTGTTCGAGCGAGCACCACCATCGACAAACTGGCCTCGGTGGCCGGATTAAGCATTCGTGACGTTCTGGCAGGACTAAGCCGGTTGGAGCTAAGCACCCTCGCAGAACGAACCCACGACGGCGGGTGGCGTCGCGGTGCCCCTCGTCCCGACCACAACCGGCCCCACACCAAGCCCAACTAACAATATGGAAGGATCACCCCGATGAAGACGCATAAGTTCATCGATACCCCGATAGGCAGACTCCTCCTGGTCGTCGAACGGGGTGCGCTCACAGCGGTCTTTCACGACCTGCATAAGCCACCACCGATCCCATCGGCCGTTGGCCTCCCGTTCGCCAGGATATTGGGCGCGAATACGATACCTGGTCTGAGCGACGGGTCCGGCGCCCCGGGTACCTCAGGCGGATCAGCGGGCTTGGGTACCTCGACCGGTTCAGGAGGTTCAGTGGGCTCGGGCGGACATACCTCTGCTGCCGGCGGGTCCGGCGTTGTGGAGGAGCGCATGAGTGCAGCCAGCCTGAAGGCGGACACCGCCACCTTCAACCGCGCGAGCGACCAGTTCCGTGCGTACTTCGCGGGAAGCCGACGCGCCTTCAGCCTTCCTGTCCACGCCAACGGCACTGACTTCCAGCAGAAAGTCTGGGCTGCGGTCCTGGCTATCCCGTACGGGGAGACTCGCAGCTATCGGGAACTTGCCGCGCAGCTCGGGAACCCTTTAATGGGTCGGGCGGTCGGCGCTGCCATCCGGGTCAACCCGCTGTCGATCATCATTCCCGGGCACCGCGTGGTCAGGTCCACCGGCGGTATCACAGGATATTCGGCCGGACCGGAGGTCAAGCGCTTCCTACTCGAGCTTGAGGCAGGTGATGCAATCCGTCCCGCCGCCTGAGGTCGGGCAGGGCCTGTGGTCGGGCTGCCGCCTGTGATCTGGCTGGGCTTGTGATCTGCCCGTTGCCAGTGATCTGGCCGTTGCCTGAGGTCGGGCAGGGCCTGCGACCCGGCTTCTACCCCTGGGAACTGGTTCAACCCGCGATCTGGCGACAGAAGGCCGGTAGACCGGAGCGCCTGCTTGAGGATGGACGCCGCAGGGCCCACAGTGAATAGATGCAGCAATTGCCCGAGCCCTTCCAGAGTATCGTCGCTCGATACCAGGGCTATCTCAGCGCTGAACGGAATCGGTCTGTTCACACCGTGCGTGCCTACTTGACGGATATCGGAGGGCTGCTCCGCTTCGCTCAGGAATCCGGTGTCACACGACTGGATGAGCTAACTCTCGCTGATCTTCGGTCCTGGCTTGGTTCGATGGATGCGCAGGGCCAGGCGCGGTCGACGATTGCCCGGCGCGCTGCCACCGTTCGCAGTTTCCTCGCATGGGCGGTGCGCGAGGAACTGATCGAGGCAAACCCTGCGCTTCGACTACGCGCACCCAAACGGGAAAAAACATTGCCCGGGGTCCTATCCTCGAAACAGCTGGACGTGATCTTTGAATCCCTGCGCGCCGCATCAACCGAGGGCGACCCGATTGCCCTGAGGGACACAGCCCTCGTAGAGGTGCTTTACGGCACCGGTATCCGGGTGGGGGAGTTAGTCGGGTTGGACATTGACCACCTCGACGTAGATCGCCGGACCCTGCGCGTGGTCGGTAAAGGCAACAAGGAACGAACCGTTCCGTACGGGGTGCCTGCTGCACACGCCCTCGACGATTGGCTCCGTCGCGGCCGTCCGAAACTGGTTACCGCGGCCAGCGGCTACGCGCTGTTCCTGGGTCGACGTGGGGGCCGAATGGATCAACGCCAGGCACGGTCGACAGTCGAAAGGCTGTTCGCTGGCGTCGAAGGCACTTCGGCGAAAGGACCGCACGCCTTGCGGCACAGCACTGCGACCCATCTGCTGGACGGCGGCGCAGATCTGAGGGCGGTCCAGGAAATCCTCGGACATTCGAGTCTCGCCACCACCCAGATTTATACCCACGTCTCGGTGGATCGTCTCCGTAGGAGCTATGAGCAGGCCCACCCCCGCGCCTGACGCCACACCTGGTGGTTGGCAAAGACAGACGTTAGGCGGAAGACAAGTAGCCCGAATGGCAATGTGAGTAGCACCAACGTAGTTACAGTGGCGCAATTAGACTATGTAAGGCAGAATGAACCCTAGTCTGCCGTGTCGGCGGACACAGACAGATATTTTCGTTCCCGTTGCAGGTCGTTGGGGAAGACGTACCTACAGCTATGGAGGATGGAATGTCTGGTATTACGGCGCGCGGAGTGTTGTATATTCACTCAGCCCCTTCCGCGCTATGCCCACATATCGAGTGGGCCATCGGTTCTGTGATTGATCAGCGAACCGATCTAAAGTGGACCCCTCAACCTGCCTCGCCCGGTATGTTCCGTGCCGAGTTGTCTTGGGTGGGCCCGCAGGGTTCCGGTGCGCAGCTGGCATCGGCTCTTCGCGGATGGGCCCATCTTCGGTACGAGGTCACCGAGGAACAGAGCGCTGGCGCTGATGGCGGACGGTGGTCACACACACCGGAACTGGGGATCTTCCACGCCGCCACTGACGTTCACGGCAACATCATGGTGACCGAGGACCGCATCCGGTATGCCTACGAAACGGGCGCCGGCGACCCCGCTGCCGTCTACCACGAGCTTTCCCTCGCCCTCGGCGAGTCCTGGGATGAAGAACTTGAACCCTTTCGGCACGCCGCGGAAGGCGCACCGGTCAGGTGGCTTCACCAGGTCGGCTAACAAACCACCACTGCCTTACGGACACTCACCGTCCCTGAGCTCAACCTCTTACAAGAACAGTCAAAGGCGCCGTCCCCTGAGGGACGGCGCCTTTGACTTTCGCTGGGTCGCTGGGGGCGAACCCGCTGACTTACTAGACGCTGCGAACAACTATCACAGCGTTGTGTCCGCCAAAGCCGAACGAGTTGCTCAGCGCCACCAGATCACCAGCAGGAAGCGTGCGCTCGGTGGTGACAATGTCCAGCGGAATTTCAGGATCCTGGTTCTCCAGGTTGATCGTGACAGGCATCTTGCGATCATAGACAGCGAGGACCGTCATCACCGCTTCAACGGCACCTGAAGCGCCGAGCAAATGGCCGGTCTGCGACTTGGTTGCTGACACCGCCACATTGTCGATGTGTGAACCCAGCGCTGTCTTCAGAGCCACGTATTCGGGTTTATCACCAACGGGAGTGGATGTTGCGTGTGCGTTCACATGCGAAATATCCGATGGCTGCACCCGTGCGTCGAACATGGCGGCCTTCAACGCCCGCGTAGCGCCCAATCCGCCGGGATCGGGAGCAGTGATGTGGTAGGCATCGGCGGTGACCGATGTGCCAGCGAGTTCGCCGTAGATCCGGGCTCCGCGAGCCAGAGCATGTTCCTCAGCCTCGATGAGGAGGGCCCCAGCACCTTCACCCATGACGAATCCATCTCGCCCGGTGTCGTAGGGGCGTGACGCATGCTCGGGATCGTCGTTGCGACGCGAAAGCGCGTGCATCGACGCGAACGCGGCAATTGGCATGGGGTGGATAGCAGCTTCGGCGCCGCCACACATGACGACGTCGGCCTTCCCGGAGCGAATCAGCTCAAGCCCCTGGTGGAGTGCTTCGGTGCCCGAAGCACACGCCGAGACCGGCGTGTGGGCACCCGCTCGGGCACCCAGGTCCAAGCTGACGGCCGCTGCGGGCCCATTGGGCATCAACATGGGCACCGTCATGGGCAGCACACGGCGTGGGCCCTTGGCGCGGAGGGTGTCCCACGCATCCAGCAGGGTCCACACCCCGCCGATACCGGTTGCGAAGGCTACCGCAAACCGGTCATGATCAATTTCTTCAAGCCCGGAATCCCGCCAGGCTTCGCGGGCTGCGATGACCGCGAACTGGGTGGACGGATCCATGCGCTTGGCTTCGACTCGCGAGAGGACCTCGCTGGCAGGGGTGGTGACCTGTGCCGCGAAGGTCACAGGCAGCTCGTACTCCTGGACCCAGTCGGCTTCGATGGTTCGAGCACCGGAAACACCTTTGAGGGCGTTCTTCCACATGGTGGGAACGTCGCCGCCGATGGGCGTCGTCGCGCCTAGGCCAGTGATCACTACTTTGCGTGCCATGGTTCACTCTCTAAAACGTGGGGGTGTTGCGATGGAACGTGCTGGTGGGCGTCTTCCGGGCCGCCGGCACCCAAGGATGCCGGCGGCCCCGAAGTCTGAAAAATCTAGGCCTGCGCGCCGGAGATGAAGTTGACGGCGTCGCCGACGGTCTTCAGGTTCTTGACCTCTTCGTCGGGGATGCGAACGCCGAACTTTTCCTCGGCGTTGACCACGATGGTCATCATCGAGATGGAGTCGATGTCCAGGTCATCGGTGAAGGACTTGTCCATCTCAACCGACTCTGGTGCAAGACCAGTTTCCTCGTTGACGATTTCGGCCAGTCCGGCCAGGATTTCTTCGTTGCTAGCCATGGATGGCTCCTTTTCTTGTCTAGCCGGATCAATGACCCGACATGGTTAATCAAACCGCGGTTGACGGTTTGGCTTGGGGAAATCTAGGGGAGTACTACCACCTGTGCGCCGAACACCAACCCGGCGCCAAAACCGATCTGCAGCGCAAGACCGCCACTCAGGGCGGGATTTTCCTGCAGCATGCGGTGCATGGCAAGTGGAATGGAGGCGGCGGAGGTGTTTCCCGCGTCTACGATATCGCGAGCCACCTCGACATGCTCGGGAAGCTTGAGTTGCTTGACCATTTCATCGATGATGCGGATATTCGCCTGATGAGGGACAAACGCGACCAGGTCGTCAGCTGTGACCCCGGCTTCGTCGAGAGCACGTTGTGCCACCTTGGCCATCTCCCAGACAGCCCAACGGAAGACGGTCTGCCCGTCCTGGCGCATGGTGGGCCAGGAGGCCTTCGGCGCGTCGTCGAGGGATCCACCCACTGCGGCAACCGAGGCCAACTCGGCATCCCGGATGTCGAGGAGCGAGTGGGACATCCGGATGGCCTGGTGCTTGCTGCCATCGGAGCCCCAGACGGACGGACCAATCCCGGCGCTGTCGGCAGGACCGATCACCACCGCGCCGGCCCCGTCGCCCAGCAGGAAGGAAATAGTGCGGTCTGCGTTGTCGATGAAGTCCGACAGCTTCTCAACGCCCACCACCAGCACGTACTCGGCAGTTCCCGCGTGCACCATCGCATCAGCCTGCGCAATGCCATAGCAATAACCTGCACAGGCTGCGGAAATGTCGTAGGCCGGCGCCGGAGTTGCTCCCAACCGGTCGGTGAGCTGGGCGGCTGCCGAGGGAGTGGCATAGGGGTGGGTCACGGTTGAGACGAGCACGGCGTCGAGCTGGGATGCCTCAATGCCAGCGTTCTCCAGAGCGCTTCGGGCAGCAGCTTCGGCCATGTCGATCACACTGGTGTCCCGGTCGGCGCGATGCCGCGTCACAATCCCGGTCCGCTGCCGGATCCACTCATCAGAAGAATCTATCCACTGACAGACGTCTTCATTGGTCACAATGACATCGGGGCGGAAAGCCCCAATACCGAGGATGCGGGTGTGCTCGCGCAGTGGAGCTTGCTTCAAAGCCGGGGCGTTCACGAATGTCCTTCTGCGATGGGGGAAATGACCGGATCCGGTGTACGGGAATGCTCATCAATGAAGGCAGCCGCAGCATCAAGATCCTCTGGCGATTTTACGGCCAATGTGGGGGTCCCGCGCATTCCGCGCTTCATCAGGCCGGTTAAAGTACCCGCCGGCGAAAGTTCGATCACCCCGGACACACCCATCTGTTCCATCTGGGCCATGCAGAGATCCCATCTGACCGGCCGGGATACCTGGGCGATCAGACTGTCCAGATTGCCCTCCCCAGTGACCACCGGTGCCCCATCAAAGTTGGACAACAGGGTGGCGGCCGGTGCCATCGGCATCAGGGACCCTCTCAGCTCCCGCAGCGCTGTCGCAGCCGGGCTCATGTGATGAGTGTGGAAGGCGCCCGCCACCTTGAGGGGGATGACTCGGGCCTTGGCTGGCGGATCGGCTGTCAAAGCCGCGAGCTGCTCCAGGGTGCCCGCAGCGACTACCTGGCCACCACCATTGCTGTTCGCCGCTGTCAGGCCGTGCCGCGCAAGTACGGTGGCGACGTCGTCGGGATCTCCACCCAGCACTGCACTCATACCGGTGGGAACGACCGCAGCCGCCTCCGCCATCGCTGTCGCTCGGACGCGAACAAATGTTACGGCGTCCTGTTCGGACAAGGCACCGGAAATGGCCGACGCCGTCAGCTCGCCGACCGAGTGACCGGCGACAACTGTCGCTGCAGTCATTGGACGATTGGCTAGCAGTACACGGGCTGTCACCAAGCCGGCAGCAACAATCAGGGGTTGCGCCACCGCCGTGTCCTTGATCGTTTCCTCATCGGACTCGGTGCCGTGCCGGATGAGATCCAGACCGGCCTGGCCGCTGAGGGAGTCGAGATGATCAGAGACGCCCGGAAGTTCCAACCAGGGGCTCAAGAAACCGGGCGTTTGGGACCCCTGACCGGGGCAGACGATTGCAAGCACTTTTCAAGCTTTCCAAACTGGGAGAGGTTTATTGGGTATCCCGGTGCACGAAGCTCCGGGGGTCGCTTTGTAGGAAGTCTACAACGAGGGACCGGGTTACGGACGAGTAACAGGGCGCTCGGCCGGCCCTGGCGATGGTTGGGACAGTCTGCCCACCACGAGCGCCGTCTGCAGAACAAACGCCTCACGGGGGAGCAACGGATCCCATCCGGTGATGTCGCAGACCCGTCGTAGCCGGTAGCGAACGGTGTTCGCGTGGACGAACAACGCGCGGGAGGTTGCCTCAAGCGAATGCCCCAGATTGAGGTAGGAGGACAGGGTCTCCTCGAGGCCATTCGATGCACCCACCAGCGGACGGTAGATGTTGCGAATCAGCGCCTTTCGCGCCGTGTCGTCGCCGGAGATGACCCGTTCGGGCCACAGGTCGTCGGCAGCAACCGGGCGTGGCGCGGCAGGCCAGGCACGCGCCGCGGTCAGTCCGGCGAAAGCCGCCTGCGCTGAGCTGCTCGCGGCCACCAGGGATTCGGATTCGGGTCCGTACACCACAGGCCCCGGCCCAAACAGATCGCTCAAACGGCTGTAGGTGCTTTCGTTGTTCTCCACCCCGCCGAGGACGAGGATCAACCGGTCGCCCTGGATTCCCACCAGGGTGTCTTCGGCGATTCGATCGGTGGTGCGCCGCAACTCGTTGAGGAATAGGGCGTTGGGCTCCGGCGGGGAACTGCCTACCATGACGGTAATTCTGGCCTGGGACTGCCAGCCCACTGCGGCGATCCGTGAACGCAAGGCGTCCGAACTTTCCCCGCGGAGGATGGCGTCGACCACGAGTGCTTCGAGCCGGGTGTCCCAGGACCCGCGGGTCTCAGCGGCCCGCGCGTACACGTCGGCAGCAGCAAATGCCACCTCCCGTGAATAGCGTAGAACGGCTTCGCGGAGTGCGCCCTGGTCGGCGTCAGCTGCCAGGTCAGGCACCCGGTCCTCGACCACTTGAACCACTACGCGGATCAGTTGGAGCGCCTTCTGCAGGCTGATTGAGCGGGTGAGCTCGGTTGGTGCGGTGCCAAAAACGTCGCTGAGGACCCAGGCCGGCGAAACCGGGCGCTGATACCAGTTGACGAAAGACGCGATTCCCTTCTGCGCCACCAGTCCCAGAGCAGACCGCTCATCCGGACGTAATCCCCGGTACCAGGGCAGCGACGCATCGAGTTGCTGCAGGGTGGCGGTTGACAGGGCGCCGATCTTCGACTTCAGCCGCTCCACCGTGTCCGGGTCGGCTACAGGGATCTGAGCCCTGCGGGAACTGGGTGGAAAGGGGCGTTCGGACACAGGCATGGGTTGAGCATACGTCCCCTCGGCCTCAGGCTCCATTTTGTGTGGAGGCTACAAACACGCCGCCAGCACGCCACGCACCCAACAGAAACGGCCCTGGGCCTCAGATCCACCGGTTGCAACCGGCAAACCTGAGCCCGAGGGCCGTTTCTGACTCAAACGAGCGGCTGTGCCCGCCGACGCTGTACCTACCTAGGCCGTGTCAGCCCGCCGGCGTGTGCCTGCCGACGCCGCCGCAGTTGCTAGCCCACTGTGCGGGTTAGCTGTCCCCGCCGGTGTTGCCGGTGGTGCCGGCGTTCACATCAAGCAGCTTGTACTTGTCGATCGCTTCGGCGGGCGCTCCAGCGTCCACCTCCCCGCGGCGTGCCAGCATCTCGAGGGCTCGCACCACCACGGAGTGGCTGTCGATTTTGAAGAACCGGCGTGCCGCGGCCCGGGTGTCGGAGAAACCGAACCCGTCGGCGCCGAGCGTCGCGAACTCGTTCGGCAGGAACTGACGCACCTGGTCCGGAATAGCCTTCATGTAGTCGGTCACTGCCACGATCGGACCGGTGGCGCCTTCGAGTTGCTGGGTGATGAACGGTACCCGGGCATCTTCGGACGGGTTCAGGAACGCGTCCTCTTCAGCCGCGAGCCCGTCCCGGCGCAACTCGTTCCAGGAGGTCACCGACCACACGTCAGCGGAGACACCCCAGTCGTCAGCGAGAATCTGCTGCGCTTCCAGAGCCCACGGCACCGAGACCCCGGAGGCAAGCAACTGGGCGCGCGCTCCGTCGATCTTGGCCGGCGACAGCAGATAAATGCCCTTGAGAATTCCCTCGACGTCGAGCTCTTCCGGTTCCTTGGGCTGCAGGATCGGCTCGTTGTAGACCGTGATGTAATACATCAGGTTTCGGTCCTCTGACCCTTCGCCATACATGCGCTTCAAACCGTCCCGCACAATGTGGCCGATTTCGTAGCCGTAGGCCGGATCGTAGGTGACCACTGCCGGGTTGGTGGAGGCCAGCAGTGGGGAGTGCCCATCAGCGTGCTGTAGTCCTTCACCGGTCAGGGTGGTGCGACCCGCGGTGGCCCCGATGATGAACCCGCGGGTCATCTGGTCGGCTGCAGCCCAGTAGGAATCGCCGGTGCGCTGGAAACCGAACATCGAGTAGAACACGTAGACGGGGATCAACGGTTCGCCGTGGGTGGCGTAGGCAGTTCCGGCGGCGGTGAACGCTGCTACCGAACCAGCCTCGTTGATACCTGCGTGCAGGATCTGTCCTTCGACCGACTCTTTGTAGGCCAGGACGAGATCCCGGTCCACCGACAGATAGTTCTGCCCATTCGGGTTGTAGATCTTGGCCGTCGGGAAGAATGAGTCCATCCCGAAGGTGCGTGCCTCATCAGGGATGATCGGCACCACCCGGTTGCCGAACTCCTTGTCCCGCATCAGGTCCTTCAACAGCCTGACGAACGCCATGGTGGTGGCAGCCATCTGCTTCCCGGAGCCCCGCTTGGCTACCTCGTAGGCCTTGTCGCCCGGAAGGGTAATCTCCGTGTGCTTGTTCCGGCGCTCGGGGACAAAGCCGCCCAGTGCCTTGCGGCGGTCCAGGAGGTACTTGATCTCGGGGGCATCCGCACCTGGGTGGTAGTACGGGGCGTTGTAGAGGTCGTCGTCGATCTGCTCGTCGGAGACGGGGATTCGAAGGTGGTCCCTGAACGCCTTCAGGTCTTCCGACGTCAGCTTCTTCATCTGGTGGGTCGCATTGCGTCCCTCGAAGTGTGGACCGAGACCATAACCCTTGACCGTCTTGGCCAGGATGACGGTCGGCTTCCCCTTGAACTCGGTTGCGGCTTTGTAGGCGGCGAAAACCTTGCGGTAGTCGTGGCCACCCCGCTTGAGCTTCCAGACGGCGTCGTCGCTGTAGTCAGCGACCATTTCCTTGGTCTGCGGCGTCTTCCCGAAGAAGTGCTCGCGGACAAATCCACCGGATTCCGCCTTGTATGTCTGGTAGTCGCCGTCGGGCGTGGAGTTCATGATCCCGACGAGAGATCCGTCCTCGTCCTTCTCCAGCAGCTCGTCCCACTCGCGGCCCCAGACCACCTTGATGACGTTCCAGCCGGCGCCCCGAAAGAACGCCTCAAGTTCCTGCATGATCTTGCCATTACCGCGCACCGGCCCGTCGAGGCGCTGCAGGTTGCAGTTGATGACGAAGTTGAGATTGTCCAGCCGTTCGTTGGCTGCAAGCTGCAGCAGGCCGCGCGACTCCGGTTCGTCCATTTCGCCGTCGCCGAGGAACGCCCAGACCTGCTGGTCGGAGGTGTCCTTGATGCCACGGTTGTGGAGATACCGGTTGGACTGGGCCTGGTAGATCGCGTTCATGGGGCCGATGCCCATGGACACGGTGGGGAATTCCCAGAACTCCGGCATCAGGCGCGGGTGCGGGTACGAGGAGAGGGCGTGGCCCTCTTTCGACTTCTCCTGCCGGAATCCGTCGAGGTCTTCCTCGGTCAGGCGTCCCTCAAGGAAAGCCCTGGCATACATCCCGGGGGAGGCATGGCCCTGGAAGAACACCTGATCGCCACCGCCCGGGTGGTCCTTGCCGCGGAAGAAGTGGTTAAAACCGACTTCGTAGAGCGTGGCCGCGCCCGCATAGGTGGAGATGTGGCCGCCGACCCCGATTTCGGGGCGCTGAGCGCGGTGCACCATGACGGCCGCATTCCAGCGCATCCAGGCGCGGAACTTGCGCTCGATCTCTTCGTCACCCGGGAAGTCGGGTTCCTGGTCCACCGGGATGGTGTTCACGTAGTCGGTCGTTGTCACCATCGGCACACCGACGCTCCGCGCACCGGCACGCTGCAACAGCGAACGCATGATGAATTGGGCCCGTTCGGTGCCCTGGACCCGGATCAGCTCATCGAGGGATTCAATCCACTCGGCTGTTTCTTCCGGATCACCGTCCGTGCCGCCGGCCAAATTGCTTAGAATCTCCGGTCCACCCTGCTCTACAGCCACGCCAAACCTCTCCCACTTCGCAGATGATTTCTGCGATGCTCAAAACTGCCGCAACGGAGCTGTACTCCGAAGCCTGTCTGTAGCCACAATCCAAGATTGTCAGGATCGTGACGGATCACTTAGTTACTCTAGCCGCGACGTGCCGGGGATGCGTAGCCGGGACGGGGTGACAAGCGGCTCAGCGCGGCGAAGACCGGCTATAAGGTGTAGGTATGCAGGCAATAGACCGCTGGAAACCCGTGCTGGCTTGATGCATGGCGTTAAAGGGTGTTGGCTGGTAATAATGCATATCAACGTAACTAGTGGTCCCATCCCCAGGATGGTCCACAGTCTTTCGGGAGGACAACAGTGAGCGAGGCCGAAGCCGCCACAGCGGATACCGTGGCGGGCAAGTTGGGTTTCAAGGACGGGGACCTGCTGCAGGAACTCGGATACGACGAGGATGTGGACTTCGATTTCCGCGCCACCCTCGAAGATGAAACCGGATCGGAATTGCTCACGGAAGACGATCAGGACGTTGTCGACGGTGTGCTCCTCTGGTGGCGCAGCGACGACGGCGACCTGGTCGACGCGCTCGTGGACTCCCTGACCTGCCTCGACGAGGGTGGCACTGTGTGGGTACTCACCCCCAAGTCCGGACGCGACGGCTACGTTGCTCCCTCCCTGATCCAGGAAGCCGCACCAACCGCTGGACTGCACGCGACGTCGTCGGCCGGTGTGTCAAAGGATTGGGCAGCCACCCGTTTGGTCAGCCGACGGAAAAGCTAGCATGACCGGGCTCCCGGCAATCGGCGAGCCAGCGCCGGACTTCGCACTGTCAAATCAGTTCGGCGAAACAATTCGTCTTAGCGACCTGCGCGGGACACCAGTCGCGCTGGTGTTCTACCCCTTCGCCTTCTCGGGTGTCTGCACCGGTGAGCTCTGCGAGTTGCGTGACAACCTGGCCATGTTCGACGACGACGGCGTCCGCCTCCTCGCGGTCTCGGTGGACTCGAAGTACACCCTGCGGGCCTACGCCGAAGAGCAGGGCTTCGGCTTCGATCTATTGGCGGACTTCTGGCCGCACGGCGCCCTCGCAATCCGATACGGGGCCTTCGATGCCACCCGTGGTTACGCCGAGCGGGCCACCTTCCTGATCGACCCGGACGGGGTCATCGCAGCGACCTTCAGAACCGAACTCGGAGCCCCTCGTCCGCTTCGGGCTTACCAGACGGCGCTGACCACCCTTGCCGCACCGGTGCAACTCTCCTGATGACCGCCAACGCTCCCGATGCCAAAGCCCCTAAAGGTTTAGGGTTGACTGGTTTCGCCAGCGGCGATCCTGTGGCCACCGGCCAGGACCTCACCGCAGAGCAGGGGAGGGCGATGGGGGCGGTAGTCGAGTTGCTGAGCGGCCACCGACTGGCGGTGCTGACCGGGGCCGGCCTCAGCACAGATTCGGGGATCCCCGATTATCGCGGCCCCGAATCGGTTCCCCGGAGCCCCATGACCTATCAGCAGTTCGTCGGGGACGAACTACTGCGGCGCCGCTACTGGGCCCGGAACCATGTGGGCTGGCATCATCTCCGTCACGCGGACCCCAATCCCGGACACCTGGCGTTGGCAACACTCGAGGCGCGGGGTCTGCTGTCCGGGCTGATCACCCAGAACGTTGACCGGCTCCACTCGGCCGCTGGTAGCGCCGAGGTGATCGACCTGCATGGCACCTACGACCGCGTGGTATGCCTGCAATGCCGGACGCAATACAGCCGCGCCGAGATCGCCGTCCTCCTTGAAGCACTCAACCCCGGTTATCTGGAGCGTGAGTCCGACGCCGGGGACGTGGCACCCGACGCCGACGCCGACGTCGACGACACCGGCGATTTCGTCATGGCCCCCTGCCCCAACTGCTCAGGCATGCTGAAACCAGACTTTGTGTACTTCGGAGAGAACGTGCCGAAAGACAGGGTTGCCGAGGCCTACCAGGTGGTCGATGCCGGCGGTGCCCTCCTGGTGGCCGGATCGTCGCTGACGGTAATGAGTGGACTGCGTTTTGTACGACACGCATCCAAGGCAGGCAAGCCGGTGGTAATCATCAATCGGGGTAAGACCCGAGGCGACGATCTGGCCAATCTCCTGGTGGACATCGGGGTGTCGGAGGCGTTGACCTTCCTCGTCGAATCCCTGCCGGACCTAGAGCGCCGTTAGTCCGGCGGCGATTGGCATTCCATTTGGAATGCCAGTAGAGTAATTCTTCGTTGGTTGGCCGGTCCAAGGACCGCCGGCAACGTGTTCGGGTCTTTAGCTCAGCTGGTAGAGCGCCACGTTTACACCGTGGATGTCATCGGTTCGATCCCGGTAGGACCCACCACCGAAAACCCCGTCATCTCAAGCGACAGAGCTTGAGAAGGCGGGGTTTTTCCATTGCCAATCACCTACGGCCTTGACAGCGGGCGGGCAGGAGCCATCGGGCTATGAACCGGAGAACAACGAACCAGGCCGCCAGCGCGGCCATGCTCTGTCTGCTGGCTGGGCTGGTGGGCTGCGGGTCAGCCGGCGGACCCGCCAGTGCTGCCACTTCCCAGGAACGGTTTCTCACCGAATTGCGCCAGGCGGCACCCGACTCAGCGTACTCAAAGGACGAACAACTCCTCGCCACCGGTCAGCAGGTCTGTGAGGAGCTGGCCGCTGGAAACGACCTCGAACAACTCGGCGCCCGCAACCCGGCGGAGAATCTCACCGACGAAACCGTCGAACGGATCCGGATCACCCAGGTTCTCGCCTCCCAGCACCTCTGCCCTGACGCCGCCTAGGGACCGACGCCGTCTAGGGACCCGGCGCTGCCTTGGCGACTCATCAGTGCAGATGCTGAACGCCTGATCGTCACGATCCGACCCCGTCTGGCCACTGGGCTACCGGCAGTAATAGGGTGAAAGAACTGCTTCGCAACACGGGGCTAGCCAGCTGTCCGCGTATCGGCCCGCCTCAGTGGGGGCACAAACCCAGTATTGGAGACTTCATGAGTGCACAGATCGGTGTCACAGGCCTCGCGGTCATGGGCGCAAATTTGGCCCGCAACCTTGCCCGTAACGGTTACACCGTTGCGTTGCATAACCGCTCGATCGAGAAGACCGACGTCCTGTTGGAGAAGCACGGCCACGAAGGTGACTTCATTCGCACCGAATCCCTGCAGGAACTCGTCGATTCTCTTGAAACGCCGCGCCGAGTGCTGATCATGGTCAAGGCTGGCGGCCCGGTGGACTCGGTAATCGGCCAGCTCGAGCCGCTGCTCGAAAAGGGCGACATCATTATCGACGCCGGTAACTCGCACTACGAGGACACTCGCCGCCGGGAAGCTGAGCTGGCGACCAAGGGCCTGCACTTTGTGGGCGTCGGTGTCTCCGGGGGCGAGGAAGGCGCGCTGCTGGGCCCATCGATCATGCCGGGCGGCTCCCGCGAGTCCTACGATTCGCTGGGACCGATGCTCGAGAAGATCTCCGCCAAGTACAACGACGAGCCATGCTGCCGCTGGATCGGCACCGACGGGGCTGGTCATTTTGTAAAAATGGTCCACAACGGCATCGAGTACGCCGATATGCAGGTCATCGGCGAGGCCTACGACCTCCTGCGGTCGGGCGCTGGCATCGAGCCAGCCGAACAAGCCAGGATCTTCACCGAATGGAACACCGGCACCCTCTCATCGTTCCTGATCGAGATCACCGCCGAGGTTCTCGCCCACACCGACGCCAAAACGGGCAAGCCCTTCGTTGACGTCGTCGTCGACTCTGCGGGCCAGAAGGGGACCGGCCGCTGGACAGTGGTTTCGGCTCTCGAACTGGGCAGCCCGACGTCCGGCATCGCCGAGTCGGTGTTCGCCCGAGGTCTGTCGTCGCAGCGTGACCAGCGTGCCCAGGCGCAGGAGATCCTCGCCGGCCATGAAGGGTCCGTGGAGCTTCCCGAGACCTTCGTCGAGGACGTTCGGTTGGCTCTGTACGCCTCCAAACTGGTCAGCTACGCGCAAGGCATCGATATGCTCACCGCAGCGGCCAAGGAGTACGGCTGGGAGCTGAAGCTGGATGAGATTGCTTCGCTGTGGCGTGCCGGTTGCATCATCCGGGCCGAACTGCTGGACGACATCATGAAGGCCTACGCCACCGCTGACGGTCAACCAGCCAACCTGCTGCTTGCCCCGGCCTTCGCCGAATCCATCGCCGGAGCGCTTCCGGCCTGGCGCCGGGTCGTCTCGACCGCCGTCCAGCTCGGCATCCCGGTGCCGGTGTTCTCGGCGTCGCTGGCATACTATGACGGGCTCCGTCGTCGACGCCTGCCTGCAGCCCTCACCCAGGGCCTGCGGGACCTGTTCGGTGCCCACACCTACAACCGGGTGGACATCGACGGCACCTTCCACACCCTCTGGGGCGAAGACAAGTCGGAAATCGAAGCCGTCGACACGCATTAGAACACCACTGGTCACGGCAGCACTGGTACGTAGCGGCTGTTAACTGAGGATTGGCCCGGCAAATTGCCGGGCCAACCCTCTTTAACGGTGCGCTAGATGTTGCGCTAGATGTACAGTGCCGGATCGATGTACTCCGCCGGGTCAACGGCCGGAAGGTTTTCCCGCGCCGAATCGCGATGCCGGTAGGTCGCCGGGATGCCGGTCGCAATTGAATCGGGCGGCGTGTCCTTGACGACGACGGCGTTGGCGCCGATGGCGCTTCCGGCGCCGATAGTGATCGGTCCGAGCACCTTCGCGCCAGCGCCGATCGTGACCCGGTCACCGATGGTTGGATGCCGTTTGACCTTTTCCAGGGACCGTCCACCCAGCGTGACGCCCTGATACAGCATTACGTCCTCACCGATTTCGGCGGTTCCGCCGATCACCACACCCATGCCGTGGTCGATGAAAAACCGCCGGCCAATGGTCGCTGCGGGGTGGATTTCAATCCCCGTCGCCGCCCGGGCCAGCTGCGCCAGCAGCCGGGCCGGGAACCGTAGACCGGGTCTGGCCCACATCCGGTGCGTCAGGCGGTGCACCCAGATTGCGTGCAGGCCGGAATAGACCAGCCCATTCTCGAAGGAACCCCGGGCGGCCGGATCGTGTTCGCGGGCCGTCTGAAGATCCTCGTGCAGTCGCGCTAAAAAACTCACAGACTACTTTCTGTTGAGGGGTGTTAGCCCCTGATGTCGTCAAACAGGACAGTTGAGATGTAACGCTCACCGAAGTCGCAGACCACAGCCACAATGAGCTTACCTGCGTTCTCCGGCCGCTTGGCGAGCTCCAGGGCCGCCCAGACGATGGCGCCGGAAGAGATGCCACCGAGGATGCCTTCCTGGGTTCCGAGGGCGCGTGCAACCCGTACCGAGTCCTCGACGGAGGCGTCGATAACCTCGTCGTAGGCGTTCCGGTCAAGAATTTCGGGGATGAAGTTGGCGCCAAGGCCCTGGATCTTGTGGGGGCCCGGGGCTCCACCATTCAGGATCGGCGAATCGGCTGGTTCCACCGCGACGATCTGAACGCCAGGCTTGCGTTCCTTGAGGACCTGCCCGACGCCGGTGATGGTTCCGCCGGTGCCAACACCCGCCACAAAGATGTCAACGGCACCGTCGGTGTCTTCCCAGACTTCCTCCGCAGTGGTGGCGCGGTGGATGGCCGGGTTGGCTTCGTTGGCGAACTGCTGGGCCCAGATAGCGTTCTCGGTGGTCGCCACAATGTCCTTGGCCTTGTCCACGGCGCCACGCATGCCCTCGGACCCGGGGGTCAACACAATCTCGGCGCCATAGGCACGCAACATCACCCGGCGTTCGGTGGACATCGTCTCGGGCATGGTGAGCAGCACCCGGTAGCCGCGTGCAGCGCCCACCATGGCAAGGGAGATGCCGGTGTTACCGGAGGTGCCTTCAACGATGGTTCCGCCCGGCTTGAGCGCTCCTGCCTTCTCGGCGGCGTCAATGATGGCCACCCCGATCCGGTCCTTGACGCTGTTTGCGGGGTTGTAGAACTCGAGCTTGACGGCGACCTGGGCGTCGAGGCCCTTGGTCAGACGGTTCAGGCGCACCAGGGGGGTGCGACCTACCAGCTGGGTGACGTCGTCGTAAATTTTTGCCATGGGTACCTACCTAGGTTGGAAGTCGGGACTTGTCCGCCGGATGCTCCGGTGCACGCTGGGATTCAGCCTAGCGGCGCGGGTGTGCTGGCGGGCGGGTGCGTTACTCGATCAGCCATTGGGCGTAATACTTCCGCGCCTTGGCCAGCTTGGGGTTGATGATCACCTGGCAGTACCCCTGCTCGGGGTGCTTGGCATAGAAATTGTTGTGCCATTCCTCGGCCAGGTGGAAGCGGGGGAGCCGGCTGACCTCGGTGACGATCGGCGTGGACCAACTCTCCTGGTTCCGTTCAATGGAACGCTCGAACAGTTCCTTCTGTTCGGTGTCCTGGTAGAACATTGACGACCGGTACTGGGTACCGACGTCGTATCCCTGGCGGTTGAGGGTGGTCGGATCGTGCGACACGAAAAACATGTCGAGGATCACCTTCGGCGGGATGATGGATTCGTCGAAGGTCACCGCCACTACTTCGGCGTGACCGGTGGTGCCGGTGCAGACCGCGTCGTAGTCAGGGTCCGGGGTGTGACCGCCGGTATAGCCGGAGATGACGTCGGTGACGCCGCGGGTTTTTTGGTAAAGGGCGTCGAGGCACCAGAAGCAGCCTCCGCCAAGTACGAATGTCATCATGCCTATAACAATGCGTTGCCGATCCAGAAGATTCCCGAGGCGCACGATCAGTGACAACGGGGACCCCCAAAATTGGGCCTGAGCAGCAATTGCGGGGTACAACTAGTGCTATGGAAGCTGATCATCAGACCGCTGAGCAACCCTCCGAGCAGCCCACCGAAGGCGCTACGACGCCGAGTGTGGGCGATGCCCTGTTAGCCATTGAGGAACTGTGGCCCGAGGCCCTGGCCGAGAGCTGGGACGCGGTCGGCCTGGTGGTCGGGAGGCCGGAGCGCAGCGCGGCGAAAATCCTGTTCGCCGTCGATCCCACCCACGCCGTGATCAGCGAGGCCCTTGACTGGGGTGCTGACCTGGTTATCGTCCATCACCCCCTGATGATGAAGCCCGTGAATTCGGTGGCGGCCAGCCACTTCAAGGGCGATGCAGTGCACCGTCTGATTGAGGGCGGGTGCGCCCTCGCCACAGTCCACACCAACGGCGATAGCGCCGTTGGCGGCGTATCGGATGTGCTGGCAGACGCGTTCGGGCTGGAGGACGTCGAACCCCTCGCCAAATCCGCTGATGGGCTCCCCGAGGAGGGCATCGGGCGTGTCGGTAATCTCACCGAGGCGACCACCCTGGGTGATTTCGCCGGCGTGGTGTTCTCGATCCTGCCGGCGGTAGCGGGAGGAGTACGCGTTGCCGGTGACCGCGACGCAGTGGTACGCCGGGTTGCTGTGTGCGGCGGAGCAGGCGACAGCCTCTTCGAGAAGGTACGGGAAAGCCGCGCCGACGTCTACGTGACCGCTGACCTTCGCCACCACCCGGTGTCGGAAGCGCGCGAAGCGGCCGGGGATGGCAGGCCATACCTGATCGATGTGTCACACTTCGGCAGCGAATGGCTCTGGCTGACGCCCGCTGCCGCAGCCCTGGAGAATGTGCTGGCCGATCAGGGATTCACCGCCGAGATCAGGGTCAGCACCGTCAACTCAGACCCCTGGGATTTTGTCCTGACGCCCGGCACCGACTAGCCGGAAACCAGGCAGTCGGCCCACGAAGGTTCACGGCTCCTCGACGGTGACCGGACCGTGCTCTGTGCAATAGGGTGGATGGACGCCCCATCAGCAACTGCGGAGGTTTTACTGTGGCAAAAGCACCACCGGCAGAGCAGCTTCGGCTGTTGGAACTACAGGCGCTCGACTCGCGGCTGAACCAGCTGCAACGTCAGGCGGCCACAGCGCGGGCTAATCCGGCCATTGCTGAGCTTTCCTCACAGCTTGAAGGGACCGACGGCGACCTGGTGCGCGCCGAAACGGCACTCCTCGATCTTGAGCGTGAACTGACCCGCTCCGAGGATGACGTGCAGTCGGTCGTCAACCGGCTCGAGCGCGACCAGAAGCGACTGGACAGCGGCACGGGCAGTCCCAAGGACCTGATGGCCCTGCAGAGCGAAGTCGCGTCCCTGACCAAACGACGCTCTGATCTTGAAGACGTCGAACTGGACATCATGGAACGGGTCGAATCGGCCCGCGGAGCCAAACAGTCGGCGCAACAGTTGAAGGACGACGCCCGGGAGCGTCTCGCCGCCATTGAATCCACCCGCGACGCCGAACTGGCCACCATTGCAGCCGAGGCGGACTCGGTCAAAGCCGAGCGCGCTGAATTGGCAGCGACCTTTGAGGCTGGTCTTCTCGCCTTGTACGAAAAGACCCTCGCCCGCCGCGGTGTGGGTGCTGCGCGCCTGTTCCATGGCACCTCTGAAGGCTCGGGAATGCAGCTGAGCCCCGGCGACCTCGCTGACCTCCGCAAAGCTGCCGAGGACGACCTCGTGTTTTGCCCGGATTCGGGCGCCATTCTGGTGCGATCCGACGAGTGGGGCAACTGAGCCGGTGCCCGCTGAACAAACCCTTTTTGACCACGCCGACGAAACCCCCACCACGGCAACTCCGCGGTTCCTGATTGTGGAAGCCGACGGCGGATCCAGGGGCAACCCCGGCCACGCCGGCTACGGCGCCCTGGTGCGCGACTCGGAATCCGGTGCCATCCTGGTGGAGAAGGCCGCCTACATCGGCAAGGCGTCCAACAACGTCGCCGAGTACTCAGGCCTCGTTGCCGGTCTGGAACTGGCCAACGAGCTCGATCCCACCTGCCGGATCCTCGTCAAGATGGACTCCAAGCTCGTGGTTGAGCAGATGGAGGGCCGCTGGAAAATCAAGCACGCAGACATGCAGGCTTTGGCCCGAAAGGCCCGGGCGGTGCTGGATCCCCGGCGGGTGAAGTACCAGTGGATTCCGCGGGAGATCAACAAGGACGCCGATCGTCTGTCCAACGAGGCGATGGACGCGGGCATGGCCGGCACCCCCTGGGTGCCGCGCAGCCTCTCTCCAGCCAGCGCCCGACCAGCAGCAGAGGCAGCTGAGGCAGCTGAGTCTGAGCCTGAGCCGGTCAGGGCGCCGTCCGGACGGCTGCACCATGTTGAGCTGTGGGTCAGTGATCTGCAGGCGGCCACAGCTTCCCTCGGCTGGCTGCTGCTGCAACTTGGTTTCACAGCCAGGGAAACCTGGGCGGACGGCGCCAGCTACGTTGGCGCCGACGGGCTGTACCTGGTGATTGAAGCAGGCCCCGATGTCACCGGCGAGCTTCACGAACGACGTCGGCCCGGACTGAATCATCTGGCGTTCCGGGCCGGAAGCCCGGCTGAGGTGGACTTACTGGCACGCCGCGCCACAAGCCATGGCTGGACGCCCATGTTCGCCGACGCGTATCCGCACGCCGGCGGCCCGCAGAGCTACGCGGCGTATCTGGAGAACGCGGCCGGTTTTGAAGTGGAGCTGGTCGCCGACTGGGACGGACCAGCCGAACCCATCTGAGCGACTAGCCCTGCAGGATGATGCTGAGCTGGGCTGGTTTGCGTGAGGTGGCCGGGGTGAGTTCGGCTTGCCACTGCTCGCGTGCGGCCTTCAGGAGCTGACCCGGTGTGGTGGGGCGGCTGGACCGCCGGGTAATTAAATGTCGGGCCAGCAGCCCGCGGGTGTGCTTGGCTGAGTGGGACACCACCGAACGCTTCCCGTCCCGCTCCTGCAACACGTTCACTGCGACTGTCCGCTCGGGGACACCAGCCCAGGCGGCCCCATAGGTGCTGGAGCGGCAGTCAACGATGAGCGAATCGCCGGACCGTTGATCCAGGGGGCCAGCAAGGCGTTGCTTCCAGAAGGAAGCGAGCCTGCCGGTATCGGGAAGTGACACCGACATGGACAACCGGTAGGCAGGGATCGCGTCGGCGAAGCCCAGAGCGCCCCAGAGCGCAGAGATCACCACCACCGATTCCTGGGCCTTCCGGCGTTGCACCGGAGTGAGGGTGCTGTAACCCAGCGCGTCGTACAGGACCCCCGAGTAGACCTGGTAGGCCGGTGCCGCGGGCTGATCCAGCAGGGTGATGTTGCGGAGCACCTCGGCGCCCAGCGACGGGCCGACACCAAGGATACGGTGAGCGTCCGGGCCGGTGCTGGCGATAGCCAGGGATCCCAGCACCGTTTGGCGGGCGGCCGTGAGCTCAGGGAACTGAAGACCTCCGAGATCCACGACAGGGCCCTTCACCGCTGGGGATTTACCCTCGGACGGGGGCAGCAAAATCAGCACCGCACCACTTTACCCAGGTTCACCGCCCCCAAAATGCCGGGTACCGAGGACCACCAGTCGTTGGACGGTTAAGGACAGGGCCGCCAGCCGCGTAGAATCGGGTGCGGATGGGTTGACTAGGCGGCCGCGTTGCACCGACTCAAGCGCCTGGCGCGAGGGATCGGTGTACCGAGGAACGTCCGGGCTCCGCAGAGCAGGGTGGTGGGTAACGCCCACTCGGGGTAACCCGCAGGAAAGTGCCACAGAAAACAGACCGCTGCAGCCCGCAGCAATGCGCTGTAGTAAGGGTGAAAAGGTGGTGTAAGAGACCACCAGCGTGCCGGGTGACCGGCGCGGCTCGGTAAACCCCACCCGGAGCAAGGCCAGACAGGGCGCGTTTGAAGGCTGCTCGCCTGAGTGTCCGGGTAGGCCGCTGGAGGGCGTCGGCAACGGCGTTCGTAGATGGATGGCCGCCACTTCACCACCGGCGACGGTGGTGAAGGACAGAACCCGGCGTATCGGTCAACCCATCCCCAAAAAACCGGTGATTATCTCTGCGTCAGGGCCGCTGGTCAAGACCCCGGAACGAAGTTCAAATAGAATTCCCGATCTGGCCAGTGAAGCGATTCCGCTCGGTTACGCTATCCCAATGACCGACACCCTGGTGCCCCAAAAGTCGTTGCTGGTACGCAACCGCAACTTTCGGGCACTGTGGCTTTCCAGCACCGTCGGGGTGCTGGGAACGGCGGTCACCTCCATCGCCTTCCCCGTTATTGCCGTCATCGAACTGCAGGCCAGCGACTTCGCTGTGGCCGCGCTGGCAGGAATGACTTTCCTCCCATGGCTGCTGCTGGGGTTGCCGGTGGGAGTCTGGGTGGACCGGTGGCCACGGAAGCCGGTGATTATTTGGTCCCTGATCGCGCGAATCCTCGTGCTGGCGACCCTGCCGGTGGCGTTCTGGTTCGGCATCATGTCTATCGCCCAACTGTTCATTGTCTCCTTCCTTGTCGGCCTGTCGGCAGTCTTCTTCACCCTGGCTGACCAGGCGTTGATACCCCAGGCGGTGTCGAAGGATGAGCTGGTCGAAGGCAACGGCCTGATGACGGCGTCGTCGGCGTCCGCGGACGCGGCCGGTCGCGGCCTGGCCGGCTGGTTGACCGTGGCGTTCGGCGCCTCCAATTCCTTGCTGGTGCAGATCGCGACGTCGGTCGCCTCCCTGTTCGCCATTTCGTCCCTGAAGCTCAAGGAGGCGCAGCCGCACCAGGGGGAGCGGCGGATCTTCCGGGAGATGAAGGACGGGCTGCGTTACACGTTCAGCACCGGTCCGCTGCGGGCGATCCTGTTCAACGCGGCGCTCTGGAATCTGGGCGGAAGTATGGTCGCATCGCTTTTGGTGCTTTTGGTGCTTCGGACCCTCAACGAGTCCGAGATCTGGCTGGGCGTGCTCCTGGCCGCAGCGTCCGTCGGCGGAGCGTTGGGCGGTATTACCGTCAAGGGCGCCACCGACCGGTTTGGGTCCGGCCCGGTCTGGCGCTATTCGATGGTGCCCGGCGTGCTGGGCTACGCCTCGCTGCTGGTCATGACCCCGGGCTACGGAATGCTCTGGGGCGTGCTGGGCCTGTTCCTGATGGGCGTGTGCGTCGCCTGGAACATCGTGGTCGGGGCAGCCTTCAGACAGCGGGTCTGCCCGCCCACCATGATGGGCAGGCTCGGGGCCGCTTCCCGGATGGTCAGCTGGGGGATGCTGGGGATCGCCAGTATCCTCGGCGGCATCCTGGCAGAGCTGGTCGGAATCTGGACCGCTATCCTGATCGGCGTCATCCTGACGGCCGGAGCACCCCTCGTGGCGATCTTTGGGCCGCTCCGCCACGTCGAGCGGCTTGAGGATCTCGAACCCGGGCAGGAGCCGGGTGCCCCCGCCAAAGAGGTCTAGCAGCCACGGACCACCGGACCGACCGGACCGACCGGACCACCGGACAGACCAGACCTACGGACCGGACCGGCCGACCGGACCGACGGGCGCCGTCGGCTAGTGGCCGAAGGGGTCCGGGTCCACACCTGGCATCCAGGTCAGACCGGGAGCGCCCCAGGCATTCTTCTTGATGGCCTTGCGGGCGGCGCGTGAATAGGGTTCGACGAGCCGGTCAACGTACAGCTTGCCTTCCAGATGGTCATACTCGTGCTGCATGCAACGCGCAAACCAGCCGGTGGCCACAAATTCAACCCGCTCGCCGAAGCCGTCAAAACCCGTCACCTTGACCCATTCGGCGCGTTTCAGCGGAAAGGATTCACCAGGAACGGACAGGCACCCCTCGGATTCTTCATCGGGGTCCGGGTCGGCCCCCGAAATCTTGGTGGTCACCAGCGTCGGATTCACCAACACGCCGCGGGGCGCGACGTCGTCGTCGTTCACCATCCCGTACACGAATATCCGCTGGCCCACGCCGATCTGCGGTGCGGCGAGGCCAACGCCGTTGGCTTCGTCCATCGTCTCGAACATGTCGGCAATGAGGGTGCGCAGCTGCTCATCGAACTCGGTGACGACGGCGGCGCGGCGGTGCAGCACAGGCTCACCGGTGATGGTGACTGGGTGAACGGTCATTGTCGCTTTCCTGGAGGGGAGAAAATTGGAAGGGGCTAACGAGCTCGGTTATCGGCCGGCGATGTGGCGGCCGACGACGTCGCGCATGATCTCGCTGGTGCCGCCGAAGATGGTGAGCAGCCGGGTGGCGAGGAACGCCTGCGCCACCGGATACTCGAGGATGTACCCGTACCCGCCGTGGAGCTGGAGGCAGCGGTCAGTGATGGATTTGGCCCGCTCGCTTGCCCACAGTTTCACCCGGGCAGCGCTGGCCGCGTCCAGGGTTCCGGCGTTGAACGCGAGCATCGCCTGGTCGACGTACGTTTCGGTGACCTCGACCTCGGTGAGGATATCGGCCAGCTGGAAACGGGTGTTCTGGAAGTCGATAACCCGCTCGCCAAACGCGTTGCGTTCCTTGGTGTAGGTGACGGCGGCCTCGTAGCTGGCGCGGGACACAGCTGAGGCTGCAACGGCAATCGCGAGGCGCCCCTGCGGCAGCTGTTCGGTGGCGTAACGGAGCCCGTGGCCCAGTTCGCCCACCAGGTTGTCCCCGGTGACCCGAACCTCATCGAAAAAGAGCTCGGCGGTGTCGGAGGCTTTCAGGCCCATTTTGTCGAGCTGTTTGCCGGTGTTGTACCCCTCGCCTTTTTCGACCATGAACAGGGAGAAGGAATCGGCGGAGCCCCGGCCGGTGCTGCCGTCCGTGCGGGCCAGCACGAGGGAGGCGTCACCGCTGATGCCGTTGCCGATGAAGGTTTTCTGTCCGGAGATCAGCCAGTCGTCGCCGTCGCGCACCGCCTTGGTCCTGATGCCTCGCAGGTCGCTGCCGGCACCGGGCTCGGTCCACGCAACGCTGGTGACGCGTTCGCCGCTGACCATCCCGGGGAGCCACCGGGCTTTGAGGTCGTCGGAGCCGTAGGCCAGCAGGTGGGGGAGGACCAGGTCGTCGTGCAGGTGGAAGGCGAGGGCGACGGCGAGGTGGTTCGTTTTGGCGAACTCCTCGTCCAGCACGGCGCGGAAACGATAATCGGGCATTCCCGCCCCGCCGAACTCCTCGGGCACGGCCAGACCAAGGAGCCCCTGTTCGCCAGCGGCAGTCCACAGCGTGCGTGGCATGAGGTGGTCCTGGTCCCAGCTGGCGTAGTGGGGTGCCACTTCGCGGGAAATGAATTCGGCTGCGACCTCGCGGAACAGCAGATGGTCTTCCTCAAACACGTTGCGTTCCATGCGGTCCAACCTCCACGGTGGCTCAACGCCAGCTGACGCCGGCCTGGGTCCTACAGGTAAGGCCGCCCCCGAAGATCTTCAGGGACGGCCTTCCAAGGCTAACTTTCAACCTTCTTGGGGTGAGTAACGGGGCTTGAACCCGCGACCTCCTGGACCACAACCAGGCGCTCTGCCAACTGAGCTATACCCACCATGTGCCTTCGGCCAAAATGACATCCCACCGGATGTTTCCGGTCGTGTTGTCACCTACAAAAGGCAGCGCAGACAAGTCTACACAATTTTTGCGGTCCCTCTGCAACCGGCTGCCCGGAAGGGGCTCCGGGCGCCCGAACTAGTCAGCCATCGACCCGGCAATCGCCTTGCTGGACGCCGAATCGGGGCCCGGGCTCGGCACGAAAATCGACTCCCGGTAGTAACGCAGCTCACGGATGGAGTCCTGGATATCCCCCAGGGCCCGGTGCCCCCCACTCTTGGCAGGGGACTGGAAATACGCCCGGGTGAACCACCGGCGAGCGAGTTCCTTGATGGTCGATACATCGATGATCCGGTAGTGCAGGTGCTCGATCACGGCCGGCATGTCGCGGGCCAGGAACGACCGGTCGGTACCCACCGAGTTCCCTCCCAGCTGGGCCTTGCGGGGTTCGGGGACCCATTTGGTGATGTAGGCCAGTACCTCAGCCTCAGCCTCGGCCATGCTGATGCCCTCGGGAAGTTCGGTGAGCAGCCCTGACGTCGTGTGCATGTCCCGCACAAAATCGCCCATCTGCGCGAGCGCGGCGTCGTCGGGCTTGATGACGACGTCGACACCCTCTCCCAGAATGTTCAGCTCGGAATCAGTCACGAGTACTGCAACTTCGATGAGTGCGTCCGAAACGAGGTCGAGCCCCGTCATTTCGCAGTCAATCCAGACAATGTGTTCATTAGATATCGGCACACCCCAAATGTACCGCGTGATCAGGCGCGGGAGTGGCTCCACTGGCGGCCGTCGGAGCGTTGCTCAACTGATCCGGCGAACACTCCCGCACCGCGGTTGCGCCGATAAGCCTGAACCGGCAGGGGGCCGGTGTCCGGCGGACCGAACTCCTGAACCCAACGGCTCGCCGCGGTGTCGCTCCCCGCTTCCGAGGCTGGCTGCTCACGAGCTGGCTGCTCACGAGCGGGCTGGGCCAGGGCCGGACGGGTGGGCTGCGGACCCGGCAGGGTACCGTGATCCCAGGTGGGCTCCGGCGTCGCGCCCGGTGTTGTGGTGCCAACGGGTGCAGTGGCTGCTGTTGGCGCAGGCTGGCACGAGGCCGAGTGGGCTCCAGCGGGGTGTTGGGTGAGGGCACCGTTGTTGAGGATCCAGACCACACCGAAAGCTGCCGCAGGCATCGCGCCCAGGATAAACCCGGGTCCGGGGTCGAGGTCCAGGACCCACATGGAGGCGAAACATGCCGCCGAGATAAACACACCCCACGCAAGAAGTTCGTCAGCGGGTTTCTGCCGTTTGACAGGTTCCGCACTGTGGCGCCCCAAAGCCATCAACCACCAAATCGTCAAGGAATATTGGTCAAGCCAAGTGTAAGCACTGTTTCGCCGGATCCGGACGCAGCAACCGGGTGCGGCGATACCGGCTACGGACCAGCTGTCAATGCTAAAATCTAGCCAGTCTGCCCGGCCACGGCACCTCGGTTTAGATGCAGTAATTCAGCAGCACAGCCGTTCGAGATTTAGTGTTCGACCGAAGATTGGATAACCACAGATGACTGCCCAGGTGCCAGCCGACGCCTCGCAGCCCCGGACGGACTCAGCCTTGGCGGGCCGCCCGAATGTCGCGGTTATCCAGGGGTTCGTGGGATCACTGCTGATGATGATCGGATCGTATGGTGTCGGCTGGCTGTCGCTGGCGTCAGTCGAGTTGCGCAGGGTCCCCGTCATCATGTGGATGCGGTTTGAACCGGCCGGCGCTGTGGTGTCCGTCCTGATCCTCGCCTTGGGTGGCATGCTTCTGGTCCGCTCCTGGCTGCGGCTTGGTCAACGCCTGCATGGGTGGGGGCCCGAGTCCCGGCCGGTGATCCTCCGCGCCGTGATTGCCTGGGGTGCGCCCATGTGCCTGGCCCTCCCGCTGTTCAGCAGGGATGTGTTCGCCTACATCGCGCAGGGCCAGGTGGTGTTGTCAGGGTTGAACCCCTATGTCGACGGCTACTCCCAGATCTCGAACTACCTGCAAATCGGTGCCGACGATATGTGGGCGCAAAGCCCCACCCCCTACGGGCCCGTATTCCTGTGGATTGAAGCCCTGGTAGTTGGCATCACCGGCGGGCAACCCGACTTCTCGATACTGCTCTTCCGGCTCATCGCCATTGTGGGAGTGGCACTGTGCGTGTACTACGTGCCCAAACTCGCCGAACTGCACGGCGTTAACCCCAACCGGGCGCTGTGGTTGACCGCGGCGAACCCCCTCTTCCTGATCAATTTCATTGCCAGCATCCACAATGATGCGCTGATGATCGGTCTTGCCCTCTGGGGGCTCTACCTCGCGGCGACCCAGAAACCTCTGCGCGCCATCGTGATCGTCACCCTGTCCATCGCCATCAAGCCCATCACGCTGATCTTTCTTCCTTTCATGGGGCTGATGTGGGCAGGTAAAGGTGCCAGCTGGCCGCGGAAGTTCCTCTACTGGGGTCTCACCGCTGGCATCTCATTTGCCATCCTCTGGGTGATGGGAATGATCAACGGGTTCGGGTTTGGCTGGGTGGGCGCACTGAGCACCCCGGGCAGCGTCTGGATCTGGTACGCGCCCATTGGATTCCTGGGCATGGTCGTCATGATCCTCGCGGACGCACTGGGCTTTGACGGTCAATCCTTCACTGATGTGGTCTACCTGCTGGGACGGATCACCTCGCTGGCCATCATCGGGTGGCTCATGTTCACCGGTGAACACAGCCGGTTGGTACGCCGGCTCGCCCTCGCCTTCGCGGCGATCGTGTTTCTCGCGCCGATGATCCAGTCCTGGTACGTCGTGTGGCTGATCCCCTTGTTCGCCGTGACCGGTATCCGCAACGACTGGCAGGTCAAGACCCTCTACTTCATGGTGTCCTTTTTCATGATCTACGCCATCTCGGATCAGCTGGACATTTTCCCGTACTTCGAGCTCAGCCTGACGGTGGCACGGCAGGTCGCTGCGGTGGTGGCTCTGGGCTTCGCGTGCTACCTGGTTTTCCTCGATCCGAAGACCAAGATTCTGTTCCGGAAACGCTATGAAACCCCGGCGGCAGGCGAGCTGCACTGATCATTGGGGTCCTCCCAAACATGCTTTCTCGGGCTGAACCGGCGATACTGGGTCAATGACCGAATCGACAGAACACATCATCAGCGGCGATTTCGAGATATCTGACTGGAGTCCCGAGCCCTATTCAGTTCCCGGGTCGTCGAGTGAATTGTCCCGGGTCAGCGCCACCAAAGTCTTTACCGGCGACCTGGCTGGGACCAGTTTCGCCGAGTTATTGATGGCGGGGAACGACTTCGGCGCCGGCTACGTCGCGTCGGAGGTCTTCACCGGATCGGTCGGCGGCAGGGTGGGCACCATGATCGTCCAGCACTGGGGGATTGCCGAGGGTAGCGCTGCAGCCAGTTCAGGCCACATCATCCCGGGATCCGGTACCGAAGGCCTCACGGGAATCTCCGGCAAGGCGGTCTATTCACAGGACATCGCAGGCCAGCACCACCTCGAACTCAAGGTGACCTTCGGGGCGTAGCGAACCACCATCCGTTCCGGTGACCAACACGGACCCCGGCGAGCAACCCGGCCATCCGTGGACGGAAATGCCCTGCATGTCAGCCACGCATGTCCAGATGCTGACGTAGAACCGGGGCGCCCAACGTCACGACGATGCTGGGCGGCGTAGTAACCTAGAAAAGTCGCCCCCGTAGCTCAGTGGATAGAGCAACGGCCTTCTAATCCGTTGGTCGCGCGTTCGAATCGCGCCGGGGGCACCACAGCATTACCGGGCCGACCAGCAGGCAAGACGCTGGCCCCGGAACAGAGGCGGCCCGCAGGCAAGACCCCAGCCCCGGAACAGAGGCGGCCCGCGGAGTTGCGGCCGACCGCAACCGGTCCAGCGTGTTGATGACTTTCCCTCCACCTGAGACCCTTCCCTCAGCCTGTCCACATAGCGTTGCCACAGCCCCCGCCCGCACCCCGGTACCGGTGAAATAGTGTCTGCTGGCACACCCGCCAGCGCACACCTTTGCTGAAGGGGAATTCGATGAGCGACAACATCACAGTCCGAGGCTATGTGGCCACCGACGTCAAGTCAGGGGTCGCAGTCAGCGGCCTGGCCTACGCTAGTTTCCGCATGTGCTCGACCGAGCGCCGATTCGATCGGAACACCAGTTCCTGGGCTGACGGCCAAACCAACTGGTAGATAGTCTTACTAAAGCGTTTCAAGGGCTAAAGCTTCAGGTCGCGCTTCATGGCGTGAACCAAGGCGTTGACGGCCTTGCGCCCTTCTTGAGTTTCATGCTCTAGGTCTTCAAATTTTGCGTCTTCCTTCGTTATTCGTCGGTGTACGTCTTGGACTTGGTTACTCACGTCGCTAGCGAGACTATAGACCGCGCCAGAACCAACCAATCTAACCCGCGAGAGTGAAGGCAGGGTGTCGTCTAGCTTCATATCACTGTGTACTTCGATGAATCGCCAATAGGCTTCCTTTTTTTCGTTACGAATCCACTGCTTGTGTTCGGTGGTCCGCGTGAGGAAAGAACCAAGCAAGGTACCGGCAAGGGCTGCACCTGCGGCTATGAGGGCTATGAGGAGTTCCTGAGGCATACCGACACGTTACACAGAGAAGGCCCCACCCCGGAGGGTGAGGCCTTCTGTGGTGCACCTAGATGTTACAGATCGCTCTTCCATGTGCCGCTAGCGGCGTGATAGGTCAGCGTGTAGGGCTGAGTGTTGCCCTTGCGGCCCCAGTAGAACTGTTCCTCACCGTCAAGCGGCTGATCCAGGTCCCGGTTCACTTCTTGCCCTTCTGGGAGAGCGCACTTGCCGCTGCGGTCTTGGAGGCAGCGCTTGTGCGCCCATCCCTCAGAACCTTGCTTGCTGCTGTTGCCGCCTTGCTACTTGTCTGTCTTGCGTTCTTAACCATCTTTTTTTCCTAAACAGACAGTCAACTGAAACTCGCCGGATGGAAACGCTGTCACATTGTGTAGCAGCGGCTCGATCCACTGGTAAGGTATTTCTATATCCCTTGGAAGATATTTCGTACCTAAAATTTCATGTCTAGCTCTCAGAGGACCCTGTGTCTGTCTGAGGCCTTTTTGTCTGCACTCACAAGTCTACCGGTTGCGCCGGTCGGCCCATCGGGGTAAATGACAAGCTTGTAAGTATTCGACCATTCATCCACAGCTCCTCCACAGAAATCTGAGTCCGCGCGCGTGTCGGTCCCTTGAGTTACCGGGGATTTAGCTACTCTGTGCACAGGGCTGTGGACTAGTTGTGCACAGCCCCAAAAAGTTTTTGGTGCCTCGGCCTCGGCGTGTCGCGGCTCTAACGCGCGTTCATAGACGGTATAAATGACCGCTCCTGCGTCTCTTGGGGGTCCAGCCGGAGGGTCTTGAAAAGAACACTATTCGGTGACCTGTCGGTCTTCCGGCGCTTCGGTCTCCCGCGGAACATCTACGCAGAGCGCAGAAACGACAAGTTCGGCTTACAAAAACCTTTAGCTACTACCAGGCTGTGCAGGTATCGCACCAGGACAGTACCGTGTCGTCATGATTAGTCTCGCTCGTAGGCCACGACGGCCGAAGCTGCCCCTTTGTCCGAAGTGCCGGACTGAGGCGTGGAAGATCGCTTACGGAGAATACCTCCCGGATGTCCAGGAAACGATGCCGAACACGGTCTTCGCAGGCTGCTGTTTGGACATGATGGAGCAGATCCACCCGAAGACTGGCCAGCTTGAACGGAATATAGCCCGCTGGGAATGTCAGAACGGACAGTGCCGTCACCGCTGGTGGTGATCCACCCGATGCCTCTTCGAACCCATGACGCGTAGTACCCGATTGTTTGACGTTTCAGACCCGTAGCGCACAGCTACGTCGACCCGGGACAATGGCGCGACGTGCTTCCAGTATGGCTACTTCGTGATGGAGCGGATGTTTCTCATTCAGGTCGGGGGCAGCGCCAACTTCAGCTGGATCGCTTGATATTCGATCGACCGAGAGAGGCTCTCCTTGTAAGGGCCGGTTGTGTAGGTAATTGATGTTGTGGGTGATTCAAGTATTCCCCTGTTAGTGATCTATCAATTAATGTGGCTAATTAGACTGCAATTGAATTTGCTATACGTATTGGGTGGTGGATAGAGATTCAATCAAACTTTTTGATTAGAACACTTGTTCATGATCTGGCTCCGTCATGGGGAACTGGGGGCGATATTTTTGATCTGGCCATTCCACACCCTCCGCAGTGAGTTTGTCTTTCGGAAGTAGGTCGCCTGCCATCACGCAGTCAAGCAGTTGTTGTTGATCGGGTTCCATTTTTACGAGTCGACCCAAAACAATTAGCAATTCGCTTAGCTCCCGAGACCACTCGGCTGGCCAATGTTCTTGAACTATACCGTCGAGTTCAGTCCCCCCGCGGGTGATCGGCTTTTTAACGCGGTACTTGAACCACATGGAAACAATGTTTTTCTGACCGACACTATATTCAGCGATAGCAGGGCTGACACCGTGCCATTCGCCTGATTCGCCCACATAGAGAATTTGAGCCGATGAGTCATACCGAAATCCGTCAGGCATTTCGCTGACTGTAACCTTGTATTCGGGGTCGCCAGTTTCCCTAATCAAGCTTGTGCCGCCGTTGCCAGATCTACCGCCGTAGGTGTGGAGATCCACAACTCGGTGTCCTAGATCGACGGCTCGAAGCCACAGCGCAGGATCAGAAGTCAGCGGGATGCGTATTCCAGGGGTTCGTAGTTCCGTTGCGAAGTGAGCCGTAAACCCGGGATGTCCCGATACACCGGCAACGTAGTCAAGCAGGTCATCTCCGGTGATCTGCATGCCTAGGACACCGGAAAGCGATTGAAGTAGCCCTTTCGTGACGTTGAACTCGCCATTGGGATGCAACAAAGGTAAAGTTCTTCCGCCTCGAAGATTGAAATGGTCCACGTCAGGTATTAACGACGAAAAGCTTAGTCCCGGACCCCCACTAAACGCTTGTGAATGTTGCTCGCTAATGAATATTTGGCCCGGTTGCCTAGCAGCCCATAGGTCGGGGCGGGGCATATCGAGAACACGATAGTCGGCGATCACCCACTGCCGATCAAATGAACGATATGCTACTCGTTCGATTGCGGGACTGGCCGTCGTGAACTCTGCCTTCAACGGCATCATCACATCGATCTCCGACCTGACTTTTGGAAGTGGCTTCTTGACCTTGTTGAGGTTACTGTCGCGGGACTTCTTTAGGAGGTCCTGCTTACGCTCGGGGTTTCCCTCAAGCGTCAGCTCACGCCATCGATTCTCTAAAACCTCACGGGTGGGCGCGTAGACCCATGTGCGATTCATAGCGGCACCGGTGCTGTACCAGGGAAATAAGTCACTCATGGACGGGTAGTCGTCCCAGAGGCTATTAGCTTGCGCAGTGAAAGGTGCTGTCCAACCCGTCCTGGCTGATTGCCACCCATCCGATGTTAATGAAAGTTCGGCTAGTTTTTGAAATTTCTCGTCGCGTGTGCCCGAAAGCTCTATGTATTTTATGTCAGCAGGAACGGCTTCGTCTGTGTCCCGGTCCCTTAGATAAATTCCGATGCCGACCGGGGTCTCGATTGAGAATATGGCGTTTTTTTGCGGCGGTCTCTTGCCTTCGGGGGTGAGATTGATGATCCAACCAAGGCGCGCCTTTTTTCGGATGTAACGTCGCATCCCTGCGAATCCATCACCTGTTAAGTATCCTTGCGCGGTAATGAAGCTGACGACTCCGGAATCACCTTCAACTTCCTCCAGTTCTTGGGTGGATTCCCAACTCTTCCAGAAAGCCCATCGCCAGAAATATATGTAAAGATTTTTTAGGTTGAACTCGGTGCTGCCTTTGCCCTTCTCCTTGAAATCCTGCATAATCGCCGGGTATTCCTTCGCGCCGCCACCAGATTCGACCCAGTCGCCCATTCCCGCTGCGCGTTCTCTGTACGGTGGATTGCCAATTATGACTTGGACGTTTGTCTCCCGCTTGATCTGGTTTGCCCGGTACGACTGTTCAGCGATGACCTGGAGGGTGCTGGACAGGTCGGGCTGGACTGACTTTGGATCAGAAAGGGTGTTCGCGACGAACAGTTGAAGTCCTTTGTCGGGAAGCTTGGCCCCGAACTCCTTCATCAATCCTGAGATTCGAAGTTCAGCTACTGAAAATGGACCTGACTGTAATTCAAAACCATAAAGTCGCTCCATGAGATTGGCTAGGCCTTCTGGAGCGGCTCCGTCCCCATACTCAGCGGCGGCTTGCTCGGCCACACGCTTCATTATGGCCAGAGGAAATGTGCCGGTGCCCATCGCTGGGTCAACTGTATGGACTCGCGGATCCCGAAAGCCACGAGAGCGACCAAGGTGTAGGTGTAGTACCTCTTCGGTCAGGCGCACCATCTCTGTTACGACTTCGACCGGGGTGTAATACGAACCGGTTTTCTTTCTGCTGTCCACATCGTAAATTTGGAGGAAGTGCTCGTAAAGGTGAAGATAGACGTCGCCACGTCCCGACTCGACCCTGTTCCAATTTACCGAGCCAATAACCCTAATTAGCAAGTCGAGTCCGCTAAGAAATCCACTGTCAAGTTGGTCAGTGAGAAGTTGAAGAGTGCGACCCATCAATGAATGCGAGCCACGCAACTTAGCCCCGATTTGGTGGAGGTCCCCACGATCAAGATTCACACCCTCAGCTTGGGCAAGCAGCAAAGCGAAGGTGACAGTTTGGGCGTACCCATCGCTGAACTGGTCATCGGTGGCACCCGGAAACAACATACGTCGCCAGTCTGCTCTCAGACCCAAAAAGACGAGACTTTCAGTCGAAGCGTTGGTTTTCTTGAGCTTTCGTTCTTGAGTAATCCTGTCTTGGACCTGTTCCTTAAGGAGCCGAGTCAGCGGGGCGATCGTTTCCACAAGTCGATTAACGCTGTTGATGTCGGCAGGCTTCCAACGAAGAAATTCAGTGATTAGCCGCTCGAATCCTGGGCCCGGCTTCAGATTCGAACGCGCCATCGCTAGGTCAGAGGGTCCTTGCATGTGGACAGGTGGGCCAACCGGCTCTCCGTTCTGCCACAGCCTCCACTCGATTCCGTTCGTGTAGATCAGGTTCGGGAGTTCGCGAAGTTTTTGCCATTGCTTGTGATTATGACTCGATCTCCCATACAGCTCAGGATTTACAGGAACGCTTGGAGCCTTGACCTCGACGTATCCGGTTATGGCACCGCCTACGTCAATGGCGTAGTCCGGGCGCACCGTTCCTTCGGCCTCGCTCACCTCATCGTGCGGTTGAACAGACAATCCCAGCACATCGCCGCATCGGCGCAAAAAGGCATCGATCGGCGTCCGAATTAGTGCTTCACGCTGGCCTGGACCGCGGAGTTTCGCTGAAGCCTCAACTCCGAACAGCTGGACGGCTTCATCAAAAGTAGTCAAGAACGAACGCCCCTTTCATTCAGCTTGAAAAGGATCAAGCCAGTTGTGCCAGCCTACAGACGCAGATTACTGAATATTGACTCCAAAACACGTGAGGGGTGAATTTGTGGGATGCCGACGGGGCAAGGTTCTTGCTTGTAGCGTTCGGGCGCGGCAGCAAAGATCGGCTCACCCGGGTCCTTGGGTGGGAATCGAGGGCGGATTAGGAAGGAGGCTGAATAGGAGGACATCTTTTTGTCTACGTTCGGATTTATCATGTCCCTTCGATTTGAGAGCGTCGTTCGCAAGTGACCCCATAATCGATCGCCTAAACCTCGAGCATCTGCAGACTCAGGCCATGTCGGGTATCTCAGAGAACTTCCGGGGAAAATTAGCGAGGAGCTTCCGGAAGTTACCCATGATAATGTCGGTTATCATGTGTGTATGGAACTTGAGAACTTGACCACTGGACCCGTTGGGAACGCGTCACGGCATGCGCCGACTATCGCGGCGTGGAAGCTGGCGCAGCGAGGATCACCCCACACGCTTCGTGCCTACGCACGGATCATGGAGAGTTACTGTGCGTGGCTGGACAGTTACCAGGTGGACCTACTGAGCGTTCGGCGGGTGCATGTGGACGGCTACCGTCACGCGCTGACCGGGAAACCGGCCACCGTTGCGCAAAAGCTAGCGGCCGTGTCGAGCTTCTACCGCTACGCGGTATCCGCTGAGCTGGTCACGGCTAACCCGGCGGAGCTGGTGGAACGTCCCAAGGTGGACGCTGACCACTCCAGTACCCAAGGGCTGAGCAAGGATCAGGCGCGCGCTTTGTTGAGCGCTGCCCAGGCTGATAGTCCCCGGTCCCGTGCGCTGGTGAGTCTGTTGCTGTTCACCGGGATCAGGCTCAGCGAGGCGCTGAGCGCCAGCACCACGGATTATGGGCACGACACCGGACACCGGACGCTGAGCATCCAACGCAAGGGCGGTACACAGGCCAAGGTTGCCGTTCCGGCACCGGCTGTGGAAGCTCTCAATGCCTATCTCGACACCACGGGGCGGGAGCTGGTGACTGCGGCAAGCGTAGGCCTGCCGCTGTTCACCACGGCCACCGGCAAGCCGTGGGCATCCTCTGAGGCGTTCCGCACGGTGCAACGGCTGGCACGCAAGGCGGGAATTGAGGGGGAGATCAGCCCTCACAGTTTGCGTCACGCGTTCGCCACTATCGCTCTGGACTCAGGAACCGCTCTGCATGATCTACAGGACAGCATGGGTCACGCTGACCCACGCACCACCCGCCGGTATGACCGGGCACGCCACAGCCTCACGAAGTCGGCTGGCTACACAGTCGCAAGGGCACTGTCGTGACAGACGCATCTGACGGTTTGTGTTACAAGAATTCTTAGCATTGTTTGGCGTCCAGCGTGAACAGACCTTGCGACTGCCCCGATTCGCAGGACGATTCTTGCCTGATCCTCAATTTACAAAAAGTTTTAGTGGTAGCCGTTCAGGGAAAGTTACAAGAACTTTTAGCGCGTCCTGTACTTCTGGACAGGGGAGTGCTGGATAGGGATGCCGCAGTATTTTTCAAAACATCTAGGGACGTCTTCGGCACCTATGGCCCCAGCCTCTTTGACGAAATAGCTGCAAAATCATCACAACATACCCCCTCGTCAAGTTCAGCCTTGGAAGTAGGCCCTTAGGAACTAGCACTTGGAACCAGTGCCCTAGCAACCGTTCGCGGCACCGTCACCTGTGGCCCGACTGAACCAGGTTCTGCGAGCGGCTAGACGGATCCAGTAGATGCGAGCGTCGAGACGGATCCAGTGCAAACGGAGCATTGTGTCTCGGGCTGCCCGGACTATGGGGTGAGTAGCTCGCCTTCTTTCTTCCAGTAGGTCCCTGTCCTCTTGCCATTTGCGCTCGGCTATCTCCACCGAGCACCCGCTTTCCCGAAGTATGTGTACCGTCCCGGTTTTGGGGTCTTCGATGAAGAAGGTGGACTCGCCGTCCCAGTAGTCGATCTTTTCCGTCATTTTGGTTCCTTGATTGATAGGTAGTTTTTGAGAAGTGCTTCATGATTGTCTGCAAAGTGGAGCCTGAGGAGCACTCGGTATTTGGTCAGTGGGATTTCGGAATCGAGCAAGTCGAACAGTCCCGTGTCGTGGGATGTGCTGAGTAGACTCATGACGGGGGAGCCTTCATAGTCTGTGACGGCGCTCCGGTCACCGCTGCCTGGTCGACTCCACTCCAACGAGCCGTCGGATAGTGTGCGACGTAATCTCCATCCGTACGGCTCAAGAATCGTGCTCCATGGCATGCGTTCGTTGATTTCGCTCTCAAGCTGTGACAGGTGCACAGCCGCTGTCCACTGGTTGAGCGTTTCGAAGGCGGGAGCTTCCTTCTCACGGCTCCGCAGCACTCGGCGTGACTCCTGCTTGAGCCTGTAGGCGGCCTCTGAGGCGGCTTCCAACTGAGCAACGGTGTACGACTCCGGTCCTTCGCTTAGAAGCCTTACAGCGCCCAGTGGGCCGCCTGTCTTGGGGAAGTGCACCGTGCCTGGGAGCCTGAGAATTCGTGCTGTGTCAATCAGCTTGTCGATCTGCCGGTCGCCGGCGGATTGGTCGAGGTAGCTCCACCAGCGGGACAAGAGTTCTTTGGTGCCGCGTTCTGCGAGTTTCAGCTTCCAGTAGGCGTGCACGCCCCCCGAACCGGAACCCACAATCATTGTTGGTTTGCATTCCAAATCGTTAAGGAAGTCCAGGATTTCCCGTTGGGAATCGAAGCTTCCCTGCTTCACATCGACATCAGCCCACACGCCGGGAAGGTAGGCCACGTTTTTCTCGGTTCCGCGTCGGTAGGTGGTCACGTCATCGATGATGGGAGCTACCGCCACGTAGACGTTCCATGAGCCACCAGAGAAGACGAGATCATCACGAATCTGCTGGTCGGTCAGGGAGGCGGCTTCCCACGCTCCGAGTGACTGGGAAATAGTCTTACGTCCGTCCCTTCCGACAATGCAAATTTTGTCGGAAGGTTTGAACCATCGTCGGATAAAGGTTGATGCTTCTGCTGAAAAGATGTGGATGTCCCCAGCGAGTTCTCTGAAGGTTGCTTGTTCCATTTTGGTCTTTCTGATTGGCTCCTACTCGTCGGCCCTATGTGATTGTCTGGGGCCTACGGCCCCCCAGACAATACAGACAATTGCGTTTTTTCATCCGGCAGACGATTACCAGACAGTTAGCAGCTCTAGTTCCCTGTGTTTCCGGGCTTTTTAGCCAATTGTCTGTATTTTCTGCATTCGTCTGGGCAGGCGATTAGGAAGTGTTGAAGGTTATTTGACTGGCAGTCAGTTAGTTGTGTCCGGAACCATGCTCAGCGCCGCCAATGTATATCCGGAGCTACGACCTGCTCCGGTCTTTTCGATGAGGTTGGAGTTTTCCATCCAAAGGAGAGCATCCTTGAGGGGGGTGGAGTCTTTGTTAATGCCCATCGACTCGGCAATCGCTCTACGCGAGGTGGCAGAATCCCGTGTTAGCAAATCCTTGATGCCTTGGAGCAACGCACTGCTCGGGCACTTGCTTTGATGCTGGGCGATACTGGCTTGTTGTTTGGAAAGCGGAGCGCACACGGCACCTTCGGAATCAAGTTCAGGCAGGAGCTTCTGTCCGGTGATCTGGTAGGAGAATGTTTCCTGAGGGCGTGCGCGGCCTTTGACTTTCATCCATTCAAGACTGGCCTTGCCTTCGCCGATTCGCACGAGCTTGGCTTGAGCGTCGCACTTGCCCATCATGCCGGATGCTCCGCGGGCCTTGTTGCCGTCGTGTCCAGTGTGGTGCACGACAATGGCCATGAAGCCTGAGGAATCGCCGAGGCGTTTGATTCTCCGGAGGATACCCACCATGTCCGTATTGGAGTTTTCGTCGATGCCCGGTGCTAGGTCAATTTGAGTGTCAAAGACCATGATTGACGGAGTGACTTCCAGTTGATTCATCTCAGCGCTGAGGCGAGTCCAGGAGTCCTCAAGGTTCGGCTGTTCTTTACCGATGCCGAGGAAGACGTGGTCACCCTCGCCGCCGTCGAGGAACACCAACCCGTCCAGCAGGGATCGGTCCACTTCTTGATGATATTTGAGCCATGCGTCTACATGCACGGACAGAGCTGCGCCGCCTTCGGCTGCGACATAGACGGCCTGCTGAGGTTCGCCGTTGTTACAGAGGGGGAGGCCTTGCCAAGTGGTCAGTCCTGCGCACCAACTCATGATTAGGTCTAGCACCACGAGAGTTTTGCCGGTGTAAGACGCTCCGTATAGCTGCGTCAATCCTGAGCGGTGAATATGCCCGTCGACAATCCAGTCGATTTCTGAGGTCTTGAGCATATCGGTCACTGACTTGAGCCGGACTTTGGGTTCTTCGTCAGTGGAGAGGACTGGGACGGTAAATTGGTCCCAGAGGTCGGGGAGTGTGGACATGTCGTTGCTTTCGATTGTGTAAGTTGATCTGTCCCTTAGGACTCCTAACGTCGCGGTTTCGCCCGTTGGCGCTTCACTTGTTGTTTTTTGGTGCTGTATAATGGACCTATAAGCAAGTGAGTACTTAGTGATCTTTTGGTCCTTGGTAACGCTATTTATTCAGACCCCCGGTGTTGACATGGAATTCTGCCGGGGGTCTTTTTTGTCTTCTTAGACCGGTAGCTGCTCGTCAGTCATAACTGCAATTTCCTTGAGGAGCTTGCGTTCTTTCATCACGAGGTCCTGCAGGGCAATTTCAGTGCTCTTGATGCGTCGGCGGGTAGCCGCAAGGCTGATCTTGGCTTTAGTAAGAGGCTTTTTGGGCGCGTGTCTATCCATATCGAAATGCTTTCTGGGTTTGTTGCTTGACGAATGTGCTCGTGTAATCAGTATAGCACATCAAAAATGCTAGGTTGCAACATACCATTTCCCAAGGGTTATCGTCAACTCTTCTATAGACTATCTAAGTCGCCCCTTAACGCAGAAAGCGCCCCGATCATCGGAGCGCTTAGTGCAACCTGCATCCTATCACGGCAGAGCCGCTATCAAGAAACCCTCTCTCTGAAGTTCAGGTCTTCACGGCGAACCGGCTCAGTTACCGGAGTAGTGGCTCTATCCAGTGCGGCCTGTGTCTGAGCGGACGGAATCAGTTTGATGTGGTCCTCACTGAACCTCACGCCCCTACCTGTGCTCCTAATCTGGATATCCTTCCAGACAGTCCGGAGAATACTCCTCTTCCTTTCAAGACTGATGCTGTCCCAGTTCTCCAATAGCGCTCCCGTATCGTCAATGCCGATAACCTCCAGCCGCTCAATGCTCAGAAGCTCTCCGTTAATCCTGGCTAACCGTCCCTCATGAGCTTCACGCGGTAGGCGGTAGTCATCGGTCGGGAATCTCTCACGTGCTGCTTCCTTTCGCCAGTCCTCCCAATAGGTCAATTCAGCCGCGCGTGCTTCCCTGAGTGACTGAAGATCATTGACGGTCTGCACAGAGGCATAGGCGCCCTGCGCACCGGGAAGCATGAGCATTGCCATGGTGGACTCGTAGACGTACTTATCGGTCCGGTCCATAGTCTTGCTGAAGTGTCCGGCGATATCAGCGCACCGGTAGGCGTATGCGGTCACTCGATTGCCCTTGGCTCGTTTGAGCATGGTGCCATACGCCTTCTTGCCACACTTCGCGCAGGTAGCGACACCGGACAGGAGATAATCCTTCTCTGTGTGCTTGGTCTGGCTCTTGCGCAAGCCCGCTGGATTGGTCAGAATCCCGCGTACAGCAATCCATGTGCTGTCTTCAAGAATTGGCTCCCAATTTCCCTCGACTAGTTCCGGTTCCGGAGTCGGAGGGATTGGCTTCCCTTCCTTCTTCAACTTCTCGTTCTCTTCCTTGATCTTCGCTATGTCAGCTTTGCTCAGAGGATTGCGTTCCATCTTCCCGATAAGGCGGGGAAGCATGATGGTGCGCTTGAGGGGACTGCGAGACCACGGACCGCCGAAAGTAGTAGTCACGCCTTCATCATTGAGCCACCGGACACACTTGTTCAGCGTCGCGCCCTCAAGGATCATCCCGGCTACCGTCTGGAGCGCTTCCGCTTCCCGCTCATTGAGACTCCCATCCAGTTCCAGCCCAAACGGTCTGCGCCCTCTCCAGTGGTTCTTGCCCTGCTCTCGGTCCTGAGCGAACTTAGCTCTTTGACGCGCTGCACGCTTGCGTAGTTCGTCGGCTGCTACAGCTACTTTGATTCGTGCGTAGAGGATTCCGTTGTCTGTAGAGAGGTCAGCATCACCGCCTACCGTTGCGAGCATGAGGCCTTGATCGGTCACAAGCTGTAGGAGAGCTTCGAACTCGGTCGGCACTCTCCATAGCCGGTCGAGATCCCAAGCGGAAATAGCTTGAATTTCTCCTGTGCGGAAGTCGCTAATCATCTGCTCGTAAGCTGGGCGGCGTTTCGCACCGGAAGCGGTCAGGTCATTGTCCGTATAGACCTTCCCAGCCTTCCAGCCTTTGCGGTCTAGCATCTTGCGGATCTCGGCGTCCTGCCGGTCTACTGCTAGCCCTGTTTCGCCGGTAGCCTTGCCCTTGTCTGCTGAGATCCTAAGGTAAATCGCGCTCGTCGTCATGCGCTTATTATGCCCGGTCTAATGGTACGCCGTGTCGATGTTCAGGCAATTGGCCACCAACGCCGGAGTGAGCATCAAGAAGGGCGACAAGGTGGTGGTGAGCGGGCGGCTTCGGGTCCGGCCGTGGATCCGGGAGGACGGGAGAACCGGTACCTCGGTAGATATCGACGCTGAAACGGTCGGGCATGACCTGATGTGGGGGACCGCCCACTTCCACCGCACCAGCGCCGATCGCACCGGAGGGGAAACGTCGACGGCGGGTGATCCATCGGATGTGCAGGACTCCGACGTGGATTATCCACGGGTCGACCAGGCCACCGGGGAGATCATGGACGCGTCGGGCGGCTACCCGGAGCGCTCCGACGACGACGGCGCAGAGCACCCCGACGGGCAGGCTGACAGGCGGCAGGCTGACGGGCAGACCGCTGGCGCCGACGCCGGGCACGCCGCTGACGCCGACGACGCCGATGACGCGTCTTCCGGTGGCACCAGTTCACCGGAAGCAGGACGTCAACTCAGTGATGCACCCTTCTAGAACTCGGTGGCGCCGCCCCTCTGAAGGGGAACGCTCCTGTCAGGCAACGGGAGCTACCGCACACAAATGGGAGATAGTTGGTTGCACCGACTAGCCTTGGAGCATGGCGGAATTTATCTACACAATGACCAAGGCACGCAAGGCTGTCGGCGACAAAGTAATCCTCGACGACGTCAGCATGTCCTTCTACCCCGGCGCGAAGATTGGCGTCGTGGGCCCCAACGGCTCGGGCAAGTCCACCATCCTGAAGATCATGGCAGGCCTGGACACCCCTTCGAACGGCGAAGCGAAGCTCAGCGCTGGCTACTCAGTGGGCATCCTGCTGCAGGAGCCGCCCCTGAACGAGGAAAAGACCGTTCTGGGCAACGTGCAGGAAGGTGTCGGTGAGATCTACGGCAAGATCCAGCGATTCAACGAGATCTCCGAAGAGATGGCCAACCCGGACGCCGACTTCGACACCCTGCTTGAAGAGATGGGGAAACTGCAGGAAGCCATCGACGCGGCTGACGCCTGGGACCTCGATTCCCAGCTGGAACAGGCCATGGACGCGCTGCGCTGCCCGCCCCCGGAAACCGATGTCACAATCCTTTCTGGTGGCGAACGACGCCGGGTTGCGTTGTGCAAGCTGCTTCTGCAGAAGCCCGACCTGCTGCTCCTCGATGAGCCCACCAACCACCTCGACGCTGAAAGTGTGCTGTGGCTCGAGCAGCACCTCAAGAGCTACGCCGGAGCTGTCCTGGCCGTGACCCACGACCGGTACTTCCTCGACCACGTTGCACAGTGGATCGCCGAGGTCGACCGCGGCCACCTGTACCCCTACGAGGGCAACTACTCCACCTACCTGGAAAAGAAGCGTGCCCGCCTCGAGGTGCAGGGCAAAAAGGATGCCAAGCAGTCCAAGCGCCTCACCGAGGAACTCGAATGGGTTCGCTCCAACGCCAAGGGCCGCCAGACCAAGTCGAAGGCCAGGCTCGCCAGGTACGAGGAGATGGCGTCAGAAGCGGAGCGCACCAAGAAGCTCGACTTCGAAGACATCCAGATCCCGCCGGGCCCACGCCTGGGTAACCAGGTCATTGAAGCAACTGACCTGCGCAAGGGCTACGACGATCGCATCCTGATCGACGGACTGTCCTTCTCGCTGCCCCGCAACGGCATCGTCGGCGTCATCGGCCCCAACGGCGTCGGTAAGACCACGCTGTTCAAGACCATCGTGGGCCTGGAACCAATCGACGGCGGAAAGCTGACCATCGGTGATTCGGTGAAAATCTCCTACGTCGACCAGTCCCGTGGTGGCATCGACCCAGAGAAGACCCTCTGGGAGGTTGTCTCCAACGGACACGATTTCATCCAGGTGGGACAGGTCGAAATGCCTTCACGGGCCTACGTATCGGCCTTCGGCTTCAAGGGCCCCGATCAGCAGAAGCGTGCCGGTGTCCTCTCCGGCGGTGAGCGTAACCGGCTGAACCTGGCCCTGACGCTCAAACAGGGTGGAAACCTTCTCCTCCTTGACGAACCGACTAACGACCTCGACGTCGAAACGCTGTCCAGCCTGGAAAACGCACTGCTGGAATTCCCCGGCTGCGCCGTGGTGGTATCGCACGACCGGTGGTTCCTCGACCGGGTCGTGACCCACATCCTCGCCTACGAGGGCACCGAGGAGAACCCGGACAAGTGGTACTGGTTCGAGGGTAACTTCGAGTCCTACGAGGAGAACAAGGTGGAACGGCTCGGCGCCGACGCCGCAAAGCCTCACCGCGTCACGCACCGCCGCCTGACCCGCGACTAACAGCTAACTCGTTGAAAAGGGAGCGCCCCGGCCACTAACGGTCGGGGCGCTCCTTCTTTTCATCGAAAAACACCAAGGACGCGTTTGCGGCGATTTTCCGGTTATTTCGGTTGACTCGATCCAGGTGGGGGCATCAGGGAACGCGGACCATGCCCTCCTGGGCAACGGTTGCCACCAGCTCGCCGGCACGGTTGAAGATCTGCCCGGTCGAGAGGCCACGTGCCCCCGAAGCGCTGGGGGACTGCTGAACATAAAGCAACCACTCATCCACCTTCACCGGACGGTGCCACCACATGGCGTGATCCAGGCTGGCGACACTCATGCCGGGGGTGATCCAGCTCAGGCCGTGCTGGCGGAGGATTGATTCGAGCAGCGTGTAGTCGCTGGCGTAGGCAAGGGCCGCCCGGTGCAGTCCCTGATCTGCCGGCATCGGAGCAAAGGTTTTCATCCAGACCGCATTGCGTGCCACCCGGTCGCTGTCGTGCTGTACATAGAGCGCACCATCCACATGCCGAATGTCGAACGGCCGGTCAAATGACCATGCGCGTGCCAACGGGTGGTCCATGTCGCCGAGCAGGTCGGCGGTGCTGGGGAGCGACTCAGGATCGGGTACTCCCTCAGGCATCCGCTCCTGGTGGGACAGACCGTCGTCGGGCTGCTGGAAGGAGGCGATCATCGACAGGATGGGGACCCCATTCTGGTACGCGTGCGCCCGCCGGGCCGAGAAGGACCGGCCATCACGCAGACGCTGCACCCCGAAGGTGATCGGTTCAAGCGCATCTCCCGCCCTCAAAAAGTAGGCGTGCATGGAGTGGACTTCCCGGGTCGGCTCGACGGTGCGAATCGCCGCGATCAGTGCCTGAGCCAACACCTGACCACCGAAAATCCGCCGCCCTGCCTGTTGCACCGAGGTACCCACGAAGATCTCCTCGTCGGTCTGCGCTCCATCCGCGCTGCTCAGATCAAGCAGGTCGACCAGCGTTTGGGTTGGATCGACAGTGGACTCGACAGCCATAGGTAAATTCTCCTTGTAGTGCGGTGATGCGTGGGGTAGGTCCGTCGCGGGAACGACGTCGAAAGTACTTCTGACCTTAGTTGCACACGCGTCCGCCCCTCAACACCAGTGGTGAAGCGTTTAGCCGGGCCGGGTTACGTTTGAGAGGATGGGAGCATGCCCCGGATCCAGCGCTTCCCTATTCAGCTACGCTTCGGCGACGAAGACTCCTACGGACACGTCAATAACGTGCGGTTCTTGCAGTACCTTGAAGACGCGCGCGTCCAGTTCATTCACCTGCCACTCTCGGACCCGGGCCAGGGCGGCGCCGAACCGTCCGATACCCTGCTTGACCTGATCGGCCCGGACCACTTCACGCTCGTTGCACGGCACGAGATCGAATACTCGGCGCCGCTGAACTACCGCCCCAGCCCGCTGGAGATCAGCATCTGGGTGACCGGCATCGGCGGCTCAAGCTTTGATCTGGGCTACCAGATCGCGGAGCCGGACGGCTCTATCAGTTACGCTCTGGCGGCTTCCACCATGATCCTCGTCAACCGGACCACCGGCCGGCCCGCGAAACTCAACGAGGCCCAGCGCGCCGCCCTGGAGCGCTGGCTCGGCGACCCGGTGGCCTTCCGGCGCCGACAGGACGGCTGACCGATGGTGTCACCGCCGGAATCAACCGAGCTGATCTTCACCGACCCTCTGGTGGTCGCCGACCTGCGGACGTTCATCGCCCGGGCCAGGGCAGCCGAAGACGGCGCCGTCCGGTTGCAGGCGACGGGAACTGTCCTCGCCGCCTACATCTGCATTCTCCGGCCGCGCATCCTCGGCGAGGCGATCCCCACCGTTCTTGGTTTGCGGACCATGCCGCTGGCAGCCCCGGCGAACGTGGACACCACTGTTGCTTTGGCCTCGGTGTCGGACCGGCTCGCCCGGATGGCCGACGACGACGTCGTCCTGCAGGTTCCCCCGACCACGGTCACCGAGAGCTGGACCGGGGTGCTGCCCCCACGCTCCGGGTGGGAGCCGCGCGGCGACCTGAGCGCCGAGCTTGTCGAGACTGCAGCCAGAAACGGTATCCGCGAAGTCGCGGAGACCGTCCCGAACAATCCGGGTGCCCTGATCGTCAACAGTGCCAGGGGAGCGATCTGGGGTCGCAGCATCGAAGATCTGGCAGTCGAGGTGCCAGCGGGTGCAGCCTTCGGGGCCTTCGCCCTGGGTTTCCTCGCCGGGGAAGAGCGTCCACTGGTCCTGACCAACGGGCGGTGGACCCGGATCAGCACCTCGCGAGGCCATGTGCTGTCGCGGATCCCTACCGTGATATGAACGGGTCCTAGCGGTCGTCCGCTGAGTTGACCATCGAATGGGCAGCCCGCTCAAGGTAATCCCACAGCGTCGCCTCATGGAGAGGTGCGAGGTCCAGGGCGTCGACGGCAGCGCGCATGTGCGTCAACCAGTGATCCCGGGCCTGGGGTGACACGGCGAACGGCATGTGCCGCATCCGGAGTCGCGGATGCCCTCGCTGCTCCCCGTACGTCTTGGGACCGCCCCAGTACTGTTCAAGGAACATCAGCAGGCGTTCCTTGGCCGGTCCGAGATCCTCCTCGGGGTACATCGGGCGCAGCAACTCGTCATCGGCGATGCCGGCGTAGAAGATATCGACCAGTTTCACGAAGACCGGATGCCCTCCGACTGCTTCGTAGAAGTTGTCGGTATAGGCTGGCTGGTCGAATCGCGGACCCACCGGTGTGAGCCTGGCGAGCGGCTCCCCGAATCGGGACGGGATGGGGATGCCTTCGGCGTTTCCGGGGTTTGTCATGATTTCTCTCCTGTAGGTTCGGCGCCGGGTACCGGGGCAACGGGTGCGGCATCGGCAGCTACTGGCGCCACGTAGTCGCCCTGTGAACGGTTGCCCACTTTCATGATGTCCCCGTTGCGGAGGTACCAGATGGCCCCGTTGTCATCGATCAGACGCGTAATCCGCAGACCTACCGACTGCACCACTCCGACGGTGTCGCCGACCTCGATGGTGTCGCCGATTCCGTACTGATCCTCGAGGGTGATGAAAAACCCGAGGAACGCATCCCTGATGATTTCGCGGGCACCAAAGCCAATGGCGATACCCACGATTCCGACGCTCGCGAGAATGGGACCAATATCCACGCCGAGCGCCTGCAGGGCCATCATGATGGCAATGATCGCGATGGTGAGGCCCGAAACGCTGCGCAGCAGTGCTCCGATGGTCTCGGTTCGTTGCACCCGCCGTTTGTGGTCGAGGGTACGAAGGACGGGCTGCGCCCATTTGAGATGCGGTTTCTTGAACAGGTCGGACCCGCTGCGCACCCGCCGCACCATCCGGTTGATGATGAAGCGGACCACCAGCCATAACACCAGCCCAGCCACCAGGATGATGGCGGCGTGGAGTAGCTGGTCTCCTAAACCAATCTGGGTGGGCGACTGCATGGGGGCGTGACCGTTTCCTTCACAAGCGCAGGGTTCTCCCCGCCAGCGGCGGAAAGGGTGTCTGGTCCTAGGCTAGCGCCGTAGGTCGAGCCGAGATGCATCCTGATCCCCGGCGGCAGCGGATTTCTCTCCCGGCGGATTGTCGGCCAAACACTCAATTTGGGCATGGGTGCCGCGGGGGACGACGTCGGGCCCGCCGGGCGGCGCTGGATTGGCGCAGGCCGAGAGGGCCACCCGAAGCAGCGAGCGGAAAATCGGGTCTGATCCCGGCGCGGAGGAACGGCTCCATCCGCGCCGGACCGACGACGCTTCCTAGGCGTCCTGCGGGGCCTCTTCCACCACCACTACCACCGGTTCGTGATTGACCGGAAAGTTAACCGACCGCGCGATAAAACAGGACGCGGCGGCATCACGGTGGATGGCCTGCGCGGTGTATTTCAGCAGGGGATCGGTGATGGTCACCCGAGGCTTCAGGGTGACACTGATGAACTCGCCGCTGCCGTTGCCATTCAACCTCATGGTGCCGACGGCGGGATCCTCGTAGGCGGTCACTACCACCCCGTTTTTCACCGCCATATGGAGATAGGACAGCATGTGGCATTGGGACAGTGCCGCGAGCAGCAACTGTTCAGGATTCCACCTGTCCTTGTCTCCGTGGAAGGTGGGGTCCGCCGTGCCGAGCAGCAACGGCGGACCCACAGCCGACACCTCGTGGTCCCGGCCGTAGCCTCGGTAGGACCGGGTGCCTTCGCCACGATTCCCGGTCCATCTGACAGCTATCCGATAGTGGTGCTCGGAGAGGTTCATGGGTTATAAACTACACCCCAAACCGCCTGATTTACCGGTCGACGGCCTGCGCTTTCAGAGCCCGCACAATCCCGTCCTGGCTCTCAAGGATCAGGCGTCGCAACGAGGTGCTTTCGGCATCGAGCGCGGCCAGGAAGGCTGCAGATTTGTCCAGCGTCTCCTGGGTGGTTAACCGCGATGGATACAGCCCCACGATGATTTGCTGAGCGATCTCGTGAGTCCTGCTGCCCCAGACGTCAGGGGCAGCAGCAAAGTACTTGTCCACGAAGGGAGCAAGGACTGCTGGGTCGTGAACGCGCATGAACCCGGCAATCGCTGACCGCTGGGCCGCGTTGGGCATGTCCGACCGCTCAATGATGCTGTGCCACGCTTCGGCCTTCGCCTCCGGCGTGGGGATGGCCGCCTTCGCCTGGGCGGCTGCCAGCTGACCGGTGGCGGTGGCATCGCGCTCGAGCTCGGCGTCGATGTCCGGCTGTGCGAACCTGCCACCAGCCACGAGTGAGGTCACCAACTCCCAGCGTAGGTCGGCGTCAATCTCCAACCCCGCGGGCACCTCGGAGCCGGTGAAGATCGCTTCAATGGTGTCCAGATGGGGTCCGGTCTGCGCGTGTCCTGCGAACGCCTTGATGAACTGCAACTGTGAATCCGATCCGGCGTCGGCCCGCTGGGCGAGTTCCCAGAGGCTGTCGGCGGCCGCGATAGTCATCGCTGACCGGTCGACGGGGTTCACATAGAACGCGAGCGTCGTGGCGAGCTGACGGAGCAGGACCAGCACCACCGACGAATCGGATTCGGCGCCGATGTTCTGCAGGATCAGCTCCACGTAGTTGCGGGCCGGTGTCTCACCGTCGCGGGCTGCGTCCCAGGCTGAAGCCCAGACCAGGGTGCGGGGGAGCGAGTCGTTGAAGTCCTTGAGGTGTCGCGTTGCTGTGCGCAACGACACCTCGTCGAGCCGGATTTTCGCGTAGGCCAGATCATCGTCGTTGAGCAGCACCAGGTCGGGGCGGGCCCGGCCAACCAGTTCAGGCACGTCGGTGCGTTCGCCGTCGACGTCGAGTTCCACCCGGTCAATACGCTGCAGCTTTCCGGCATCATCCAGGGAATAGCAGCCAATCGCCAGTCGGTGCGGGCGGATCGTGGGGTAGTCGGCAACAGCCGACTGGAGGACCGCAAAGCTGGTGATCACGCCGTCGTCGTCGACCTCGAGTTCAGGCCGCAGGGTGTTGACGCCAGCCGTTTCCAGCCACAGGGCCGACCATTCCTTCAAGTCACGGCCGCTGGCTTTCTCCAACTCGGACAGCAGGTCCACCAGTTCGGTGTTCTTCCAGGAGTGCTTGCCGAAGTACTCCCTGACGCCTTCCATGAACTTGTCCTGGCCCACCCAGGCCACCAGCTGCTTGAGCACCGAGGCGCCCTTGGCATAGGTGATGCCGTCGAAGTTCACCTGCACATCTTCGAGGTCGTTGATGTCGGCGACGATCGGGTGGGTGGAGGGGAGCTGGTCCTGACGGTAGGCCCAGGCTTTCTCCAGTGAGGCGAACGTGGTCCATGACTGCTTGAACTCGGTGGCTTCGGCGGCGGCGAGGGTGGACATGAACTCGGCGAAGGATTCATTGAGCCAAAGGTCGTTCCACCACCGCATGGTCACCAGGTCGCCGAACCACATGTGCGCGAGTTCATGCAGGATGGTGATGGCCCGGCGCTCAACGGTGGCGTCGGTGACCCGGGACCTGAAAACGTAGCTTTCCACGAAAGTCACGGCGCCGGCGTTCTCCATGGCACCCGCATTGAACTCGGGGACAAAGAGCTGGTCGTACTTGGCGAACGGGTACGGGGTTCCGAACTGCTCTTCGAAGAAGGCGAACCCCTGCCGGGTCAACGCGAACACGTTCTCGGCGTCGAGGTGCTGCATCAGAGACTTCCGGGCAAAGACACCCAGGGGAATGACACGGCCGTCCGAACTGGTGAGCTCGCTGCGCACCGACTGGTACGGTCCGGCGATCAGGGCAGTGACGTAGGACGACAGCACACCGGTGGGCTCGAAGGACCAGGTGGACGTCGCGACGCCGTCGTCGGCCGAACCGGCGTCGACAGGGACGGGCGTGGGGGAGTTGGAGATGACATCCCAGTGCGACGGCGCCGTCACGGTGAAGCTGAAGGTGGCCTTGAGATCGGGCTGCTCAAAGACGGGGAACACGCGCCGGGAGTCCGGAACCTCGAACTGGGTGTAGAGGTACACCTCGTTGTCGACCGGGTCGACGAAGCGGTGCAGACCCTCGCCGGTGTTCATGTAAAACATGTCAGCGTCAATCACCAGCTCATTGGCTGCCGCGAGCTGGGGCAGCTGGATGCGGATTCCATCAGAGACCTCGGACGGGTCGAGCTCGACGCCGTTCAGGGTCACCCGTGACACCTCCTTGGTGACGGCGTCAATGAACGTTGAAGCACCCTGGGTGGCCTCGAACTTCACGACAGTCCGCGACCCGAAGACTGTGTCGCCACGGGTGAGGTCAAGGTTGATGTCGTAGGAGGTGACGGTCAAAATGTCAGCGCGAGCTCGTGCCTCTTCGCGCGTCAGATTCATGCCTGGCAAAGTGGAGCCTTTCGAAAAAGATGATGGGAAGCCCTGCGGGTGGCGGGCGTCGGGTGTGATGCAGCTTACGCAGCACAGCCATTCTTTCATCAGCGTCGACCAACCTGCACACCCGGCAACCAAGTACCCTTGACAGCACACACCCATCTCATCGAAACGGATCTTTCATGCGCGTTCATATCGCCACTGACCACGCCGGCATGGAGCTCAGTGCCCATCTGATCGAGCACCTGCGCGGAACCGGGTACGAGGTCATCGACCACGGACCACAGGTCTACGACGCCGAGGATGACTACCCCGGGTTCTGCATCAACGCAGCGCAGGCCGTCGTCATTGACCAGCAGGCGGGGCGCGAAGCGCTGGGCATTGTGCTCGGTGGATCCGGCAACGGCGAACAAATGGCTGCCAACAAGGTGCGGGGAGTCCGCGCTGCGCTGGCCTGGAGCCTGGACACCGCAAAGCTGGCGCGCCAGCACAATGACGCCAACGTGGTGGCAGTCGGCGGACGGCAGCACACGGTCGAGGAAGCAACACTCATCATTGACGCGTTCCTCGCCGAGCCGTTCAGCGACGCCGAACGCCACGTGCGGCGGATCGGGCAGCTCGCCGCCTACGAGACCACCGGCAGCGTCAACCTGTAGTCCCATGCCCGAAGGCCATTCAATTCACCGGCTGGCGTCCCAGCTGTCCTCAGTGTTCGGCGGGCAGCAGGTCGCGGCCTCCAGCCCACAGGGTCGGTTTGCTGCTGGCGCGGCGGGCCTGGACGGACGCGTGTTGGTGCGAGCCGCCGCGCATGGAAAACAACTCTTCGTCGAGTTCGCCGACGGACTCGACGAAAGTCCCACCCCCACACTTTTCCTACGCGTGCACCTGGGGCTTTACGGTGCCTGGAGCTTCGGCGGCGACAAGTCGTTCATGGGCGCGTCCAGCATCGGTGCGCCGCGCAAGGTGGGGGAGCGGGAGGTCGCCGGCACCCCCGACGCCACCTACGCCGGGCCGCCGGCTCCCGTGGGTGCCGTCCGTCTGCGCCTCGTCAGCGACTATGGCTGGGCCGATTTGCGCGGCCCGACAGCCTGTGAGGTTATTACCGAACCGGAGCGCGACGCCGTCGTCGCCCGCCTTGGCCCCGATCCGCTCGGCAGCGCCGCTCTGGATGCGCCCGACGGCGTCGCCCGGTTCGCGTCCGGTCTGCGCAAGAGCGCCAGCCCGGTGGGCCTGCTCCTGATGAACCAGGCGGTGATCGCGGGCGTAGGCAACATCTATCGGGCTGAGGCGCTGTTCAGGCAAAAGCTGGACCCGTGGCGCCCCGGCAAATCGGTCAGCGTTGAGGAAGCCACAGTCCTGTGGGAGGACATCGCCGCGATCATGGGCGACGGAGTGCGTGCTGGCCGGATTATTACGACGTCGCCGGCCGATCGATCCTCGTCGTCGTCCCGGGTCAAACGCGAGGACGCACATTACGTCTATGGGCGGGCAGGTCTGCCCTGCCGCCGTTGCGGAACGCCGGTGGCAGTTGCCGAGATGGCGGCGCGGAAATTGTTCTGGTGTCCCGGCTGCCAGGCGCCCTAGCAGCCCGGTAGTCAAACGAAAAAAGCACCCGGCGCCAGGTTGGCGGGGTGCTTTTTTATTGGACTGGGCTGGGGACATCTACCCACATTCTGGAGGGGATGACGGGAATCGAACCCGCATCATCAGTTTGGAAGACTGAGGCTTTACCACTAAGCTACATCCCCAAAAACCCGAGCAAGCTACTAACTACTTTAGCGGCTCAGGCCGTCGGAACGCCTATAACTACACCACAGGCAAGGCCGTTTAGCCAAATGTGCAACTGGAGCAAAAGTTACGTAGACTAATGGCTGCACTTACGGGGTGTAGCTCAGCTTGGTAGAGCGCCTGCTTTGGGAGCAGGAAGTCGCAGGTTCAACTCCTGTCACCCCGACTCTGCATTATCGCCGCGGATGCCGTTCCGGTAATTCCACGGGCGCCGTGTGGTCATTCATCTTCAATCATTCAGGAGTACTACGCCGTGAAGAGCGCTGTCGAAAACCTCACTCCCACGCGAGTGAAGCTCAATGTTGAAGTTCCTTTTGAGGAGCTCAAGCCAAACATCGATGCGGCTTACAAGACCATCTCCGCCCAGGTCCAGGTTCCGGGCTTCCGCAAGGGACGCGTCCCCAACCAGCTGATTGACCAGCGGGTAGGTCGCGGTTACGTCATCGAAACCGCAATCAACGATGGTTTGAATGACTTTTACCAGAGCGCCGTTCAGGAAACGGGAATCCGTCCCCTGACCCGCCCAGAGGTTGAGATCACCGAAGTGCCGGATCCCGCCGCCAAGGATGGACAGCTCCTGTTCACCGTCGAGCTGGATGTCCGCCCGGAGATCACCCTTCCCGAGTACTCGGGTCTCGAAGTGACCGTCGAAGCAGCAGAGGCATCCGACGCCGACGTCGACAAGGCTCTTGACGAGCTGCGCGGCCGGTTCGGTACCCTCACCGCGGTTGATCGTCCCGCCGCCGACGGTGACTTCCTCACCGTAAACCTGGTAGCAACGGTCGACGGCGAGCAGGTTGACGCCGCGCAGGACGTTTCCTACCAGATCGGTTCCGGCACCATGCTTGAGGGCATGGACGAAGCCGTCACCGGACTCAGCGCCGACGAGGATGCCATCTTCGAGACCACGCTGGCCAACGGCGAGAACGCCGGCAACAAGGCGCAGGTCAAGGTTGAGGTCAGCGCCGTCAAGGAGCGCGAACTCCCCGAAGCCAACGACGACTTCGCCCAGCTTGCCAGCGAATTCGACACCATCGCTGAACTGCGCGCCGACCTCACCAAGCGCGCAGCCGAAGAGAAGGTCACCGAGCAGGGCGTTGAAGCTCGTGACCTGGTTCTTGAGAAGCTCATCGAGCTCATCGAGGTCCCCGTCCCAGCAGCCTTCATCGAGGATCAGCTGGAACAGCACTTCACCGGTGAAAACGCCCATGCCAACGCCGAGGGTCACGACACCGAAGAGCACCGCACCGAGATTCGCGAGAACACCGAGCAGGCGTTCCGGAACGAAATGATCCTCGACGCGATCGCCGAGAAGGAAGAAATCGGTGTCAGCCAGCCGGAGCTGATCGATTACATCGTGTCGACCGCCGGCCAGTACGGCATGGAGCCGAACCAGTTCGCTCAGATGCTGGATCAGAGCGGTCAGGTTCCGATGATTGTCGGAGAGGTCCGTCGTCGTAAGGCACTGGCGAAGGTCCTTGAACTGGCAGTCGTCACGGACAGCTCCGGATCCGTTGTTGACCTGAGCGACTTCGTTCGCCCCGGCGATGAAGCTGACGACTCATCCGAGGCGCCCGCTGAGAAGAAGCCGGCCAAGAAGGCCCCAGCAGCCAAGAAGGCTCCTGCAGCCAAGAAGCCTGCCGCTGAGAAGAAGCCAGCCGCTGAAAAGAAGCCAGCTGCGGAGAAGAAGCCCGCTGCGAAGAAGGCGGCTCCGAAAAAGCCAGCCAAGGCCGAGGCTGCAGCTGACGAAGAGTCCAGCAAGGCATAGCCCCACCATTGACGAATGAGGGCCGTCTTCCCACCCGGGAGGACGGCCCTCGGCCGTTAAGTTCCGCAGCCCCCGCTCTGGTGCGCCGTCAGCGAACAGCCTCCGCAGCGGGATCAAACGGACCCCCAAACAAGTTACTGTCCAATGAGAGACAAACGGTCGGCTACCGGCACCCGGTAGACCAACCAGAGTGAGAGGCTAACTTCCAATGGCAATCGAACCCACCACCCCGACCATGGCGACCGTAGACCCCGCTGGCCGGGATGACTACATCTATAACCGGCTCCTGAAAGAGCGCATCATCTGGCTCGGCTCAGAGGTCAGGGATGACAACGCCAACGCCATCTGCTCCCAGCTGCTGCTGCTGTCAGCTGAAGACCCGGACAAAGACATTTTCCTGTACATCAACTCGCCCGGCGGGTCGGTTACCGCGGGAATGGCCATTTACGACACCATGCAGTTCATCCCGAACGACGTGGTCACCGTCGCCACCGGGCTTGCCGCGTCGATGGGACAGTTCCTCCTCTCCTCGGGCACCAAGGGCAAGCGCTATGCGACCCCTCACGCCCGGGTACTGATGCACCAGCCCTCCGGCGGCATCGGTGGAACGGCGTCGGACATCCGGATCCAGGCCGAACTGATCCTGCACATGAAGCGCGTGATGGCTGAACTCACGGCAGAGCAGACCGGGCAGACGGTCGAGAAAATCCTCAAGGACAACGACCGCGACAAGTGGTTCACTGCGCAGGAGGGCCTGGAATACGGCTTCTTCGACAAGATCGCTGCGCACGCCAACACGGTATCCGGCGGCGGCGGAACGCAGCGCGACTAAGTCGCTGCGCCTGCGCCCCACCCACCACAGCAGAGATCACCCAGGAGAGACCATGAACCACAATTTTGGAGCCGCAGCAGGCGGCGCCGCACCGCAGATGCCGTCCAACCGCTACGTTCTTCCCCAGTTCGAAGAGCGCACCCCCTACGGGTTCAAGCGCCAGGACCCGTACACCAAGCTCTTCGAGGACCGCATCATCTTCCTTGGCGTGCAGGTTGACGATGCATCGGCCGACGACGTGATGGCCCAGCTGCTGGTGCTTGAGTCGACCGATCCAGAGCGCGACATCACGCTCTACATCAACTCGCCGGGTGGATCGTTCACGGCCATGACCGCAATTTACGACACCATGCAGTTCATCCGCCCTGAAATCCAGACCGTCTGCCTCGGCCAGGCTGCCAGCGCTGCAGCCGTGCTGCTCGCGGCAGGGGCCCCCGGCAAGCGGCTTGCACTTCCCAACGCCCGTGTCCTGATCCACCAGCCGGCCCTTGGCGGCGGCCAGGGTGGTCAGGCGTCGGACTTGGAAATCCAGGCCAACGAAGTGATGCGGATGCGCACCTGGCTCGAGGACACGCTGGCCCTGCACAGTGGCAAGAGCGCCGAGCAGGTCAACATCGATATCGAACGCGACAAGATCCTCACCGCCGCCGACGCCAAGGCGTACGGCCTGGTGGACGAAGTTCTGACGTCACGCAAGATCAGCCCTCCGAAGATCAACAAGCCGTAAGGCACTCTTCTCCGGACCAAGGCCCGTGGTGCGAAACAATCGCACCACGGGCCTTTTGGTGCTTCATAGCCGCGCCAATTGTCCTAGAGTGGAAGGTAGCCCGGTTCCATCAGCTCGGATATCGGGTGTCGATTTCAACAGATCCACGTAAGGGGACTGACACATGGCTCGCATTGGTGAGAGCACAGATCTGCTTAAGTGCTCTTTCTGTGGGAAAAGCCAGAAGCAGGTCCGGAAGCTAATTGCCGGCCCGGGTGTGTACATCTGCGATGAATGCATCGATCTCTGCAACGAGATCATCGAGGAAGAGCTGTCCGAGGTAGCTGACCTTGGCACCTTCGAGCTTCCGAAGCCCCGCGAGATCTTCGATTTCCTGCAGGAATACGTGATCGGTCAGGAACCCGCCAAGCGGTCCCTCGCCGTCGCCGTCTATAACCACTACAAGCGGATCCAGTCCGGGCATGCCCCGCGGAGCACGGGAAACCTCTCCGACGCGGTGCCTGCCGAGGACGTGGAGATCGCCAAGTCGAACATCCTCCTCATCGGCCCCACCGGCTGCGGCAAGACCTATCTCGCGCAGACCCTGGCCCGCCGGCTGAACGTCCCCTTCGCCGTCGCGGACGCCACGGCGCTCACCGAGGCGGGCTACGTGGGGGAAGATGTTGAGAACATCCTCCTGAAGCTCATCCAGGCCGCTGACTACGACGTCAAGAAGGCCGAGCAGGGCATCATCTACATCGACGAAATCGACAAGATCTCCCGCAAGAGCGAGAACCCGTCAATCACCCGCGATGTATCGGGTGAAGGCGTGCAGCAGGCATTGCTGAAGATCCTCGAGGGTACTGTCGCCTCGGTGCCGCCCCAGGGCGGCCGCAAGCACCCGCACCAGGAATTCATTCAGATCGATACCACCAACGTCCTGTTCATCGTTGCGGGTGCATTTGCTGGCCTGGAAGAGATCATCGGCTCCCGTGCGGGACGCAAGGGGATCGGCTTCGGCGCCCCGTTGTCCTCACTGAAGAGTGAGGAAGCCAGCTACGGCGACGTCATGCCCGAGGACCTGCTCAAGTTCGGCCTGATTCCCGAGTTCATCGGACGTCTGCCGGTCATCACCACGGTGACCAGCCTCGACCAAAAGTCGTTGATGCAGATCCTGACCGAACCGAAGAACGCCCTGATCAAGCAGTTCCAGAAAATGTTCATGCTCGACGGCGTCGAGCTCACCTTTGAGCCGAAGGCTCTCGAGGCCATCGCCGATCAGGCGCTCGAACGGGGAACCGGGGCCCGCGGGTTGCGCGCCATCATGGAGGAAGTCCTTCAGCCCGTGATGTTCGACCTGCCCAGCCGGGATGACATTGCCACAGTTGTCATCACTGAAGATGTGGTCGCCAAGAAGGCGGAACCCACGCTGATCTCGCACGACGTCGTTGCGAAGCGCCGGAACAAGTCGGCCTAGCGCCGGAACAAGTCGGCCTAACGCCGGAAATTTCGGCGTCCGGCCGGAATACGCCGGTTGGTACCCGGGTTGTAGGGAATATGACTGAAACGATTGTTCCCACCGACAATGTCCAAAAGGCCGATTTCTGGTTTGATCCCGCCTGCCCCTTCGCCTGGATCACCTCCCGGTGGATTGAGGAAGTGGAGAAGGTCCGCAGCATCAAGGTCGACTGGCATGTCATGAGCCTGGCCGTGCTCAACGACGGCCGTGATCTTCCCCAGGAATACCAGGACTTCATGAAGCAGGCCTACGGGCCCGTCCGGGTCATCGTTGCCGCAGCTGAACTCCACGGTGATGACAACATCAAGAAGCTCTACGATGCAATGGGCACCCGGATTCACCAGGGAAAGAACCAGGATTTCGCTGCAGTGATCCGCGAATCCCTCGAGGAAGTCGGACTTCCCGCCGAACTCGCGGACTACGCCACCAGCGAGGAATACGACGCCCAGCTCCGCGCCTCGCACCAGGACGGAATTGACCGGGTGGGCGATGAAGTCGGCACCCCCGTGGTCGCGTTCAACGGCACGGCCTTCTTCGGCCCCGTACTGACCCGCATCCCCCGGGGCGAAGACGCAGGACGGATCTTCGACGGCGCCGTCATGCTCGCCGGATTCCCGGAATTCTTCGAACTGAAACGTTCACGCACCGAGAGCCCTTCCTTCGACTAGCTGGCAGTAACCGAAAAAGGGAGGGAGGCCCCGCAGACCGAATCGGTCTGCGGGGCCTCCCTCTTTCAGGATTGCGTCAGCTGCAGGCTAGACCGCTTCGACGGGAGCCAGTTCTACCTCGAACACCGACAGCTCACCCTCGGCTTCGGCCAGGCGCAGTTCGCGCACATTGCCTGCCGCCAGCAGATCGTTCAGGCCGGCGTTGAGCTGGCGCAGTTGCGCAGCAGAGCCGTTGACGACGGCGCTGAGCACCTCGGTGCGCTGCTTCACCTTCGCCTCGGACTTCGACCGGCGGATGCCGCCGAGGGCGAGCGCCACTGTGCCCAACACGCCGGTATCGGCGGTGCGGATGGTTCCGGCGAGGTGGCCCGACGTCGGCCATTCGGTCCGGTGCACCGATCCACTGCGCCACCAGCTCCAGACCTCCTCGGTAGCGAAGGGCAGGAACGGCGCGAACATCCGCAGCATCGCATCGAGAGTGGTCGCGAGGGTGGCCAGTACCGACGCCTGCTCGGCCTCACCGGCAGCACCGTAGGCGCGGTCCTTGATGAGCTCCACGTAGTCATCCGTGAAGGACCAGAAGAACGTCTCGCTGAGCTGCAGAGCCTTGGCGTAGTCATACTTCTCGAACGCGGCAGTCGACGCGTCGATGACCTGTCCCAGCTGAGCCAGCAGGGACAAATCCAGCTGGTTCGTGACCACCGAGGTGTCATCGGTGAGGACCGTGTGCTCGGTGGCACCAAGGTTCAGCACAAACTTCGACGCGTTCAGCAGCTTGATGGCCAGCCGCCGCCCAATCTTCATCTGCGCAATCTCATAGGCCGTGTCGGCGCCCAGCTTGGCTGAGGCAGCCCAGTACCTGACGGCGTCGGCCCCGAATTCCTCGAGCACGTCGGTGGGGACCACCACGTTGCCCTTGGACTTGGACATCTTCTTGCGGTCCGGGTCCAGGATCCAGCCGGACAGGGCGGCATGGCGCCACGGTGCCGAATCCTGCAGCGAATCGGCGCGGACGGCGCTCGAGAACAGCCAGGTCCTGATGATGTCGTGGCCCTGCGGCCGAAGATCGAACGGAAAGACCTTTGCGAACAGGTCGGGGTTCTTCGGCCAGCCGCCCACAATCTGGGGCGTCAGCGACGACGTCGCCCACGTGTCCAACACGTCGTTCTCGCCGACAAAACCACCCGGCTGGTTGCGGGCGCTCTCCTCAAAGCCGGGAGCCGGTTCGGCTGCCGGGTCCACGGGAAGTGCCTCGTAGGTCGGCACGATCGGAGCCTCGTAGTCAGGCTCCCCGTCGGCGTCGAGGCGGTACCAGACCGGAATCGGGACGCCGAAGAAACGCTGCCGGGAGACCAGCCAGTCGCCGTTGAGTCCTTCGATCCAGTTCTCGTACCGGGACCGCATGAACGCGGGGTGGAAGTCGATCTCCCGGCCGCGCTGGATGAGCTTCTCCCGCTTGGCTTCGTCGCGGCCGCCGTTGCGGAGGTACCACTGGCGGCTGGTGACAACCTCGAGCGGCTTGTCGCCCTTCTCGTAGAAGTTGACCGGGTGGACTACCTTCTTCGGCTCGCCCTCCAGCTCCCCGCTGGCGCGCAGCAAGGCAACGACGCCTTCCTTGGCGCTGAAAACGGTCTTCCCGGCGATGGCCGAATAGTTTTCCTGTGCCTTCTCCGTGCTGATCCACTCGGGGGTTTCCGAGCGGATCCGGCCGTCGCGGCCCACAATGGCGCGGGTGGGCAGCTGCAGCTCACGCCACCAGATGACGTCGGTGAGGTCACCGAAGGTACAGATCATGGCAATGCCGGTGCCCTTGTCGGGCTTCGCCAACGGGTGCGCCTTGATTTGAACCTCAACGTCGAACAGCGGCGACGTGACAGTGGTGCCGAACAGGTGCTGGTACCGCTCGTCGTCGGGATTCGCCACCAACGCCACGCAGGCGGGCAGAAGTTCCGGGCGGGTCGATTCGATGAAGATCTTCTCCCCGCCGGGGGTGTGGAACGCGATCCGGTGGTAGGCGCCCGGCTGTTCCCGGTCTTCGAGTTCGGCCTGTGCCACTGCCGTGCGGAACGTGACGTCCCAGAGGGTGGGAGCCTCGGCAAGGTACGCGTCGCCGCCGGCGAGGTTCTCCAGGAACGCGCGCTGGCTGACGGCACGGGACGTGTCGTCGATGGTGCGGTACGTCAGGTTCCAGTCAACCGAGAGGCCGAGGGTGCTGAACAGGTTTTCAAACACCAGTTCGTCCTGGACCGCGAGCTCCTCGCACAGCTCAATGAAGTTCCGGCGCGAGACGGCGTCGAAGTCGCGCTGGTTCTTGGGCGGCTCAGCGGGAGGGGTGTAGCCGGCGTCGTAGGCGACCGACGGGTCGCAGCGCACACCATAGTAGTTCTGGACGCGGCGTTCAGTGGGCAGACCGTTGTCGTCCCACCCCATCGGGTAGAACACGTTCTTGCCGCGCATCCGCTGATACCGGGCGACGACGTCGGTCTGGGTGTACGAGAACATGTGGCCTACGTGCAGCGAACCTGATGCCGTGGGTGGGGGAGTGTCAATCGAATACACCTCCGCCCGGGACGTCTCGGGGTCGAAGGTGTAGGTACCATCCGCCCGCCACTGTGCGGCGAGCCGGGACTCGAGACCCTCAAGAACCGGTTTGTCAGGGACATTTACTGTTGCGGGCGTGTCTGTGCCCGGAGTGTGTTCAGCCATACCGGCAATTGTTTCACGATAAGTTGGATCCATGACTTCCACCCAGATCACGCCAGCGCAGCGAGCAGCAGTTGTTACCGGAGCCAGCACCGGCATTGGGCAGGCCACGGTCCGCCTGCTCGCGGCCCAGGGGTGGCGGGTCTTCGCCGTCGCCCGTCGCGCCGACCGTCTGGCGGAGCTGGCCGCCGAGACCGGGGCCATCGCGGTGCCCACCGATATCACCGAGGACGACGACGTCGAGCGCCTTCTGGGCACCGTCGCCGACGCAGGTGGTGCTGACACCCTGATCAACATTGCCGGCGGTGCCCGCGGCGCCGACCGGCTGGTCGACGCGAAGACTGCCGATTGGGACTGGATGTACCAGGCGAACGTGGTGGGCACGATGAAGATGACCCGCGCGTTTCTCCCCATGCTGAGGGGCCAGGCGGATGGCGGCACTGTCCTGAACCTGACGTCGACGGCCGGAATGGTCTCCTACGAAGGTGGCGCCGGCTACAACGCGGCGAAGGCTGCCCAGCGTGCCATGACCCGGGCGCTGCGGCTGGAGGAAGCCGAGCATGGTGTCCGTGTGGTCGAGGTGCTGCCCGGCATGGTGCACACCGAGGAGTTCTCCCTGAACCGGCTGGGCAGTGCAGACGCCGCCTCAAAGGTGTACGACGGCGTCGAAAAGCCACTCACCAGCGAGGACGTGGCGGATATCGTCGTCTACGCGGTGACGGTGCCCCACCATGTGAACCTCGACGAGATTGTGGTCCGCCCGCTGGCGCAGGCCGCAGCGCACAAGGTGATCCGGAGCCAGTAGTCCCAGCTCCATTGGCGCCCCGCGCGGGCCGGTCAGTTTCCGCTAGACTAGGTGCAACAGCTTTGACCCGGCCATCACCGGTGAGCTTCCGGAAGAACCCCTGTCGTACGTCCTTCGTGCTGCAGGCTAGTAGAACCGGACGGGTAAGCCCGTCATAGCGGTCACGAAGTGGCAGCCGCGAGAAGATATGTCTCGTTGGCGGCAAGTGAGGTGGTACCGCGGGTTTGGCACCCGGGTTGCAGGCTGACCCGATTGTTGGACGCGTCCTCGCAGGTAACTGAACCACACCTTGCCTACAGGATGAACAACATGCCACAGATCTACCCCAAGGCCACCAGCCATGACAGCGCGGCTGGCGCTGCCTCCTCCTCTTCGGCGTCCCCGCGGTTCCCCGAGATCGAGGAACGAATCCTCAAGTACTGGGACGCAGACGGCACGTTCCAGGCGTCGATCGACGCCCGCAGCGCAGACCTTCCCGACGGTGAGAACGGCTCAAATGAGTTTGTCTTCTACGACGGCCCCCCGTTCGCCAACGGGCTACCCCACTACGGCCACCTGCTGACCGGCTACGCCAAGGACCTGGTGGGCCGCTACCAGACCCAGCGCGGCCACCGTGTGGAGCGCCGGTTCGGCTGGGACACCCACGGACTGCCCGCCGAGCTGGAAGCGATGAAGCAGCTGGGCATGAGCGACAAGGCGCAGATCGAAGCCATGGGCATCGACAAATTCAACGACGCCTGCCGGTCCTCAGTGATGAAATACGCCGGCGAGTGGCAGGACTATGTCACCCGCCAGGCCCGCTGGGTGGACTTCGACAACGACTACAAGACGCTGAACGTCGACTACATGGAGTCGGTTATCTGGGCGTTCAAGAACCTGTACGACAAAGGCCTCACCTACAACGGTTACCGGGTGCTGCCCTACTGCTGGAACGATGAGACGCCGCTGTCCAACCACGAGCTGCGGATGGACGACGACGTCTACCAGGACCGCCAGGACCAGACCGTCACCGTGACCTTCCCCATCCTGGCCGGCACCACCGAGCTGTCGCAGGAGCTCGCCGGGGTGCAGGCCCTCGCCTGGACCACCACGCCCTGGACCCTGCCCACCAACGCCGCTCTCGCCGTCGGGCCCGACATTGCCTATGCACTGGTTCCCGCCGGACCAACACTGGCCGACGACGACCGCCGCTTCCTCATCGCCGCTGACCTGTTGGGCAACTACGCCAAGGACCTCGGCTACGCCTCAGCGAAAGAGGCGACAGCCGCCACCGAGCGCACCCTGCAGGGCGCCGAGCTCGCGGACCTGGCCTACGAACCGCTCTGGGACTACCTGGCCGACCCCGAACAGGGCGGTTACCGCAACGCCTTCCGGTTCCTCGTGGCCGACTACGTCACCACCACCGACGGCACCGGCATTGTGCACCAGTCACCCGCCTACGGTGAAGAGGACCAGAAAATCTGCGAGGAGGCTGGCATCCAGGTCATCCTTTCAGTCGATGAAGGTGCGCGCTTCCTCCCGATGTACGGGCAGGGGCCTCTCGCCGACATCGTCGGACTGCAGGTCTTCGAGGCGAACAAACCCATCACCCGGGTGCTGAAGGACAGCGGACGCCTGGTCCGTCAGGCCAGCTACGTGCACAGCTACCCGCACTGCTGGCGGTGCCGCAACCCGCTGATCTACCGGGCTGTGTCGTCCTGGTTTGTGGAGGTCACCAAGATCAAGGACCGGATGGTGGACCTGAACCAGGGCATCAACTGGATCCCCGAGAACGTGAAAGACGGGCAGTTCGGCAAGTGGCTGGCCAACGCCCGGGACTGGTCGATCAGCCGGAACCGGTACTGGGGCAGCCCCATCCCGGTCTGGCAGTCCGACGATCCCGCCTACCCGCGGACCGACGTCTACGGCTCGCTCGCCGAGATCCAGGCGGACTTCGGCCGGTTGCCGCTGAACAAGGCCGGGGAGCCGGACCTCCACCGTCCCTTCATCGATGAGCTGACCCGCCCCAACCCCGACGACCCCCGCACACCAGCTGAGGGCCAGTCCACCATGCGCCGGGTCGAGGACGTACTGGACGTCTGGTTTGACTCCGGTTCCATGCCCTTCGCCCAGGTACATTACCCGATGGAAAACCAGGAATGGTTTGACTCCCACAACCCTGCTGACTTCATCGTCGAATACATCGGCCAGACCCGCGGCTGGTTCTACATGCTGCACGTGCTCTCCACGGCGCTGTTCGACCGGCCGGCGTTCCGCAACGTGATCAGCCACGGCATCGTCCTGGGCGACGACGGCCAGAAGGCATCCAAGAGCCTGGGCAACTACCCGGACGTCACCGAGGTCCTCGACCGGGACGGCGCCGACGCCATGCGCTGGTTCCTCATGTCCTCCCCGGTGCTGCGTGGCGGAAACCTGATCGTCACCGAACAGGGCATCCGCGACGGCGTCCGGCAGGTCATCCTGCCGCTCTGGAATGTCTGGCACTTCTTCAGCCTCTACACCAACGCGGCAGCCGGCGGCACCGGCTACGAGGCAAAAACGGTCAGCCCCGAACGGGCCAATCGCCTCGCCGAACCAGTGGACCGCTACATCCTCGCCTACACCGGAAACCTGGTGCGGGATATGACAGCGTCGCTCGATGCCTTCAACATCAGCGACGCCTGCGAGACGCTGCGCCGCTACCTGGACACGCTGACCAACTGGTACGTCCGCCGGAGCCGGCAGCGGTTCTTCGATGAGGACGCCGACGCCTTCGATGTGCTCTACACCTGCCTCGAAGCGGTCTGCCGGGCCGCAGCGCCCCTGCTGCCCCTGGTCACCGAGGAAATCTGGCGTGGGCTCACCGGCGGGCGCTCGGTGCACCTGACCGACTGGCCGGAGGCGTCGGCATTCCCGGAGGCACCCGACCTCGTGGAACGGATGGAACGCACCCGCCAAATCTGCTCCACCGGGTCGAGCCTCCGGAAGGCAGCCAACCTGCGCGTCAGGTTGCCGCTGGCCCACCTCACCGTCGTGGCGCCGTCGGCGGGCAACCTGATTGGTCAGTACCAGGGGATCATCGCCGACGAGCTGAACATCAAGCAGGTCCGGCTCCTCGACGCCGCCGACGCATCACCCGAAGAATTCGGGATTGTGCAGAAACTGGTGGTGAACGCCCGGGCCGCCGGGCCGCGCCTGGGAAAGAATGTCCAGGCCGCCATCAAGGCCGCCAAAGCCGGCGACTGGACGGTCTCCGCAGCCGGTGCAGTGACCGCCGGCGAGCTGGCGCTCGAACCCCACGAATACACCCTGGAAACAGTGGTGGCCGACGACGGCGACAACTCTGGGAAGGCTGTCACGGTGCTGCCCGGGGGCGGCTTCCTCGTGCTCGATACCGTCGTCACCGGGGAACTCGCCGCCGAAGGAGCGGCCCGAGACGCGATCCGGGCCATCCAGCAGGCCCGCCGCGACGCGGACCTGCACATCAGCGACCGGATCGTGACCACGCTTGGCGTCGCACCGGACCTGGTCGATGCCCTGACATCGAACGCGGCACTCATCAAAGCGGAAACGCTGACCAACGAACTGCACGTTGTCGCTGCTGCGCCAACGGACGGCGAGTTTACCGTCACAGTAGAGAGGCACTCATGAGCCAGCAGAACCCAGAGCCAAGGGATTCAGAGCCAAGGGATTCAGAATCAATGGATTCGGAGTCAAACGGCCCGGCGCCTACAGCGTTCGACAAGTTTTCGGTGGAAAGTGTCTACGCGGAACTGCTGAGCCGGGCACCTGAGAACAAAATGGAACCGCGGATGGCCCCGATGATCAGGGCAATGGAAATCCTCGGCGAACCCAACAAGGCGTTCCCGATCATCCACCTGACCGGAACCAACGGGAAAACCTCGACCGCACGCATGGTCGAGGGCATCCTGCGGGCGCATGAGCTGCGGACCGGGCGCTACACGAGCCCACATCTGAGCAGCGTCACCGAGCGCATCAGCATCGACGGCGAACCGGTCTCCGACGAAACCTTCGTGCGGATCTGGGACGAGATCAGGCCGTTCCTGGAAATCATCGACGGCGAACTGGAAGCGGCGGGCGACCCCCGGCTGACCTACTTCGAGAGCATCACCATTCTCGCGTTCGCGGTCTTCGCCGACGAGCCGGTCGACGTCGCGATCATCGAGGTGGGCCTCGGCGGGATCACCGACGCCACCAACGTGGGCGACGGCCAGGTTGCTGTCGTCACGCCGATCTCCCTGGACCACACGGAACTCCTCGGCGACACCGAATACGACATTGCGCTGGAAAAGTCGGGGATCATCAAGCCCGGCGGGTTCCTGATCAGTGCGGCCCAACCCCAGGAGGCCGCCCAGGTGCTCCTCGAAAAGGCCCGCGAAGTCGGCGTTGAGTTCCGCTTCGAAGGTGTTGAGTTCGGGGTTGAAACCCGGACGATCGGCGTCGGCGGCCAGGTGCTGTCCATCAACGGGATCGCCGGCCGGTACGAGGAACTGCTGCTGCCCCTGCACGGGGCGCACCAGGCGCAGAACGCCGCCGTCGCCGTCGCCGCCGTCGAGGCATTCATCGGTGGCGGGACCCGTGAACTTGATGCGGCGGTGGTCCGCGAAGGGTTGCGGACCGTGACCTCGCCGGGGCGGATCGAAGTGGTGCGGACCGCACCGAGCATCATTGTCGACGCCGCGCACAATGCCGCCGGCGCCAAGGCAGCAGCAGCGGCGGTCAAGGAAGCCTTCGACTTCAGCCGGCTGATCCTGGTGGTCGGTGTGCTCCAGGACAAGGACGCGGGGGCCATCCTGGCCGAACTGCATGAGGAACTCGGTGGCATCCTCGAGGACATCTGCCTGACCCAGTCAACCTCGCCCCGCGCCATTCCCGCGGCCGAGCTCCTGCAGGATGCGTTGGCGGCTGGTTTCGCCGAGGAAAACGTCCACATCGCCGAGCGGCTCGATGACGCCCTCGAATGGGCGGTCATGAAGGCCGAAGAAAACAACGACCTCGCAGGGGGCATCCTCATCACCGGTTCCATCACGGTGGTGGGGGAAGCCCGCACCCTGCTGGGCAAGTGAGGCTGACTCTGATGGAGCAGAATCGAAAGCGTCGCATGACCAAGGCGCAACGCGAATGGCGACCCGGAATGCCCAAGAAACGGCGTTCCATCAAAGTCACCTTCGCCTCGGTGGTCCTCACCCTCGAGGCGCTGGTGGTGCTGTTCGCGACCCTCACCGCATTCGGCCTGTTGCGCGACACCATCTCACCGGTGCTGATCCTCTCGGTGGGCATCGCATTGGCCATCGCGTTGGTCGGGGCATGCGCATTCCTCACCAAGCCCTACGGCATTGCCATCGGCTGGATTCTCCAGCTGGTGATCATCGCGACCGGGTTCATCGAACCCACCATGTTCCTGATTGGGGTGCTGTTCGCCCTGACCTGGCTGTACGGGATTCGTACCGGCATCCGCCTCGACGCCGAGAACGTCGAGCGGGACCGCCAGCAGGCTGAGTGGGAGCGGGCCAACCCGGAGGACGGGTCAGAGCCCGCAGGATAAGTTTAGTAGAGTTCCACTGGCCATACCCAACACTTTGGAGGACTTCTGTGAGCGCTGAACGCACTCTTGTACTGATCAAGCCCGACGGCGTGTCCCGCGCACTGTCCGGGACCATCCTGTCCCGGGTGGAAGCCAAGGGATACACCCTGGTGGACCTCAAGCTGGTCTCGGCCAGCCGCGAGATGCTCGAAGAGCACTACAACGAGCATGTTGGGAAGCCCTTCTTCGAACCACTCGTCGAGTTCATGCTCAGCGGGCCCATCGTGGCTGCGATTTTTGAGGGCGAGCGGGTTATCGAGGGATTCCGGTCCCTTGCCGGCGCCACCGAGCCGACGGCAGCCGCACCCGGCACCATCCGCGGCGACCTCGGCCGCGACTGGGGCCTGAAGGTACAGCAGAACCTCGTCCACGGCTCGGACTCGGCGGAGTCGGCCCAGCGCGAAATCGGTATCTGGTTCGCCTGACCCCTCGTCGACGCCGGGTGTTACCCGGGGCGCCGAAAGATGCCTCGGGTAACCGGTGTTGTAGCGTAGAGCCATGACTGAATATCGCAGGCTCGGCAACTCCGGATTGAACGTTTCAGTGGTGGGACTCGGATGTAACAACCTGGGCCGCCCCGGAACGCCAACCGAAACCCAGCGCGGCACCAACGCGGTGATCGGCGCAGCTGTCGACGCGGGAATCAACTTCTTCGACGTGGCGGACTCCTATGGAAAGACGCCTGGCCTGAGCGAGGAAATGCTCGGCAAAGCCTTGGTCAAAAACCGCGATGACGTGCTGGTCGCCACCAAGTTTGGACTGGACCTCAAGGGTGCCAACGGCCCGGACTGGGGCGCCAGGGGGTCGCGGCGCTACATCATGAAGGCGGTCGAGGCATCACTGCGGCGCCTGGGCACGGACTTTATTGATCTCTACCAGTTCCATGCACCTGACCCGCTGACCCCCATCGAGGAGACCCTTTCGGCCCTCGACGCACTGGTCAAGAGCGGCAAGGTCAGGTACATCGGCCATTCAAACCGGGCAGGCTGGCAGCTCGCCGAAGCCGAGTTTGTTGCCCAGCTCGGCGGGTACACGCCCTTCATATCCGCGCAAAACCACTGGAACCTGCTGGAGCGCAGCATCGAGGCCGAGGTGGTTCCGGCAGCCGAAGCCTATGGGATTGGCGTGCTGCCGTTCTTCCCGCTGGCGAACGGTCTGCTGACCGGCAAATACAGTGCCTCGAAGGTTCCGGCCGGTAGCCGGCTGACCCACTCCCGGACGAACCTGCTCGAAGGGGCTGACTGGAACCAGCTGGCCGACTTCGGAGCGTTCGCCCGGGCCCGCGACCTGACCGAACTGCAGGTGGCCTTCTCCTGGCTCGCCGCGCAGCCGTCCGTCGCGTCAGTGATCGCCGGAGCCACCAAACCGGAGCAGATTCAACAGAATGCCGAGGCGGTGTGCTGGGCCCCGTCCGAAACTGAACTTCAGGAACTGGACCGGATTTTCCCGAGGTCGACCCCCTGACCATGGCCTGCGGCAGTTGCACCACAGCAGCGGAGCTCGACTTCGACTTCAGCATGGCCTTCCAGCCGATCTACGACGCCGTTGCCGGTCGCGTCTGGGGCTATGAGGCGTTGGTCAGGGGAACCTCGGGGGAGGGCGCCTACGAGATCCTGTCCAAGGTGTCACCCGAGCAGAAGTATCGCTTTGACCAGGACTGCCGTGTCAAAGCCATTGAGCTGGCATCGCGGTTGTTCCCTGCGGGGGAGGATCTGAAACTTTCGATCAACTTCATGCAGAACGCGGTCTACGAACCGGCTGCATGCCTTCGCGCGACGCTGCGGGCAGCCGCCCGGTGGAGCTTTCCGCCGTCGTCAATCATGTTCGAATTCACTGAAAACGAGGAGGTCTCGGACACCGGGCACCTCACGAACATCATCATCGAATACCGCAAACATGGGTTCACCACCGCCATCGACGACTTCGGTGCCGGACACGCGGGACTGGGTCTTCTGGTCGATTTCCAACCCGACCTGATCAAGATCGACATGTTGCTGATCCGCGGAATCGATACCAGCCCGGCGCGGCAGACAGTCGTCGCTGGCATCGTTGACATGGCAGACAAGCTCGGCATCACTGTCCTCGCGGAGGGCATCGAGACCGAAGCGGAATACCTCGCGCTGCAGGCGGCTGGTATCGGCCTGTTCCAGGGATACTGGTTCGCGAAGCCCGCCTTCGAGGAGCTCCCGCAGCTACAGTTCGGGGCGGCTGTCCTCTAGCAGCGGTCAGGTTTCAGGCTGGGTCGTGAGGAACCTGGACGCCGGTGGTCAACATTCCCGGCACCGATGCCCAGATTGACCCCACCTGACCGGGTTGCTCGCCATACCGCGGGAGGTCAGCCGGGTCACCTATCTTGAGCCAGTTGAGCCAGTTGAGCCAGTTGAGCCAGTTGAGCCAGTTGTGCCAGTTAGGCCACTTGAGCCAGACACAGAACGGCGCCCGCACCAAGGCCGGTGCGGGCGCCGTCAGTGTCGTTGGGTGACGACGAGCGGCGGGGAAGTGCCTAGTGGAAGGTCTTCCCATTGACCCGCTCGGACGCGCCCACCCGATCCAGGTACGGTGTGATGCCGCCCTGGTGGAACGGCCAGCCAGCGCCCAGGATGACGCACAGGTCAATGTCCTCAGGTGCGGCAACAACTCCCTCATCGAGCATCCGGCCAATCTCGTCGGCGAGGGCATCCTGGGTTCGGCGGAGCACCTCCGCGCTGTCCGACGGCGAATCGCCCCGGGTCATCAGGGCCAGGGTCGACTCGGGCACGGTCTCGGCGCCGTCGTCGCCCTTCACCCACAGACCCTTGATTCCGGCGTCAATGAGTTTCTGCTGGTTGGCAGAAACATGGAAACGGTCACCAAACGCGGTGTTCAGCGACTCCTGCACGTGCTGGCCGACCGGCAGGCCCACGAGCGCGAGCAGCCGGAACGGCGTCATCGGGTGGCCCATAGGGCGCAGCGCATTGTCAGCTGTCGCCGCGTCTGTGCCCTCATCAAAGACCGCAGTGATCTCGCCAAACATCCGGCCGAGGATGCGGTTGACCACAAACGCCGGAGCATCCTGCACCAGCACCGCCGACTTTTTCAGCTCCTTGGCCAGCGCAAAAGCTGTCGCCAGCACGGCGTCATCCGTGTGCGGTGCTTTGACGATTTCCAGCAATGGCATGGCAGCGACCGGGTTGAAGAAGTGGAAACCCACCACACGTTCCGGGTGGGCGAGGTCAGCTGCCATCTCTGTGACCGACAGTGACGAGGTATTGGTCGCGAGAATACACTCGGCAGAGACCACCGCTTCAACCTCGGCGAACACTGTCTTCTTGACCGCCATCTCTTCGAAGACCGCTTCGATCACAAAATCGGCGTCAGCGAACGCCTCCTTCGAGACCGAACCCGAGACCAGGGCCTTGGTCCGGTTCGCCGCATCGGGGGACAGCCGCTTCTTCGACAGCAGCTTGTCCACTTCTGCGTGGACATAGGCCACACCCTTGTCGACGCGCTGCTGGTCGATGTCGGTGAGGACTACCGGCACCTTCAGCTGCCGGGCGAACAGCAGGGCGAGTTGCCCGGCCATCAGACCAGCACCGACGACGCCGACCTTGGTCACCTTCCGAGCCAGCTTGCGGTCGGGCGCGCCTGCCGGACGTTTGGCGCGCTTCTGCACCAGATCCAGGAACGCGTAGACGGTCGCATGGAACTCGGGAGTCTGCATGAGGTAGGTCAGGGCCTCGCACTCGGCGGCGGCCGACTCTTCGCGGGTCAGGGTCTTCCCAGCCTCAAAGAGGTCCAGCACCTTCCCCGGCGCCGGTGCGGCGTTCGAGGTCCTGGCGGCCACGAAGGCCCGCCCGGCGGCGGCCGCCGCGTCCCAGTCGGCATCGGTGTAGGCGGCGTGTTTGGCCCGGCTTGCTGCAACTGCCGAGGGGTCCTTCAGGACGCCCGCAGCCCAGGCGAGGGACTGCTCAAGGAAATCGGCAGGCTCAAGCAGGACATCGGCAATGCCTAGCCCATAGGCCGCACGCCCGTCGAGCATCCGGTTGTTGCTGAGGGGGTTCTCGATCATGACCTTTATCGCCGCAGCAGGACCAATCAGGCGTGGCAGCCGGTAGACCCCGCCCCACCCCGGAACCAGGCCAATAAATGCCTCCGGCAGGCCAATGCCGTTGGCTCCGGTGGAGATGGTGCGGTAATCGGCCGCAAGGGCAACCTCCAGGCCGCCGCCGAGCGCCACGCCGTTGATGAAGGCGAAGCTGGGCACGCCGAGACTGCCCAGCAGGTTGTAGGCTTCGTGTCCGAGCTCGGCCATCAGGGCGCCGTACTGTGCGGCCTTGAGTGACTTGACCGTCGACAGGTCAGCGCCCGCCACCAGGAAATAGGGCTTGCCGGTGATCCCGACGGCGGCCAGCTCACCGGCGGCGGCCCGGAGTTTCAGGCCCTCAAGTACCCGACCCAGTTCGATCAGGGTGTTCGGGCCGAGGGTGGTCGGCTTGGTGTGGTCCAACCCGTTGTCCAGGGTGATCAACGCGAGGGTTCCCGCGCCCTGGGGGAGGGCAATGTCCTGCACGTAGGAGTGGGTGATTACCTCGTCCGGAACCAGGGCTGCGAGTTCTTCATAACGGTCAAAGCTCATGCTGCGTCCTCTGCTGTGTTCGACGAGTAGTCAGGGTGGTGGGGGTTCTCCCAGATCACTGTGGCGCCCATGCCGAGGCCAATGCACATGGTGGTCATGCCGTACCGCACCGCTGGGTCTTCCTCGAACTGCCGGGCAAGTTGCAGCATCAGCCGCACTCCGGAGGACGCCAGGGGGTGCCCGACGGCGATGGCGCCGCCATAGCGGTTCACGCGGGGGTCGTCGTCGGCAATGCCGAAGTGATCGAGGAACGAAAGCACCTGCACGGCAAATGCCTCGTTGATTTCAAACAGGCCGATGTCGTCAATGGACAGGCCCGCCTGCCGCAGTGCCTTCTCGGTCGCCGGAACCGGTCCAATGCCCATCACCTCAGGCTCAACGCCGGCGAAGGCGTACGCCACCAGGCGCATCTTCGCGGGCAGGCCCAGCTCGGCGGCGGCATCCGAGGATGCGAGCAACGCGGCGGTGGCGCCGTCGTTCAACCCGGCGGCGTTTCCTGCAGTGACCCGACCGTGCGCACGGAACGGGGTGCGAAGCGCAGCCAGGTCCTCGGTGGTGGTTTCGGGGCGGGGTGGCTCGTCGACAGAATTGAGCGTCCAGCCTGCCCCTTCCTTTCGGGAAGCGACGGACACCAGATCGGGCTGGATCTGGCCGCTGGCATAGGCGGCGGCCAGCTTCTTCTGGCTGCCTACTGCGTACGCGTCGGTTCGTTCCTTGGTGATGGCGGGGAAGCGATCATGCAGGTTTTCTGCCGTGTTTCCCATGTTCAGCGCCGCGGGGTCAACCAGCCGTTCGGACATGAACCGCGGGTTGGGGTCGGTGTCCGCGCCCATTGGGTGGTTGCCCATGTGCTCCACGCCCCCGGCGATCACCACGTCGTACGCACCGAAAGCGATGCCCGAGGCGGTCGTCGTCACGGCTGTCATCGCACCGGCGCACATCCGGTCAATCGCGAAGCCGGGAACGGACCGGGGGAGTCCCGCCAGCAGGGCAGCGGTGCGACCGATGGTCAGGCCCTGGTCACCGGTTTGGGTGGTGGCGGCGATGGCGACGTCGTCGATTCGCTCAGGGGGCAGGGTTGGGTTGCGGCGCATCAGGTCGCGAATGCACTTCACCACCAGATCATCGGCACGGACGCCCGCATAGATGCCCTTCTCACCGGCTTTGCCGAATGGTGTCCTGACACCGTCGACGAATACGACATCCTTGATCCGGCGGCCTGAGCCGGACTGCGCTGGCACTGTAGTGGTGCTCACCTATTGCTCCTCATTGAGTCTTTATTCGATCCGAGATAGTGATTCGACCCTATGTTACTTGTGAGTAACTTAGCCTGCAAGGATTGCCCGGCGGAAGTGTCGAACAGTGAGGGGCTACCGGGTTGAGTCTGCGGTCCTCGGTGCTTTCTCGGGCAGCGGATCGGGGTCCAGAAACGCGACCGTGAGCACCGCAGCTATTTTTTCGATCTGCCACGGACGCGCGCCAAGCTCGGCCAGGGCGGCGCTGATCGACTCGAGCGTGATCTCGGCCGGCGGACGCCAGGCCACCCGGCGCAGGTAGTCGGGAGTCAGCAGGTTCTCGATGGGTAGATTTGAGGATTCCGCTATTGCTGCCAGCCGGGGGCGCGCAGTCGCCAGGCGCGCAGCGGCCTCGGGATCCTTGTCCGCCCAGACCCGCGGCGGTGGGGGCGCGTTGGTGGGCACCTGGAGATCCGGGAGATCATCCGATGACCGTCCGTCGCTGATGCAACGCAACCACCTGGGCGCCTCCCGTGACGCCGCTCGGCCATGGAAGCCGCTGGTGCCCAGAAGCTGCGGGACTGTTGTCGGCATGGCCTTGGCCGCGGCCAGGATTGCCGAATCAGGGATCAGACGGCCCGGGGCAATGTCCCGGTTCCTGGCGAGGTCCTCGCGTTCCAGCCAGAGCTGGCGAACCACTGCCAGTTGGCGCCGGTCGCGGATCTGGTGCAGGCCCGACGTCCTGCGCCACGGATCGACGCGCGGCTCGGCGGGTGGGGTGTTGCGGATGTGCTCGAATTCCTGCTCGGCAAGGTCGAGTTTGCCGTCGCGGGTCAACAGGGCAATAAGTTCGCCGCGTAGCTCGGTCAGCACCTCAACGTCGAGGGCGGCGTAGCGAAGCCACGGTTCGGGCAGCGGGCGGCGCGACCAGTCAGCGGCTGAGTGCTCCTTGGCAAGGGTGTATCCGAGGAGACTCTCGATGACCGCCGCCAGCCCCACGCGGGGCATCCCCGCGAGGCGGGCAGCGAGTTCGGTGTCGAAGAGCCGGTCGGGCCACATCCCAAGTTCCGACAGGCAGGGCAGATCCTGGGATGCCGCGTGCAGGATCCATTCGACTCCCTCAAGTGCCTCATCAATGATGCGGAGGTCGGTGAATGGCTCGGGGTCGATCAGCCAGGTGCCGGCTCCTTCGCGCCGGATCTGCACGAGGAAAGCGCGTTGCCCGTACCGGAATCCGGATGCGCGCTCCGCGTCGACGCCGGCCGGGCCGGTGCCCTGAGCCAGCGTCCGGGCTGCACGTTCCAGACCCGCCTGGGTGTTGATGACCAGGGGGACGCCGTCTTTGGGTTCGTTGAGGAGGGGGAGCGGTTCGATGACGTCCTCAACCGGTGCGTCATCACCTGGAGTGCGATCGTCAGGGTGCTGCGAAATCTGCGAGGTCATGATGATCCAGTCTAGCCGCGCGGTTCGGAGTGGTGAGCCAGCACGACGGCGGGGTGCGGCTGGGTCACGGCGGGCTAGTTTCGGCGACGGTTCGGCAGGGAGGTGACGCCGTCGGGCAGCGGTGGTAGACCGGCGAAGGTGCACACCATATCCGCCCAGGCCTCCAGATGGTTCCGCACCATCGACGAGTCAGGGGTCCAGGACGCACGTAGTTCAATATCGATACTGTCGGGTCGGTCGGTCAGCGTGCCGTAGCTTTCGGAGAGGATCCGGGTGGCTGTTCCCCCAGCGGAGCCGTAGTCGGCGCCGTGGTTTTGGAGGGCTTCCACCAGCCACGTCCAGGCGACTGATCCCAGCAGGGAGTCGTTGCCCATCTCGGGTTCGAGTTGCGCCCTGATGTAGGTGACAATCCGGAAAGTGCCATCCCACAGGTCGGACCCATTGGGGTCATGCAGGAGGATGAAGCGTCCGGTGGCTAATTCTTCCGGCTCACTGCCAGCGGAAGCGGCCATTGCCGGGCCGTGCACCGGCATCCGGTGCGGGCCAGCCTGGAATACTTCAGCGCCGAGGGCCACAGCAAAGGGTGCCAGCCGTGAGGGCGCCGGAATTTCGTCCAGTCGAATCTCGCCGCGGCACTTCGCCTGGCGGAGTTCGGTCAGGGCTGACTGGAACTCGCGGGGCAGGGGGGTCAGATCGCCAATTGCGCTCACTCAGGAAGGCTATGGCACACCGACCCCCGTGCCGGGCAGGCTCGCCGGTGCGGCCGGCGAGATTGTTCTAGGTCCGGGGAGCCCCGATCTGGTGTGGGCTGGCGGCCGTTTCCCGGCGGATCGCTTCGGCGAAGGCGTCGACGTCGTCGGCTGTGGTGTCGAAGGAGCACATCCAGCGCACTTCCCCGGTGGCGGTGTCCCAGTCATAGAACTTGACCTGCTCACGGACCCGGTCCGCGGCGTCCCGGGGGAGGACGGCGAAGACTGCGTTCGCGGTGGTCTGCTGGGTGAGCTGCACCCCGGGAATCTCCTGGACCAGCGCGGTCAGGCGTGCCGCCATGGCGTTGGAATGGGCTGCCGAACGAAGCCACAGCCCATCCTCAAGGAGGGCGATGAGCTGCGCCGAGATGAAGCGCATCTTGGACGCGAGCTGCATGTTCATTTTGCGCAGGTAGGTGAGGCCGGTGGCCGCGTCAGGGTTCAGCACCACGACGCACTCACCAAAGATCAGGCCGTTCTTGGTCCCGCCGAAGGAGAGGATGTCGACTCCCGCGTCCCTCGTGAAGGCGCGCAGCGGCAGGTTGAGGGCCGCTGCGGCGTTGGCGATCCGTGCGCCGTCCAGGTGCAGATGCATGCCGCGGGCGTGCACGTGGTCCGCGATCGCCCTGATCTCTTCAACCGTGTAGAGCGTCCCCAACTCGGTGGTTTGCGTGATGGAGACGGCCAGCGGCTGGGCCCGGTGCTCGTCGCCCCAGCCCCAGGCTTCCAGATCGATGAGTTCCGGGGTGAGTTTGCCGTCCGGGGTGGGAACGGTGAGGAGTTTGATTCCGGCAATGCGTTCGGGCGCCCCGTTCTCGTCCTTGTTGATGTGGGCCGTTTCAGCGCAGATCACGGCGCCCCACCGTGGCAGCAGGGACTGCAGGCTCAGGACGTTTGCTCCGGTCCCGTTGAAGACCGGGAACGCTTCGGTGCCGGCGCCGAAGTGCTCCTGCATCAGTTCCTGCAGGCGGTGCGTGTAGACGTCCTCGCCGTAGGCCGTTTGATGGCCGCCGTTTGCGGCAGCCAAGGCCGCGAGGATTTCCGGATGTACTCCCGAGTAATTGTCGGACGCGAAGCCGCGAACATCGGGGTTGTGCAGGGAGGCAGGGGGCGCAATTGTTTCAGTCACCTATCAATTATCACCTAGGCGGTGGGTCATCCTCAGCGTTTCAGCCTGACTCTTCCCTGACTTTTCCCCTGACGCCTCTCCCGACGCCGGAACGGGCCCGAGGTTGCGCTGGGGTGAACGATTCACCACCGCCAGCTGAACGCCTGTTGAACGGGGCATGAAACGGTATTACGCTTTTATGGGCCCGGGAATGGGTTGGTGACACGGATGGTCATCGGACATCCAGGCATCCGAAAGGCAGGGGGTGCCATGTTTGGTCGTATTGTTCAGGTGACCCGCCGGGCCGGCGTCGTGGTCGGACACCTTGTGGTCCACCTTCTGATCGGAGTGGGGCTCGCCCTCCTCATGGCTGCCGTCATCATCCGCCTCTTCTGGGGCGAGATTTCGGTCAACCAGATGTTCCTGAACATTGTCGCCGTGGAAGCCGATGGTGGTGGCGGGTCCATCGTCTGGATCAGCATCCTAGGCATTGCTGTGGTGCCCCTGCTGGTTACGGTGGGGATCGCGCTCTGGCTGTTTTTCCGGCGCCGTAAGCGCCGCCGTGATGGCGACCTTCGGCGGCCGCCTCGCGTGCAGTGGATCATGCGCGCCGTTTCTGCCGCCTTGGTGGCCGCAGTCGTCATCGGCGGGACCACCGCTTTTGCCGCCACGGTAGGCGTTCGGGACTACCTTGAGGCGGCCAACTCCGGGTACGACGTCGGCGACTTCTATGTGGAACCGACCATCACCGACGACACGGACAAACGCAACCTGGTACTGATCTATCTCGAGTCCGGGGAGGCCACACTCGCGGACGACCAGGTCTTCGGGAAGGATGTCTTCGCTCCGCTCAAGGCGGCCACGAAGGCGTCGGATGGCTGGCAAAGCGTCGAGAATCTGAAGCAGTACGAGGGGGGCGGCTGGACCATGTCCGGGATCACCGCGACGCAGTGCGGGATCCCGCTCAAGGGTATCGGCTCCACCTCGGGCGGCGGCGCCTACAACGCGCTCGGCGGTAACGTCCAGACGTACCTCGAAGGGGTGACTTGCCTGGGCGATGTGCTTGCTGAGCACGGCTATACGAACGTGTTTCTTGGCGGCGCCAATGCCTCGTTCGCGGCGAAAGACGTCTTCCTGGGCGGGCACGGCTACTCCGAGGTGAAGGACCTGCCGGACTGGCGTGCCGCGGGTGAGCCGGAGAAGGCCTTCCGCAGTGACTGGGGTCTGAGCGATGAACGCCTGTTGGCCCATGCGAAAGACGAGGTCGACGAACTGCACGCCGAGGCGGAGAGGACTGGTCAGCCATTTAACCTCTCGATGCTGACCCTGGATTCGCATGAGCCGGTGCACATTTATGACTACTGCACCGTGGATACGCAGAGCGAGGTAACCGCCGCGTTTTCCTGTTCCATGACGCAGGTGGCCGGATTCGTGGACCACATGAGGCAGCAGGGTTATCTCGAGGACACTGCCGTAGTGATTATGGGTGACCACCTGAAGCAAATAGGTGGCGGCCATGCGTTCCAGGCGGAATTGACGGACCACAATAACCGCACCATCTTCAACCGGATCTGGGTGCCGGGCGAGGACGGTAACAGTGACCCGCGCCCCCGCGTGGACCAGCTGAGCATGTACCCGACGATCCTGGAAGCTGCCGGCCTGACGCTGGCGGGTCAGGCGGCAGGGTTGGGTGTTTCAGCGTTCGCCTCGCGTGTCCCGGCCGGTTCAGCGCAGGCGCTGCAGCCCAGTCATTACGCGGACCTGGTGAGCTCACTTTCCCCGCGGTTTTACGCGAAGGCCTGGGGCGGCGAGGACGCCGCCGCGCAGTAGCGTTTGCCCTAACTGGGCAGGATGATGCGTTGGCCGTTCACCGATTGCGCCTCGGCGGCGTATAGACCAACCACTGCTGCGGCCAGATCATCGACATGGGTGTACCCGGGGAATCTGCGTTCCGGATGCGCGGCCCGCAGTGCGTCGTCGACGAGGGCTTTCACCACGAGGATGGTGGCAGCTGATGTCTGACCGGCGCCCGGGGTGGTGCTGTCGCCGGCGGCGTCCTGATCCCGCCGGAATCCGTCGGCCACCGCTCGGGTCCAGGCTTCCGCGGCTGACTTGAGAGCCGCATAGGAGGCGGCTGCCGCCGTCGGGCTGTCCACGGCCGTGGAGGACACGATGGCCACCCGCCCCCTGGCCGATGCGAGGAGTGGGGGGTAGAAGGCACGAGTGGTGTTCCGCAAGGTGGTGAGCACGCTGGTGTGGAGCAGCTCGTAGTCATCATCCGTCTGCCCGGTGATTCCGTTGCCGCCGCGCCAGCCGCCCACCAGATGAATCAGGCCGTCCAGTGACTCATAGTCGGCAGTGAGCGCATGGCATAACTCAGTGACAGCCTGGGCATCGGCCAGGTCGCAGACCCGGCGGTCGACGTCGTCGAGCTGGCCCAGCGCCTTCTCAAGCCGGCCGGCGTGGGATCCGACAGCTACCACCGCGGCACCCTGCTGGCGGAGCAGGGTGGCGCACGCGATCCCCGAAGCGCCGGCGGCGCCGGCCACCACCACCGTCAGTCCGTCGAGTGCTGGCAACGCGTTGCTCATTCAGCGGCCCCGGTGATACCGGCGGTGGACTCGATGACCGGTTTCATTTTGCGGTCCAATGCCTCAAAGAACATCGACAGCGGGAATTCGTCGTCGAGGACGGCATCGGTCAATCCACGAGGTGGTCCGGTCAGTTCGAGGGCGTCCGGGCCCTTGGCCCAGACCGACGCCGGGTGGGGTGTCACGGTTTCGGTGACCAGCTGGTAGGCGGCAAGCCAGTGGGCGGTCTTCGGCCGGTCAATGGACCGCCAGTAGAGCTGCTCAATTTTCTCGCCGAGGGCGATGACGACGTCGGGAACCTCCGCCCAGTCGATGCTCAGGCGGCTGTCGGTCCAGTGGAGCACGTGGTGCTGGTGCATCCACGCGAACAGGAGTTGACCGCCCAGACCGTCGTAGTTGCGAACCCTGCTGCCGGTGATGGAAAAGCGGAAGATCCGGTCAAAGATGACTGCGTACTGCACCAGTCGTGCATGACGGCGGGTCTCGTCGGGAGCAGATTCGTCGAGGGCGATCTTCACTGATTCGCGGAACGCCGTCAGGTCGCACCGGAGTTCCTCCAGGGAGTACAGGAAGTAAGGCATGCGTTGTTTGATCATGAACGGGTCAAACGGGAGGTCACCGCGCATGTGGGTGCGGTCATGGATGAGGTCCCACATGACGAAGGTCTGCTCGGCCAGCTGTTGGTCTCCCACGAGCTCGCTGGCTTCGGCAGGCAGTTCCAGCTTGGTGATCTCCGCCGCGGCGGTGACCACCCGGCGGAAGCGTGCCGCCTCGCGGTCGGCGAAAATGGCGCCCCAGGTGAACTGCGGTGTGGTGCTGACGGCGACGGTCTCCGGGAAGAGGACTGCCGAGTTGGTGTCGTATCCGGCGGTGAAGTCGAGGAAGCGGATGGGGACGAAGAGCTTGTTGGAGTAGTCACCGGCTTCGAGCTCGGCGATGAACTCGGGCCAGAGCACTTCAATGAGCACTGCTTCGACCAGCCGGTTGGTGCTGCCGTTCTGCGTGTACATGGGGAACACCACCAGGTGCCTGAGGCCGTCGACCCGATGCTCCTGCGGTTGGAACTGCAGCAACGAGCTCAGGAAATCGGGCACTCCGAAGTCCGAGGACTGCCAGGTCTGGAAGTCCTCCACGAGGGCCGTGAGGTAGCCGGCGTCGTGGGGGAAAGACGGAGCCAGGGTCCTGATCGCCTCGACAATAGCGTCGACCAGTTCGGACGCCAACGCATGGTTCGAGGTTTCCGGGACGGATCCGTCCTTGACCTGGAGCGGTTGAAGGGCCGAAGCGGCGGCTTTGAGCTGATGCCAGGCGGGTGAACGCTCAGGGGCTCCGGCAGGTGAGGCGAGGCTGGTGTCAATGGTCGTCGAAGTCATGGAAGCGAGCGTAGCAACTGAAAAGGTTTACTTACTCAAAAAACCCTTGAGCATAAGCAACTCTTATTTTTGACTGGGTTGCACTGGTGGGGAGGCCCAGACATGCTGGACCTCCCCGCGGTTCTGCTAGGACTGTTCGAGCAGCTTCATGGACACCGAGTTGATGCAGAAGCGCTGGTCGGTGGGGGTGCCATAACCCTCACCCTCAAACAGGTGGCCGAGGTGCGAGTCGCAGTTGGCACACCGGACCTCGGTGCGCTGCATCCCCATGGAATTATCGTGCAGGTAGCGGACCGTGTTCTCGGCGAGGGGCGCCCAGAAGGATGGCCAACCGCAATGTGAATCAAATTTTTCGTTGCTGGTAAAGAGTTCGTGCCCGCAGGCGCGGCACTGGTAAACACCCTTGGTGTTGGTGTCGTAGTACTCGCCGGTATAAGGCCGCTCAGTACCAGCCTGACGCAGGACGCGGTACTCCTCACTGGTTAGCTCGGAGCGCCATTCGTCGTCGGTCTTCTGGACAGGGACATCGCTGGGTTCTGTTGTGCTCATAATTCCTTCAACGCCTAAGAACCGCCGATAAATCCCGAACCGGAATAGAGGTGCAGCACAGGCACTCCCAGTCGGTCCTGGGCCTGATTCGCCCAGTCGGTGTGGAGGGTATCGGCGACGGCGTGCGGTCGGGTGATGACAACCGCTTGCTGTGCGCCATGCTGGCTGACGGCGTCGACCATTGCCTCGACAGCGTTGCCGGTGGCAATAAACCCGTGGGCGGTAAGGCCGTGGGCCTCGGCCACCCGCAGCGACGCTTCGAGAGCCGCCTCTGCGCTCCCACGTGATTTCTGGGCCGATGGCTGCCCCTGGGACAATTCGCGGAACGCGTCGGCGAACTCTAGCAAGCTCAGGTGATGGAAGAACTCGGCCATCACATTCTTATGCCGGTCATCGGGGATCAACACCAGCAGTGTGGCCTGTTCCTCACCCACCAGGGTCAACAGGTTCTTCGCGTCGCCGTCGTTGAGGCTTTCTTCGGTTAGTACCACTATCGTCTCGGACATGAGCCAAGACTAGTGCTCCAACGCGTGGCGCCCTAGTGCATGGAGACAGCAGCTCTCACGACACCCCGCTCCCGTGTGCCGCCGATCCTCCGGTCCACAGGCAAGAATGGGGGTATGCGTAAACTTTCCGCCACGGGGCCGGAGCAGTCCACCACCGCCCCCTGGGTCAAATGGACCATGCTCGGGGTGGGGATTGGTGGTGCCGTCGGCTCAACAATTGCGGCCGGCACCTCCGGTCTCGCTGCGCATTTCGCGCGTCAGGTAGTGACCCCAGCCCGGGTCAGGGACGAAAACCTCGACATCCTGGCGGTGATCGGCACCGGGGGTAGCCAGCAGGTCATTCTCCCCGCGAATGATGACACCACCGTCGAAGGGACCTACAGTCTCTACTTCGACGGTGGAGCAGGACATGCCCGGATTGGGGCGATCCTGTCCTACGTTCCCCGTGAAGGGACTGTGCAACGCGAGGTGGAGGCGGTGTACTCCGGGCATCTGGCCAGCGCGACGCGGGGCTGGTGGAGCGGCGCGGTCTTCCCGTCGCCGTCGGCGGTTGGCTTCGCTGATGAAGAGGTGGACATCCCGGTTGACGGGGGAGTAGCTCCGGCCTGGCTGATCCGCGCCGAGGAAGCCTCGAAGGATTGGGCGGTCATGGTCCACGGCAGGGGAGTGCAGCGGACCGAAGGACTGCGGGCGGTGCGTCTGGCCAGGTCATTGGGCATGACCAGTTTGTTGACCTCCTACCGGAACGACGGCGAAGCCCCGCACGCAGCCGATGGCAGGTACGGACTCGGGATGACCGAGTGGCGTGACGTTGAGGCGGCAATCGACTACGCGGTGGCACACGGTGCCGAGGGCGTGGTGCTTTTTGGGTGGTCGATGGGTGGCGCCATCTGCCTGCAGACCGCCGACCTCTCGGGTCATCGTCAGCGGATCAAGGCGCTGGTACTTGACGGTCCCGTGGTCAACTGGATTGAGGTGCTGGCGTATCACGCCCAGCTCAACCGCATCCCCGCACCGATTGGCCGGCTTGGCCAGTGGCTGCTGACCAACCGGGCCGGCCGGAAAGCCACAGGCCTCGCGGCACCGCTCGACCTGAAGAGCCTCGACTGGGTGTCACGGGCCGAGCAGCTGACCATTCCCACACTCATCATCCACAGCGAGGACGATGAGTTCGTGCCGGTGGGTGCTTCGGCTGAACTTGCGGAACGCAACCCTGCGTTTGTCACCTTCGAGCGGTTCCACCGGGCCCGCCATACCAAGGAATGGAATGTGGACCCGATGAAATGGGAGCAGACGGTGGCCAATTGGCTTGCCCCCGTACTCCACGGCCGCGCCCGCCCGGGCGTCCGGAACGGGCAAGCCGGTTAGCTGGTTTGCCCGGCCCTGACGGTGCGTTTGATCCGCCCCAGCATGGCCGTCATCCCGCGCATCCGCAGCGGCGTGATGGCCCGGGTGAGTCCCAGCCGGTCCGGAACGTCGTCCGGCACGGCGAGGATGTCGGCCGAGGAGAGCCCATCGAGACCTTCCAGCAACACCCCGGCGAACCCGCGGGTTGTCGGAGCCTCAGGCGGGGCCGAGAAGTACAGGCGCACGATCTGCTCCGGGCTGTCGTCGATGTCGACGCTGAGGAACAGGGGAGTCTGGCATTCGACCACCTGTTCCAGCAGTTCCGGATGCTCCTGAAGGTGCTGGGGGAGCTCGGGGAGTCCCTGGGAGAATTCGAGCAGCAGCTGCAACCGGTCAGGTTCGTCGAGGGCCTGAAAGTCCTCGACAATCTCACTCAATTTGGTGGGAAGTTCAGTGGTCATGACGCCGGAACCTCGCCGCGCTCTTCACCCTTGACGATCGGGACGCGCACAGCGTTGCCCCACTCGGTCCACGAACCGTCGTAGTTGCGGACCTTGGTGAAGCCCAGCAGGTGGAACAGGACAAACCAGGTGTGGCTCGACCGTTCACCGATACGGCAGTAGGCGACGACGTCGTCGTCGTCCTTCAGGCCCACCTCATCCCGGTAGATTGCATCGAGTTCGGCCCGGCTTCTGAAGGTGCCATCCTCGGCGGCGGCGCGAGCCCACGGGACGGAAGCCGCGGTTGGGATATGACCGCCGCGAAGCGCGCCCTCCTCCGGGTACGCAGGCATGTGGGTCCGTGCGCCGGTGTACTCGTCCACTGAGCGGACATCGATCAGCGGTTTGCCCAGGTGACCGAGGACGTCGCTCAGATAGGCGCGGATCGGCGCGTCGTTGCGTTCCACCACCGGATAGTCGGCGGTCTGGGCCGCCGGCACCTCGGTGGTGGTGGGCCGGCCCTCGTCGAGCCACTTGTCGCGGCCGCCATCCAGCAGCCGGACATCCTCGTGCCCGAACAGGCTGAAAACCCAGAGCGCGTAGGCTGCCCACCAGTTGCTCTTGTCGCCGTAGATGACGACTGTCGAATCCCTGGTGATTCCCTTGGCCGACATCAGCCGGGCGAAAGCGGCGCCGTCGACATAGTCGCGGGTCACCTCATCGTTCAGATCCGTGTGCCAGTCGACCTTGACCGCACCGGGGATATGGCCCGTGGAATACAGCAGAACATCTTCATCAGACTCCACCACCACGACCGACGGGTTGTCGAGATTCTGGGCGAGCCAGTCCGCGGAGACGAGCCGTTCCGGGTGGGCATAGTGAGCGAACTTCTCATGGGGGTCTGCTGCGACTGACATCCGTTGGCCTTTCTCGTGACGTTCTTGTGGTCTCTACTAGCCTAACCACGCGTTCCCCCATTTATTTCCGATGCGTTCACCGCATGCCATAAATGGCGGGCCGTGGGGTCGGCGCAGGGCGCGGCGGCTAGCGAAAGTGCCGTATTCTTGCCTACCGTGGCAACAATCGAGCAGCTCTCCCAGCGGACCCCCAAAGTTTCGGTCGACGAACTCCTGACCGGGTTCTATCCGTCCCCTCGATTCGGTGAGGTGTCCTTCGACAGTTACCGTCCGGACCCCGGGCAGCCGTCGCAGGCCGCGGCCGTCAAGGCGTTGTCCGAGTTCGCCGACATGGTGAATCAGCCGGAGCCGACAGGGTTGCGGAAGCTCTTCGGCGCCAAGAAGCCAGCGGCGCGGGCCGGAATCTACCTCGACGGCGGTTTTGGTGTCGGAAAGACCCACCTCCTCGCTTCCCTGTGGCATGCAACAGCCGGTAAAAAGGCCTTCGGCACCTTCGTCGAGTACACCAATCTGGTGGGTGCGCTGTCCTTCCGTCGGGCCGTCGACGCGCTGAGCGGTTACGCGCTGGTCTGCATTGACGAGTTTGAGCTCGACGATCCAGGCGACACGGTCCTGATGTCCCGCCTGATGCGTGAATTGGCGGATGCCGGGGTCAAGCTCGCGGCCACGTCCAACACCCTTCCCGGTTCGTTGGGGGATGGGCGTTTTGCGGCAGTGGATTTCCAACGGGAGATCCAGGTCCTCGCCGACCAGTTCGACGTGCTCCGGATTGATGGCGAGGATTACCGTCACCGGGGCCTTCCCGAGGCACCCGTCCCCTTCACCGAATCCGGCCTTCACGACCGGGTACGTGAGCTCAGGACCGGCCCGGACGGCATCCTCGCCGAGGATACGTTCAGCGATCTGGTGAAGCACCTGTCCGGAGTGCACCCAAGCCGGTACCGCCAGCTGATCGACGGCGTCGATTTCATTGCCTGGCACAATGTGGCCACTATTTCGGAGCAGGCGGTAGCGCTCCGCTTCGTGGTCCTCGCGGACAGGATTTATGACAAGGACATTCCGGTGCTGGCTAGCGGCGTAGCCTTCGACCAGCTCTTCACCGAGGAAATGATGACCGGCGGCTACATGAAGAAGTATCACCGTGCGGTGTCACGCCTGACAGCCCTGGCACGCCAGGGCAGTGAAGCCTAGCGCAGTAAGGCCTAGCCAGATCCCTGGCACGCAAAAAGTGCCGGTGCTGCCTCGCGGCAGGACCGGCACTTTCTTGTCGAGCAGTAGGTCTTATACGGCCGGGGGAGTCCCGGGGCCAGCTGGCCGGTTGGTGTCCCCGCGGTCGGTCTTATCGACCATTTCGGAGGCTTTGGACTGAACCTTGTCGATCTTGTCGGCGTACTTGCCTCCGGTCTTGCTGTCAACAAAGTTGCCAGCGTGACCGATGCCGTCCTTGATCTTGCCAGAGTTTTCGCCCACCAGCTCGGTCGCCTTTTCCTTCAGCATCCCGGCCTTGCCTTTGAGCCCGTCAAATACAGACACAGGCACCTCCTTTCGATCCGGGAACCTGTTGTTCCCTCTGCCAAATATCTTAGGCCGATGGAATGGCAGTTCCAAGGACGTAACCTGTGCAACACCTGGGTGTCCGCCCTCGGCGTATTTCCACCCAGTTCCCACCCAGATTGCCCCGGCACCGGGGGTGTGACACCCTTGACGAGCCAGATGGCACCCGGACGAGGTGCGCCGTACCCGGTCAGCGACAAGACGGCGTTTCAGGAGTGAGACTGTCATGGCATGGATTGTTCTAGCGGTATCCGGCGTACTTGAAGCCGTCTGGGCTACGGCCCTGGGGAAGTCCGAGGGGTTCACCCGGCTGGTTCCCTCAATCGTTTTCGGTGTCGCGGTGACGCTGAGCATGGTCGGGTTGGCCTGGGCCATGCGCACACTGCCCGTCGGGACCGCCTATGCGGTGTGGGTGGGAATCGGCGCCTCGCTGACCGTGGCCTACGCGATGATTTTCGACGGCGAATCCGCGTCCGTCATCAAAGTGCTGCTGGTCCTCGGGATTGTGGCCTGCGTGGTGGGCCTGAAACTGCTGCACTGACCCTGGGCCAAGCCCTGCACGGAGGCCCGCTACCGGCGGGCTGTCCCTCGGCGGCGGTGCTCAGGCCCAGTGAAACCGTCCGCCGCGCGGGCATCGGGGTCGCATGGAGCCGAACCAGCAAGAAAAAACACCCCCAAACGAAGCTGGGGGTGTCCTGGGTGCTGCGTGGTGTGGAGCGGACGACGGGATTCGAACCCGCGACATCCACCTTGGCAAGGTGGTGCTCTAGCCAGCTGAGCTACGTCCGCGAAAAAGCGGTACCCGGTGAATTCCGAAGAAACCACGGGAACCGCTTTGAGTGGGCGATACTGGGATCGAACCAGTGACCTCTTCCGTGTCAGGGAAGCGCGCTACCGCTGCGCCAATCGCCCATCGAGATGGGTGCAAGCTTTTGTACTGGAGGTGGGGACGGGATTCGAACCCGCGTATACGGCTTTGCAGGCCGCTGCCTCGCCTCTCGGCCACCCCACCGTGCCTAGTAAACCAGGACTGCCGAAACGTACTTCGACAGCTACAGTGACTTGCGAGCGGACGACGGGATTCGAACCCGCGACATCCACCTTGGCAAGGTGGTGCTCTAGCCAGCTGAGCTACGTCCGCATGTTGAGTGATGATCCATAACCCAGTGAAAATCCTTGGATTTGCAGGGTTATTCGTCGTTTTCCAACGAGTAAAAACTCTATAGGAGGAAATGGGGTTCGTCCAATCCGCGTCCACCAGCGTCAGATTCGGGCCAAATGTAGATTGTCAGTATCCGATGTCAGACTGGAAGCATGACACAACCGCTGCTGGCTCACTCAACAGAGCACGGACGCATGTATTCCCGCTCCACCAGGGACCGCCCGATAGTCCCCTCGATCACCACAGTGATCTCGCAGGCTGCTGCGTCGCTGGACGGGTGGATCGGCTACATGGCTGCCAACGCCGTCGCCAATGATCCCCGTGTCCCCGCGGCACTGGGCAATCCGGCGCAGCTCCGGACCGTCGTGAAGGACGCATCAGTCGCTGCGGAGCGGTACCGCGATGAGGCAGCGGGCAGAGGCACCCGGGTGCACTACTACTGCGAACAGGTGGCGCTTCGTGATCTGGAACAGGCGCACGACGTCGACGCCGCCCGGCTAGCCCTGGTGGAGAACGGCGAGGAAGCCTTCGCCGACCGGTTTGACGAATGGTGGACGCTCTACCAGGTCCGCCCGATCGCTGCTGAATTGACCGTCTGGAACGACGAGGTCGGTTACGCCGGGACACTTGACCTACTGGCCGAGATTGGGGGACGGCTGTGCCTGATCGACTTCAAGACCAAGAACACCGACCGTGACGGACAGGTCAAGCCGCTGGACGACAAAGTGGTGATGCAGCTGGTGGCCGGCATGAAAGCTCAGGAAAGCCTGGTTGACGGCGAGAAGGGGGTCTGGGAGCCGTGGAAGTATGACCACGAGCTGATCCTGCTGGGAGTCGCAATCGGTAAGACCGAGGTACGCGCCATGCGCGCCAACCCCGAGGTCCTGAAAGAGCACTGGTTCCGGTTCTGCGCCCTGCGCCGGTCCTGGGAGGCCGGGCTCGACGCCGCCGCCGCCGGCCGCGCGCTGCTGCCCATCGGCCCACCGCCGGTACCCGCCGCGGGCGTCACGGCAAGCGGGATGGTCGGCTAGCCTTCCTTCGACCGAGGTCGACGAGGTTCGCGCCTAGAATGGCATCGACCCAAAGTGAAGTATTCCCAACGTTAGGACCACGGAGAGCATGGCCGTCTTGAGCATTCGGATCATCGGCGACCCGGTACTGAGAACCCCCTCTGCCGAGGTCACCAATTTTGGACCCGAGCTCGCCAGACTGGTTTCCGACATGATGGAAACCATGGACGACGTGCATGGCGCCGGACTCGCAGCGCCCCAGGTGGGGGTGAGCCTGAGGGTCTTCACCTTCAGGATCGACGACGTTTCCGGGTACGTCATCAACCCTGTCCTGGAGGTAAAAACCGGGACCGGGGACGAGGAACTGGAAGGTTGCCTGTCGATCCCCGGACTCGGCTACCCGTTGAAGCGCGCGGACTGGGCGCGAGTGACTGGCGTGGATATCCATGGTGACGCTGTCGCCTATGAGGGCACCGGTATGCTCGCCCGCTGCTTCCAGCACGAGACCGACCACCTCAACGGCTCCCTGTACATCGAACGCCTCGACGGGGAGCACCGCAAAGCCGCCATGCGTGCCATCCGGAGCTCGGCCTACTCCTCGGTTGCCGACCAGACCACCCGTGACCGGTCACAGTCACTCGGTTCCAGTTTCGGGCTCGGAGCGTCAACCGCCCGACCAACCACTGGGACGAGCCGGAGTGGGGCCAGACGATCATGAGGGTGCTCTTTGCAGGCACTCCGGCCGTGGCGGTGCCCTCCCTCGACGCGCTGGTGGCTGCCGGGTTCGACGTCGTCGCGGTGCTGACACGTGAAGACGCGCCACTGGGCCGTAAACGGATCATGACGCCCAGTCCGGTAGCCGCCCGAGCGGCGGAACTGAATCTCCCGGTCATTCGCGCCAACCGGATTGACGGCGCAGTCACCGCGCAGATTGCCGACCTCAATATCGCAGTGGCAGCCATCGTTGCCTACGGCGGGCTGGTTCCGCAGCCAGCGCTGGAGCTGCCGCAGCATGGCTGGATCAACCTCCATTTCTCGCTGCTGCCATCCTGGCGCGGTGCCGCCCCGGTGCAGCACTCAGTCATCGCCGGCGACGAAATCACCGGAGCCTCCACCTTCCGCCTGGAAGCGGGCCTCGACACGGGGCCGGTCTTCGGCACCATGACCGAAACGGTGCAACCCAGCGACACCAGTGGCGAGTTGCTGGAACGGCTAGCCCACAGTGGCGCCGTCCTGCTGGTCCAGACCCTGTCAGCCATCGCTGCCGGCCAGGCCGTGGCGGTTCCCCAACAGGGAGATATCAGCCTGGCACCCAAACTCACCATCGACGATGCCCGGGTGGATTGGGGCCAGCCGGCTCTTGCTGTCCGCCGACGGATCAATGGTGTGACACCCGAGCCGGGCGCCTGGACCCAGCTGGGTGATCAGCGGGTAAAGGTGGGCCCGGTGTCGCCGTGGGTCGCGAATCCCGATGTGGGTGCGGACGCGGTTGCGGCTCTCGCCCCGGGCGAAGTGACGATGGCCGGCGCTGCCGTGCTGGTCGGAACAGGCTCCACTCCCGTGGTGCTGGGCGATATTCAGCCTGCTGGGAAAAAGATGATGCGTGCACAGGACTGGGCGCGCGGCGCCCTTCAACAAGGAGAGCTGGTTTTTTCGTGACGAGGTTATTTTCGTGAGCAATCCAGGGCAGGGCAAAGCGGGCGGTTCCGACCGCCGTCGCAATGCGGCCGGACGGGAACGTAACAGGTCAGAGCCGCGCGGGTTCTCCACCGCCGCACCATCGGAGCGGACCCGACGCGCCGACCCGGCACGACTGGTCGCCTTCGAGGTGCTCCGCGCCGTCGCCGCCGACGACGCCTACGCCAACCTGGTGCTGCCGGTCAGCATCCGCAAACACAAGCTCGACAAGCGCGACGCAGGCTTTGCCACCGAACTGGCCTACGGAGCGTTGCGCGGCCAGGGCACGTATGACGCGGTGTTGGCGAAGTGCGTCGACCGCCCCCTGGAGAAGCTCGATCCTGCCATCCTCGATGCCCTGCGGATCGGCACGCACCAGCTGCTCGCCATGCGGGTTCCCGCTCATGCTGCACTGGACCAGACCGTCGGCCTCGCCCGCGCCGTCATCGGTGCCGGACCGTCGGCTCTGATCAATGCAGTCCTGCGGCGGGTTTCATCGAAATCCCTTGAGGAGTGGACAGCAGAACTCACCGCTGGCCTGACCGATGCCACCAAGATCAGTTCGCTTACCCACAGCCACCCGGAGTGGATTGTCCGGGCGCTCCGGCAGGCCCTCGTCGACCACGGCCGGGACGTGTCCGAGATAGAAACGCTGCTCGCGGCGAACAACGCGGCACCGGTGGTCAATTTACTGGCACTCCCCGGACTGGGGTCCCTCGATGAGGCGTTCGAAGCCGGGGCTGTTCCCGGGGAGCTGGCCGAAGGATCGGCACTGTTCTCAGCGGGCGACGTCGGCCGCCTGGAAAGCATCAGGACCGGCACCACCCGGGTCCAGGATGCCGGATCCCAGTTGGTTGCCCGTGCCCTCGCGGCAGTGAAGCTGGAGCCAGTTGAGTCGGAAGCCATGAAACCGGAGGCGGCGGAAGACGGAGCGGGGTCGGTGAAAACCGGCGCTGCCGGCCACTCCGAGCAGTGGCTGGACCTGTGCGCTGGCCCCGGCGGCAAGTCGGCACTGCTGGGTGCCCTGGCACAGCAGCGGGGCAACACGCTGGTGGCCAATGAGCCGTTGGAGCACCGGGCCCAGCTGGTGCGGCAGGCACTCCGGCCGCTTGACCCTGCGGTCTGGTCCGTCCGGGTCGGCGACGGTCGAACGGTCGCCGAGGATTTCCCCGACACCTTTGACCGCGTCCTGGTGGACGCCCCCTGCACCGGACTCGGCGCGCTGCGCCGCCGCCCGGAAGCCCGCTGGCGGCGCAAGCCTTCCGACATTGCCGGACTCGGAACGCTGCAGCGTGAACTCCTGGCCGCGGCGCTGACGGCCGTCCGACCCGGGGGAGTTGTGGCCTACGTGACCTGTTCCCCGCACCCGGCCGAGACCTCGGCGGTGGTCCAGGATTGCCTGCGCCGCCGTGACGACGTCGAACTCATCGACGCGGGCGCTGTCCTCGACGGCGTCAGCCTCACCGGGTCGCTGGCCGCCGGGCACGAGTCGACAGCCCAGCTCTGGCCACACGTCCATGGCACGGATGCGATGTATCTGGCCCTGATCCGCCGCACTGCATAGAACCATCCTCTTCCGCCCAAGGAGCGCCATGACCGCCTGTTGCATCAACCCGAGCATCCTGTCCGCCGACTTCGCCAACCTGCAGGCAGAGCTCGCACGTATTGCGTCGGCTGATGCGGTGCACGTGGACGTCATGGACAACAGTTTCGTCCCCAACCTGACCCTTGGTCTTCCGGTGGTCAAACGGATCCACGAAGTCAGTAACCTTCCGCTGGACGTGCACCTCATGATTGACGACGCCGACCGGTGGGCACCCGGTTACGCCGAACTCGGTGCAGCCTCAGTGACGTTCCATGCCGAAGCAGCGGCGGCGCCGATCCGGTTGGCCCGCGAACTGCGCAGCATCGGCTCCAAGGCAGGCATGGCGCTACGCCCGGCGACACCCGTCGAACCCTACCTCGACCTCCTGGGCGAACTGGATCTTCTGCTAATCATGACGGTCGAACCCGGTTTCGGCGGCCAGCCGTTCCTCGACGTCATGCTGCCCAAAATCCGGCGCGCGGCCGAAGCGATCAGGGGGAGCGGTCTACCCGTGGCACTTCAGGTGGACGGTGGCATCACCGAGGACACCATCCTCCGGGCCGCCGACGCCGGGGCAACAGTCTTTGTCGCAGGCTCCGCGGTGTACGGAGCGGACGATCCCGATCAGGCTGTCGTACGTCTCCGCGACGCCGCTCAACGCGCCTCGGACGAACGCCGGTAAGTCCGGCAACCGGCAGGTCAACCGACGCATCAACCGGTAACCGGCACCGCAACCGGCTCAGCGACGCCTCAACCCGCACCCGAGTCACGGGTCGGTGATGGCAATCCTGATCGAGCGGGCGTCGATTGCTGCCTGCTTGAGGATGTCCAGCCGCGGATCGGGTACCACCAGGAATGCCAGCTGCGGCAGCGCCCGATAGCTGCGCAGGACCGGGTTCGCCAGGGTTTCGCTGGCCAGCGGCCGGTCTCCGCCCAGCTGCAGGCTGCCGGGGCTGTGCTCGGCGAACAGCCGCGCCGCATGAACCGCTGCTGCATCGGCCAACCCGGCCGCCTGATTGGCCCGCCGCCGCGCGAAGCGCTGCTGTGACCAGCCGCCGGCCGCAGTCCGGGACTGGACATATTTGGTGCCGGTCTTCGACGCCACCAGCTTGCCGTGCTCGGCCACACCCACCGCATAGCCGCCCCGGCGTACCAGCAGCAGCCCAATGAGACGCTGGCTGGTGGCCGCCGCGACCAGGTCATCGACCGTTGGGCCCCCCGGGCTGTCCCCGGCGGACTCCCCGCCGGACTCCCCGGGCGGGTGGAGCACGGCCACGCAGCCGTTGGCGCCGCGGAGCATGAGCGCCCCGCGCGACCGGGCGTCGTCGTCGAGCCCGTCGGTCGGAGCCAAACCGCCGTTCCCCGCACTGAACCGCTCCACCCAGCCGGGCAGCCGCTCGGGTGACACCAGCACCTGGCGCGGTGATCCCACTAGCGTCTCCGTTTCCTCTGCGACTGGTTGTCCCTCAGCTGGGCCGGCTGCCGATAGCCCGACCGTCAGTGCTTCACAGTAGCCTTGGCTGTGTGAATGATCTATTCAGCGCGGCGTACGGGTCCGACGACGACGACGACGTCACCAGCCACAGCGTCACCAGTGCCGAACGCCACCGCAGCCCCCTGGCCGTGAGGATGCGGCCGCGTTCAATTGACGAAGTAGTGGGTCAGCAACACCTCCTCGGCCCAGGGTCGCCGCTGCGGACCCTGGCGGGCGACGCCGACCGTACCGGCCCGGCAGGACCGTCCTCGGTGATCCTCTGGGGGCCGCCAGGCACCGGTAAGACCACCCTCGCACATGTGATTGCGCGGGGCCGCGGCCGGACCTTTGTTGAGCTGTCGGCCATTACCGCCGGGGTGAAGGACGTCCGCCGGGTGATGGACGAGGCCCTCACCGCCCGCGACCTGCACCGCACCACCACGGTCCTCTTCCTCGATGAAATCCACCGCTTCAATAAGGCACAACAGGACGCGCTGCTGCCCGGGGTCGAGAACCGCTGGGTGGTGCTTATCGCCGCCACCACCGAAAACCCCTCCTTCTCGGTGGTATCACCCCTGCTGTCACGGTCCCTGCTGCAAACCCTGAAACCTCTCACCGAGGCGGACATCGCCGATCTCCTGACCCGCGCGGTGAATGATCCGCGGGGACTCGACGGGTCGGTTCGGGTCAGCGACGACGCTCTCGAACACCTGGTCCGGCTGGCCGCAGGGGACGCACGCCGGGGACTGACCGCCCTCGAAGCCGCAGCCGGGGTGGCCCACTCGGCCACCGACGAGCCCGGGGAACAGGTTCTGGTGCAGCTCGAACATGCCGAGAAAGCAGTCGACGTGGCCGCCCTGCGCTACGACCGTGCCGGCGACCAGCACTACGACGTCGCCAGTGCCTTCATCAAATCGTTGAGGGGGTCCGACGTCGACGCGGCGCTGCATTATCTAGCGAAGATGCTGGAGGCGGGGGAGGACCCTCGCTTCGTGGCTAGGAGGCTGATGATCTCGGCCGCCGAGGACGTCGGGATGGCCGATCCGACCGCCCTGCAAACGGCCGTCGCTGCAGCACAGGCCGTCGCGTTGATCGGCATGCCCGAGGGGCGGATCATCCTGGCCGAGGCGGTGGTGCATATCGCGACGGCGCCCAAATCCAATGCCTCGTACAACGGAATCAACGCAGCCGTCGCCGATGTGCGCGCCGGGCGGGGGCAGGGCATTCCGCAGCACCTGCGGGACGCCCACTACCCGGGGGCCAAACAACTGGGGCACGGCAGCGGCTACCTCTACTCCCACGACGAGCCGCACGGCATCGCCGCGCAGCAATACGCACCTGATGATCTGACCGGCCACGACTACTACCAGCCCACCGATCGTGGGGCCGAACGGGACATCGGCTCCAGGCTCGCCCGACTGCGGCGGATCATCCGCGGCAAGTGATTCAGCTCGGTGCCCGCAGCACTGCTAGGATTGACGGTTGACTGGCAAGTCGCGTTCTGCGCAACCCACCATCGAAGGTTTGATTCATTCAGGCATGACCCGCTCCGGCGGTTCACTTCGGGGCAGGGCTGCGCGTACTGCGAACTGTAGTACCGGGAAGCGGCCACTCCCGGCTCTCCGCAAGTGGAGGCCAGCGACACTGAAAGTGCCTGCCGTTCAACTGGGAAACCAACTGGGCAGTAGCGCAACTTTGCCGCAAAAATAATGGAAGGTATTCGTGGCTAACAACACACGTGCCCGCCGTAAGGTTCGCATTTCGCGTGCCCTCGGCATTGCTTTGACCCCTAAGGCCGAAAAGTATCTGGAACGTCGGCCGTACGCGCCCGGCCAGCACGGACGCGCCCGCCGCAAGCAGGACAGCGACTACGCTGTACGGTTGCGCGAAAAGCAGCGTCTGCGCGCCCAGTACGGCATCCGCGAAGCCCAGATGACCCGGGTCTTCGAGGAAGCTCGCCGCACCAAGGGCCTGACCGGTGAGAACCTGATTGAACTGCTCGAAATGCGTCTCGATGCCCTGGTGCTCCGCGCCGGCTTCGCCCGCACCAGCGCGCAGGCTCGCCAGCTCGTCGTTCACCGTCACATCATGGTCGACGGTTCACGCGTTGACCGCCCGTCCTACCGCGTCGCCGAAGGACAGCTCATTCACGTACACCCACGCAGTGAGGTCCTCGACCCACTGCAGGTTGCCGCCGCAGGCGCGCACCGCGATGTGCTGCCCGCAGTACCCGGCTACCTGGAGGTCCAGCTGGACAAGCTCCAGGCGCGCCTGGTGCGCCGCCCGAAGCGCTCCGAGGTCCCAGTGACCTGCGAAGAGCAGCTCGTGGTGGAGTACTACGCACGCTAGTTCCTTAGCTTTTACAGCAAGGACCGGCGCTCAAAGGCCCGCGGCACACGCCGCGGGCCTTTGAGTAGGTAAGGTACATAGGTAAGTTATCGCCGCTGAGCTATCGAAGCCCAGGCGGCCTACCTGATTCAAAAGGAGACACGATCCATGTCTGGTGGAGATATCGCCGGTCTCATCGCAGCCGGTGTGTTCGCGGTGCTGGTCGCACTGCTGGCTATACCGGTGTGGAAGCTCGGCAAAGTGTTTGACGAACTGCGGACCACCATCAGGAGTGTCAGCAACGAAACCACACCCCTGATCGAGGAAGTGACAAGCACCGTCACCACCACGCATCAGCAGCTGAAGAATGTCGACGGAATCACGTCCAACGTCTCCGACGCGACCGCCAACCTCTCGGCCCTGTCATCCCTGATCGCCGCTACCGTCGGTGCCCCGTTGATCAAGGTTGCCGCGTTCTCCTACGGGGTGCGCACCGCCCTGGCCGGTCGAGGCAAGCCCGCTCCCCGCCGCCGCAGCCGCTAAGGAAACGATGAAAAACACAATGATCATGCGCGTCATCTGGATGGGCGCCGGAGTTGCTATCGGCGTCATCGCCGTACGGAAACTCGCCTCCGTCGCCGACAGCTACGGGCCTGCCGGGTTGAACCGTGCGATGGGCGAAGTGACTGATGGTGTCGCCAACTTCGCTGATGCGCTGCGGACAGGGATGCAGGAGCGCGAATCCGACCTTCGTGCCGCCCTCGGCATCGACCCCGCCGAAGTTCGCCCGGAACGTCCCGGCCAGTAACCGGACCGGGGCTGCCTGGCAGCCCGTCCCGCGCCCCGAGCTGGGGTGCGACCCACAGGATCCTGGCCCTGAAAAAACCATAAGGACTGAAAGCTTCAATGAAATCCCATGAGATTGCACGGCGCTGGCTCGCGTTTTTCGAGGGCAAGGGGCACACGGTTGTGCCGTCGGCGTCGCTGGTATCGACCGACCCGTCACTGCTCTTCAACATCGCCGGGATGGTCCCGTTCATCCCGTACCTGACAGCTCGTGAGAAGGCACCCTTCGACCGGGCCACCAGCATCCAGAAGTGCATCCGGACCGGCGACATTGAAGAAGTAGGCAAAACGGCCCGCCACGGAACGTTCTTCCAGATGTGCGGCAACTTCTCCTTCGGAGACTATTTCAAGGAAGGCGCCATCCCGATGGCGTGGGAGCTCCTGACCTCCCCACTCGACGCCGGAGGCTTCGGGCTGGACCCCGATCGCCTCTGGGTCACCGTCTACCAGGACGACGACGAGGCCCTCGCCATCTGGCGCGACCAGGTCGGTATCCCCGTTGAACGCATCCAGAAGCTCGGCGAAGCGGAAAACTACTGGAGCACCGGGCAGCCCGGGCCAGGCGGACCCTGCTCGGAAATCTTCTACGACCGGGGCCCCGAGTACGGCATTGCCGGCGGACCGGCCACCGACTCCCCGCGGTACATCGAAATCTGGAACCTGGTGTTCATGCAATACCAGCTGTCAGCAGTCCGTAGCAAGGAAGATTTCGACATCGCCGGCGAACTGCCGGCCAAGAACATCGACACCGGGCTCGGCCTCGAGCGCCTCGCCATGGTGCTGCAGGGTGTCGAGAACATGTATGAGACCGACCAGGTGCGTCCGGTGCTGGACCGCGCCGCGGAACTCTCGGGCAAGACCTACACCAGTGCCGAATCAGACACGGACCCGCACCACACCGATGACGTGCGGATGCGCGTCGTGGCCGACCACATCCGTTCAGCCCTGATGCTCATAGCCGACGGTGTGACCCCCTCCAACGAGGGCCGCGGGTACGTGCTGCGCCGCCTGATCCGGCGGGCCGTCCGTGCCATGCGTCTGCTCGGCGTCGAACGCGCCTGCCTCCCCGAACTGCTGCCGGCGTCCCGGGACGCGATGAAGGGCACCTACCCCGAGGTGGAGAAGGACTTCGAACGGATCAGCCGGATCGCCTACGCCGAGGAACGTGCTTTCCTGCGCACCATCGCCTCCGGTACCGCCCGCCTTGAGGGCGCGGTCCTGGAATCGAAGGCCGCAGGACGACCGCTGTCCGGTGAGGACGCCTTCGCGCTGCATGACACCTTCGGCTTCCCCATCGACCTGACCCTCGAAATGGCTGCCGAAGCCGGCCTCGCGGTCGACGCCGACGGGTTCCGATCGCTGATGCTCGAGCAACGCCAACGCGCCCAGGCTGACGCCCGCGGAAAGAAGGCTGGCCAGGCCGATCTGTCCGTCTTCACCGAGTTGCTGGCCAGCGGCCAGACCGTGTTCACCGGGTACGACGAGCTGACCACCGAAGCCATCGTCACCGGAATTGTCCGCGACGGCGTTGCCGTGCCCGCGGCATCGCAGGGCGAAGAGATCGACCTGATCCTGGACCAGACGCCGTTCTACGCTGAGGCAGGCGGCCAGGCCGCCGACGCCGGGCTCATCACCGGCAACGGCTTCGTGGTCGAAGTCCTCGACGTGCAACGCCCCATCAAAGGCCTCAGCGTCCACCGCGCGGTTGTCCGGGAAGGCGACATTTCGGTCACCGCACCCGTGGTGGCGGCCGTGGACCGGCAGCGCCGTCACGCCGGGGAGCAGGCCCACTCGGGTACCCACATCGTGCACGCCGCCCTCCACCAGATCCTCGGCCCCGAAGCGCTGCAGCGCGGCTCCTTCAACAAGGCCGGGTACCTGCGGTTCGACTTCTCCTGGGGCGAAGGCATCAGCGCCAGCGCCAAGTCGGAGATCGAAGAAGTCTCCAATATCGCCATCCGCAACAACCACACGGTAGAAACCAAGCTGATGAAGCTCGACGAGGCGAAAGCACTCGGCGCGACCGCCCTGTTCGGCGAAGCCTACGGCGACACCGTCCGGGTGGTCGAAATTGACGGTGACTGGTCAAGGGAACTCTGTGGAGGCACCCACGTCGGATCGACGTCGCTCATTGGATCGTTGACCCTGCTGGGCGAACAGTCGGTCGGTTCAGGTAACCGCCGCGTTGAGGCATTCGTCGGAATGGACGCGTTCCGCCACCTCGCGGCTGAGCGTGCCCTGGTGACCGAGTTGTCGGACATGCTCAAGGTGCCGTCAGTCCAGCTGCCGGAACGGCTCGCAGCCACCCTGGCGAAGCTCAAGACCGCCGAAAAGGAACTTGAACGGCTGCGGAAGGAAGCGCTCAGCGCGTCGGCTGCGGCCCTGGTGGGCTCCGCGGTCGACGTCGACGGCGTCCGCCTCCTTGCGCACGACGCTGGAACGGTGAGCGGAGCCGACGACCTGCGGATTCTCGCTCTCGACCTCAGAAGCCGGCTAGGATCAGGCCCTGCAGTGGTGGCTACCGCCGGAATCAGCAACGACCGTCCGCTTGTCCTGGTCGCGACCAACGAGGACGCCCGCGCCGCTGGCGTGAAGGCTGGCGCGCTGGTCCGCGTCGCCGCTGGAATCCTCGGCGGCGGCGGCGGCGGTAAGGACGACGTGGCTCAGGGCGGAGGGTCCGATCCAGCGCAGATCGAGGCTGCCCTGACCGCCATCCGGTCCGCTGTCGCGTCCCGCTGATCACCCGCCTGAAGAGCGATGACTGAAACTTCACCCGGCACCGGGGACTACCCGCGGGGCGTCAAAATTGGCGTCGACGTCGGAATGGTACGGGTGGGGGTAGCCAGCAGCGACAGCGGGTCGCTGCTCGCCACCCCCGTCCGGACGATGAAACGGGATCTGAAGAAAAAATCGGACCTCAACATTCTGGTCCGGGAAATTGCCGAACGGGAAGCCGTCCAGGTGTTCGTGGGTCTGCCGCGGAACCTGAGCGGCACCGAATCGGCGTCCGCCGAGATGGCCCGCGGCTATGCGCTGGAGCTGGCGAACGCGATCCAGAGGGCCGGTCTCACCGCCAGCGTCCGGCTGATCGACGAACGGTTGAGCACCGTTTCGGCACATCGTTCCCTGAGGCAAGCTGGCTTGAATACCCGCGATCACCGTAAGGTGGTAGATCAGGCGGCGGCTGTCGAAATTCTGCAGCACGCCATGGATATGCAAAGGTCACAAATGCGGGATGTGGGGGATCCGGTTGCAGCGCGACAGCGGGCCCGCCCACAAGGGGACCCGCTGACCCTTAACAAGGAGCAGGACATTACGGAGAACAGCCGCGAAAGGAACCTGGAACTGTGAGCCACCACCACCCCCAGTTCCCGGCCGCCGACAGCGAACCGGAGCGTCACACCGACGACGCCCAGCACGACGACGGGTACCAGGGTTCCCACGACGAAACAGTCGAACCCGTCGAACAGTTCTTCGAACCCCGGTCGGGCCACCGGCGCAACCGCCGTCCGTCGAAAGCCAGGCAGCGTCGCCGCCGTCGTCGCACCATCGTCATGCTGGTGGTCATCCTCGGATTCATCGGGGTAGTCGTTGCGGTGTCCCTGATGCTTCGCGATCTGCTTGGACTGGACGACATCACCGACTATCCCGGACCCGGCGAAGGCAGCGTTGTCTTCACGGTGCCCGAGGGTGCGGGCCCACTCGCCATCGGCAACGGCCTGGAATCTGTCGATATTGTCGCTGACGGCTCCGAATTCGTTTCCGCGCTGCAACAAGTGGCAGACGGACGCGAAGTGCAGCCCGGCGAGTACGAACTCAGCTACCAGATGTCCTCCGAGGGTGCGGCGCTGGCACTGCTGGACGTCGAAGCGAACAAGGTCCTCTACGCGGCTGTCGCGCAGGGACTCCGGCAGGGGGAAACGCTTGACATTCTCGCCGAGTCGACCGGCATCGCGCGGGACGAGTTCGAAGAATTGGCCGCCGATCCCACCCAGTTCGGGCTTCCCGACGACGCTCGGAGCCTTGAAGGCTATCTCGCTCCGGGAGAGTACCGGTTCGACGTCGACGCCACCGCAACCGAGATGATCCAGACGATGGTCGATGGGACATTCGCCCTCCTCGAGGACGCGGGTGTCACCGACCCGGAGGAGCAGTTCAGAATTCTGACGATCGGCAGCATCATCGAAGCCGAGGCCGGCGAAGCCGACTACGCCGCGGTCTCCGGGGCTATCGAGAATCGGCTCGGAGAAGACAACACCGAGACGAACGGGCTAATCCAGTCGGATGCGACGGTCACCTATGGGCTGGACCGGCGCAGCTTCGACTTCACCGAAGAGGAACGCGCCGACGAGTCCAACCCGTACAACACCTTCGCCAACCCGGGTCTGCCGGTGGGGCCAATCGGGTCACCCGGTGCCGAAGCAATCGATGCCGCGGTGAATCCCGCGGACGTGCCCTTCTACTACTGGGTCACCGTTAACCTCGACACAGGCGAAACAAAGTTCTCGGAAACACTCGCCGAGCACGCCGTCTATGTCGCGGAATACCAGGCCTGGTGCGCTGACAACCCCGGCCGGTGCAGCTAGGTGAATCGGTCGGCGCACGCCGCCGCCAGCACAGCCCGCGCCCGGCAGCCACTGCGGGCAGCAGTGATTGGGTCACCGATCGGACACTCAAAATCGCCTGCGCTTCACCGGGCCGCCTATCGGCTCCTGGGGTTTGATTGCAGCTATGAGGCCATCGAGGTGTTGCCCGAAGACCTCCAGTCGTTTGTCAGCCAGGTCCGGACGGCTGACGGCTGGCGTGGACTGTCGGTGACCATGCCGCACAAGGCAGCGATGGTTGACCTGGTCGACCAGGTGAGTGGGCACGCAGCTGTGTTGGGCGTGCTCAACACTGTGACTGTCGACGGCGCGGGGGGAGACCGCGTCCTGACCGGCCACAACACGGACGTCGCAGGCATTGTGGGTGCGCTCAGGCGCGGCGGAGTCCGTGTACCGCCGGAGACTGCGGTGATCCTCGGTGGCGGCGGGACCGCTGCCGCCTCCCTGGCCGCCCTGCAGGAACTGGGTGCCACCCGGGTCACCGTCTTTGTCCGATCCCCTGAGCGTGCTGCACCCCTGGAGGTCCTCGGACGCTCCCTCGGGCTCGACGTCGCTGTCCGCGGGTGGAACGACGCCGTGGAGGGTCTGCGACACGCCGACGTCGCCATCTCCACCCTCCCTCCGCACGGGGCTGATTCGCTCGCCCAGGAAGTGTCCTACGCTCCGGAAGCATTGGCGGGGGTCCAGCCGGTGCTCCTGGACGTTGCCTATGACCCCTGGCCGAGTCCCCTCGCTGACGTCTGGCAGGCCCGAGGCGGGGCCATCGTGCCGGGACTGGAGATGCTGATCTATCAGGCGGTGGAGCAGGTCAGGCTGTTCTCCGGCGGTGCTTTCACCGACGATCTGCCGGTCCTAAAAGTCATGTGTGACGCAGTCGGAGCGCCCTCGCGCTGAAACAGCAGCGACACCGTGGCAGGATTGGAGGCATGTTGCGTTGGTTAACTGCCGGAGAATCCCACGGACCGGCACTGGTGGGAATTATTGAAGGAATGCCTGCAGGCGTGGAGATCACGAGCAGTGACATTCAGGCTGCGCTGGCCCGTAGGCGGCTCGGCTATGGGCGTGGCGCCCGAATGAAGTTCGAGCAGGATCAGGTCAGCATCATCGGCGGTGTCCGGCACGGGCTGACCCAGGGCGGACCCGTGGCGATTCAGGTGGGCAACACCGAATGGCCCAAGTGGGACCAGATCATGTCAGCCGACCCGGTGGACCCCTCCGAGTTATCCGAACTCGCCCGGAACGCGCCACTGACCCGCCCCCGTCCGGGACACGCGGACTTCACCGGAATGCAGAAGTACGGCTTCGACGAGGCGCGTCCCGTGCTGGAACGGGCCAGCGCGCGGGAGACAGCCGCCCGGGTTGCGCTGGGAGAAGTAGCCGCCCGCTTCCTGTCAGCGCTCGGCATCTCCCTGGTCAGCCACACGGTCGCCATCGCGTCGGTAGCAGTCCCCGAAGGTTCACCCCTGCCCGGGCCATCCGATGTGATCGCGCTGGATCAGGATCCGCTGCGCTGCTTCGACCGCGAAACCTCCCTCGCGATGGTGTCCGAGGTGGACGCCGCCCACAAAGAGGGTGAAACGCTCGGCGGGGTGGTGGAGGTGGTGGTCTACGGGCTGCCACCAGGGTTGGGGAGCTACGTTCACTGGGACCGGCGCCTGGACTCCCGCCTCGCGGCAGCACTGATGGGCATTCAGGCCATCAAGGGCGTCGAGGTGGGCGACGGGTTCCTCACTGCCGCGCGACGCGGGTCAAAAGCCCACGACGAGATTGTGCGCGGTGACTCCGGCATGATCGAGCGGACCAGCAACCGCGCCGGCGGGATTGAGGGTGGGATGAGCATCGGCGACACACTGCGGGTCCGTGCCGCCATGAAACCCATCGCCACCGTGCCACGAGCCCTGCGCACCATTGATGTCAGCACCGGTGACGCCGCCCGGGCGCATCACCAGCGGTCCGACGTCTGCGCCGTCCCCGCCGCCGGGGTGGTCGCCGAAGCCATGGTGGCCCTGGTCATCGCCGAAGCGGTCACCGAGAAGTTCGGTGGGGACTCTGTCCAGGAGACAGCACGCAATCTGGCAGCCTATCTGGCGGCCATTCCCACCTCGCTCAACTCGGCTGGGAACTAGTGGCTTCACCCGGCGTCGGACCGGTGGTCTTCATCGGACTGATGGCTACCGGTAAGTCAGCGGTCGGCGCGGGCCTCGCCGCACGGCTGGGCTGGCCGTTCGTCGACACTGACCAGATCATCGTTGCGCGGCACGGGCGGATCAGCACCATCTTCAAGAAGCAGGGTGAACCGGCTTTCCGGACGCTGGAGGCCCAGGTGGTTGCCGAGGTGCTCACCGAGGCACCGGCGCACCAGGTGGTATCGCTCGGTGGGGGAGCCGTCCTCGACGAGGGGACCCGCGGGCTGCTCGCCGGGGCACGGGTGGTCTTCCTGGACGCTGACATAGCCACGGTGCGTCGCCGGATCACCCGGGACCGGAGCCGCCCGCTCCTCGCCGGCGATCCGGTGGAGGCCTGGACCCGGATGGATCGGGAGCGGCGGCCAGTCTACGAAGGCCTGGCCGACTGCGTCCTTGATACGCGGGGCCGCTCCATTGACCAGCTCGTCGCCGAGCTCATCCAACAGTTTCAGCTGACACAGTCGTAGCTGATCAGACCAACGAAGGGACAGTCATGGCCAACGAGCCGACAGTCAGCAAAGAGCCGACCGTTATCAACGTCACCGGAACCCAGGCGGCAGAGAACTACGAGGTAGTCATCGGGCATGGGCTGCTGGAACGGCTCCCGGCTGTGTTGGGGGAGCGGGTTCGCCGCGTCCTGGTGATCCACCCGCGGGCACTCAGGAGCACCGGCGACACGGTGCGGGCCGAACTGGCCGATGCGGGATTCACCGCTGTCACGGCCGAAATCCCCGACGCCGAGGAAGGCAAACACATCCAGGTCGCCGCGTTCTGCTGGCAGGTCCTGGGCCAGAACGACTTCACCCGCTCCGACGCAGTCGTGGCGGTGGGCGGTGGCGCCGTGACTGACCTCGCTGGCTTCGTTGCGGCCACCTGGTTGCGGGGCGTCAAGGTGGTCCACCTGCCCACCAGCCTGCTGGGAATGGTTGACGCCGCAGTGGGCGGCAAGACCGGCATCAACACAGCCGAAGGCAAGAACCTGGTTGGCGCGTTCCACCCGCCCGCCGCTGTCCTGGCCGATCTTGACACCCTCGCGACGCTACCCCGCAACGAACTGCTCACCGGGATGGCTGAAGTGGTCAAATGTGGCTTTATCGCCGATCCGCGCATCCTCGACCTGATCGAGGCAGACCCCGCAGCGGTGTCCGACGGCGGTTCGGCGACGGTCCGCGAACTCATTGAACGGGCGGTCGCGGTGAAGGCCGAGATCGTGTCAGCCGATCTCAAGGAAAGCGGACGACGAGAGTTCCTCAACTACGGCCACACCCTCGGCCACTCCATCGAACTGGCCGAGCGGTACTCCTGGCGACATGGTGCAGCCGTTTCAGTGGGGCTGGTGTTCGCCGCGGAACTCTCCCGGATGGTCGGGCGGCTCAGCGACGAGACAGCCGACCGGCACCGCAGTATCCTCGAACTCCTTGAGCTGCCGGTGACGTATCGCCGGGACCGCTGGGCCGCCCTGCTGGACGGCATGCGCCGGGACAAAAAGTCCAGGGGTGACCTGCTGCGCTTCGTCGTGCTCGATGGCCTCGCCCGTCCCGGCATGCTGGAAGTCCCCGACACTTCGCTGCTGTTCGCCGCGTACCAGGAAATCGCTTCGTAGGAGCACCCGGCAGGTCACCCGCGACACCCGCCGCAGCCGCCTCCTGCACCACAGGGTAGAATGGGCTCTGGACTTTTCCCACCTCATCGCATGTGGCCTCCGGATGCTTACTGCCCGGACGTCGCTGTTTTACCCGAAAGAGACCTGTGGCTACCACAAACGACATCAAAAACGGCACGGTGCTGAAGCTCGAAGGCAACCTGTGGAACGTTCTCGAGTTCCAGCACGTCAAGCCAGGCAAGGGCGGCGCCTTTGTGCGCACCAAGCTGCGGAACATCCTGTCGGGCAAGGTAGTCGACAAGACCTTCAACGCCGGTCTGAAGATCGAAACAGCCACAGTGGACCGTCGTGACTACCAGTACCTGTACAAGGACGGCGAAGACTTCGTGTTCATGGACACGTCTGATTACGATCAGCTCACCGTTCCGGGCAAGACCGTCGGTCAGGCCGAGAACTTCATGCTGGAGAGCCTCATGGTCACCATTGCCATGCACGAAGGGTCAGCCCTCTACGTTGAGCTTCCGCCGTCGGTCGTTCTCGAAGTGACCTACACCGAGCCGGGGCTGCAGGGCGACCGCTCCACCGGTGGCACCAAGCCGGCCACTGTCGAAACCGGTTACGACATCCAGGTTCCGCTGTTCCTGGAAACCGGGACCAAGGTCAAGGTTGACACCCGCACCGGCGATTACCTGGGACGCGTCAACGAGTGAGTGCCCGCAGTAAAGCCCGACGCCGGGCACTGGACATCCTTTTCGAAGCGGAGCAGCGCGCCGTTTCACCACTCGAAGCGCTTAAGGCCCGTCGGGAAAAGACCGACACGGTGGTTGCCCCCTACTCAGTGGACATCATCGAGGGTGTCATGACCCAGGGCGAGCAAATCGACGAGTTCCTTGGCACCTACTCACAGGGCTGGACCCTGGACCGGATGCCAGCCGTGGATCGCATGATCCTCAGGGTGGGCGCCTGGGAGTTGCTGTACAACGCGGACGTGCCCGACGGCGTCGCCGTCAGCGAGGCGGTGGAGCTGGCGAAAATGCTCTCCACCGACGAATCTCCAGCGTTTGTCAACGGTCTGCTGGGGCGTCTCCAGCAGCTGAAACCGACGCTGCTCGCCTAGACAGCAATTCCGCGCCATCCCGGACGCCGCGCTCCCTGGCAGGCCCAGGGGCAGACGCCCGGAGATTCAGCCGCGGGTGTTGGCCGCCGCCGTCGTCAGTAACTCATGGCGGAGCCGGGTCACGTCGGCCAGCAGCAGCTGTTCCCGGCCGACGTTGAGCTGCAGGTCATGCCCGGCGATGATGCGTTGCCGGGTGAAGGCCAGCCGGGTGGCGGACCTGATGAATGCCTTCATGGTGCGCTGCCGGCCGATACGCCTGGCCCAGCCAAGCGCCTGTGACCGGCCGCCACGGGTGGCCAGCATGTGGACCTCCTGGGCAGTGAACCAGCCTGCTGCCGCGTAACCGCCGAGCCGGTCTTCGGTGACCCGCCGCTCGGCCCGTCGCAGTGCCATGATGCTGGCCAGCGCAGCAAGAAACAGGGGCAGCTGAATCAGGAAATAGAACTCGAAAAAGTCGGTGAAGAGTACCAGCAGGCCGCCGTTCCACAGCATGTGCCCGGCGATCGCCGGAACCAGGCCCACAATGAAGGCCGGGAAAATGAAGCGCGTGCCGCTGCGGGCTACCGCCAGCCCGAGCACCACGCCCAGGGCGGCGGTGAACATGACGTGCGCGAAGGGCGAGAACAGGCCCCTGATCACGAACACGGCGACCAGCCCGCCCAGCCCGCCGCCATCCAGTGCCGCGGCACCGAAGTAGAGAATGTTCTCGGTGAATGCGAAGCCTGCGCCGACCATCCCCGCGTACACGATGCCGTCCACCGGTCCGTCGAAATGGCTGCGCCGGGAGAAGACCAGCACCAGGACGCCGAGCCCCTTGGCGATTTCCTCCACGAGTGGCGCCTGCAGCACCGGCCCAATCACGTCGGAGGAGGTGGAGGCCAACGCCAGGGACAGCAGCTCAGTGACATAGCTACCCAGCAGCAGGGCTGCGACCACCGAGATTCCGGCACCCCACAGGAACGCGAACCAGAGGGCGCCGCGGGGTTCAGGATCCCAACGGTCAATCCACATCAGCCCGGCGATACAGATGGACAGCGGGATCAGGGCGAGGATCCCGCATAAAATCAGGGCCCCGCCACCAAGGCTGCTGCTGAGGAACCAGGCGAGCACTACGAGGACCAGCGCCGCGATAATCACCAGCAGCACATTGGCGACGCCGGGTCCCCGGCGCACAGCCCGGTCCCAGACCGGCTGAACAGGTTGCTGTGATTCCCAGGGCGGTGGCGCCGACATAGTCATTCTCACAGGGTAGATCGTCACGGGGTAGAACGTCGCAGGGTAGATCGTCGCAGGGGTGTGCCGTCGCGGGGAGGGGGCGTCACAGAAGGAAGCGTCACAGAAGGAAGTGTCACAGGAGGAAGTATCACAGGGCAGCCGGGGCGCGCTGTGATAGTTTTGACATCGCAACCAACCTTTAAATTCCGTCCTGTGAGGCGGGGAAGGAGGAAGCGTCCAATGACTATGCCCGCACCTCAGTCTGAGAGTGTTCTTTCGCGTGTCGTTCTCGCCGAAGCCGATATTGACCGAGCGCTAACCCGCATCGCCCACGAGATCCTGGAAGCCAACAAGGGCACCACCGATCTGGTGCTGCTGGGCATCCCCCGTCGTGGCTATCCGCTAGCCCAGCGCCTGGCCCGGAAAATCGCTGCCGCCGAAAACCAGACCACCGGTTCGCCACTGGACCCCACCGCGATCGTCGGCCAGCTCGATGTGACCATGTTCCGGGATGATCTGCGCCACCACCCCACCCGGCCGCCACTGCCAACCCAGCTGCCGCCGTCGGGCATTGACAACAAGGTAGTGGTCCTCGTCGACGACGTCCTGTATTCCGGGCGGACCATCCGGGCTGCCCTCGACGCTCTCGTGGACCTCGGCCGGCCGCGGGCGGTACGGTTGGCGGTCCTGGTGGACCGGGGCCACCGCGAATTGCCGATCCGCGCCGACCACGTGGGCAAGAACCTCCCCACCTCCTCGGCGGAGAAGGTGAGGGTCCACCTCGCGGAAATCGATGCCGTCGACGGGGAACCCATCAACGAGGTTGTCATCGAGGGCCCCGCATGAGGCACCTGCTCTCCACCCGCGACCTGTCCAGGCAGGACGCCATCCGCATCCTGGACGTGGCCGAGGAAATGTCGGCGGTCGGTGAACGGGAGATCAAGAAGCTTCCGGCGCTGCGCGGCCGCACCGTGGTGAACCTCTTCTTCGAAGACTCCACCCGCACCCGGATTTCCTTCGAAGCCGCAGCCAAACGACTCTCGGCGGATGTCATCACGTTCGCCGTCAAGGGCTCCTCGGTGTCCAAGGGCGAATCGCTCAAAGACACGGCCCAGACCCTCGAAGCGATGTCCGCCGACGCCGTAGTGATCCGGCACTGGGCTTCCGGTGCGCCCGCCCGGCTCGCGACGTCGGACTGGATCGACGCAGCAGTGATCAACGCCGGGGACGGGATGCATGAACATCCCACCCAGGCGCTGCTCGACGCGTTCACCCTCCGGCGCCACTGGGCGAAAATCTCGGGCGTACCATCGGTCGGATCCGACCTGTCGGGCATGGCCGTCACCATCGTCGGCGACGTCCTGCACTCCCGGGTCGCCCGCTCAAACCTGTGGCTGCTGGAAACCCTCGGCGCCTCGGTCACCCTGGTTGCGCCGCCCACCCTCGTCCCGGTCGGTGCCGAACGGTGGCCCTGCCGGATCACCTACAACCTGGACGAGGCGCTGGCCGCCGGACCCGACGCGGTGATGATGCTGCGGCTGCAGGCCGAACGGATGAACGCGGCCTTCTTCCCCTCGACCCGCGAATACTCCCGGCGGTGGGGGTTCGACGACGCCCGGCTGGCGGCCCTCGATACCCACGGCCTGGACCACACGGTCATCATGCACCCGGGTCCGATGAACCGGGGCCTGGAAATATCGGCGGCGGCAGCCGACTCTCCCCGCTCAACAGTCCTGGCCCAGGTCCGCAACGGGGTCTCCGTCAGAATGGCCGCCCTGTATCTGCTGCTCTCCGGCGACGAACACCAGTCGCCGGCCACCGAACCCACCCAGGAGAACCCACGATGAACGCACCAGCCCCGGCCCGCTATCTCATCCGCGGCGCAGCGCTGCTCGGCCGGGAACGGGCAGACCTCCTGATTGCCGACGGGATCATCGCCGGCGTCGGCCAGGGACTTTCAGCCGCCGGTGCCGAGGTGATTGACGCTGACGGCCTGATCGCCCTCCCCGGCCTGGTGGACCTTCACACCCACCTCCGCGAACCGGGCCGGGAGGACGCCGAAACCGTCGAGACCGGTACCCGGGCGGCAGCCAGGGGCGGGTTCACGGCCGTGCACGCGATGGCCAACAGCACGCCCGTCGCGGACACCGCCGGAGTGGTGGAGCAGGTGTACAGCCTGGGCCGGCGCGCCGGCTGGGTGGAAGTCCGACCTGTCGGTGCCGTCACCGTAGGACTCGGGGGCACCCAGCTGGCTGAGCTCGGCGCCATGGCCGACTCCCGCGCGCGAGTCCGCGTCTTCTCCGACGACGGCGTGTGCGTCAGCGACCCCGTCCTGATGCGCCGGGCGCTGGAGTACGTGAAGGCGTTCGACGGCGTCATCGCCCAGCACGCGCAGGAACCCCGGCTGACCGAGGGGGCCCAGATGAACGAGGGCGCCGTCTCCGCGGTCCTCGGACTGACCGGCTGGCCCGCCGTCGCCGAGGAAAGCATCATTGCCAGGGACGTCCTGCTGGCCCACCATGTGCAGTCACGGCTCCACGTGTGCCACGTGTCGACGGCCGGGTCGGTGGAAATTATCCGCTGGGCCAAGGCACGCGGCATCAGGGTGACCGCCGAGGTCACCCCGCACCACCTGCTACTCACCGACGAGCTGGTCCGTAGCTACAACCCGGTCTACAAGGTGAACCCGCCGCTCCGCACCAGCGAGGACGTGCAAGCACTGCGGGAGGCCCTGGCCGATGGGACCATCGACGTCGTCGGCACCGACCACGCCCCGCATCCTTCCGAGCACAAGGACTGTGAATGGGCGCAGGCCGCCATGGGCATGACCGGGCTGGAAACCGCGCTCTCGGTGGTGCAGCACACCATGATCAACACCGGCCTGATGGATTGGGAAGGCTTCGCCAGGGTCACCTCGAGCACCCCGGCAACGATCGGAGGCCTTGAGCAGCAGGGACGGCCGCTGGCCGAGGGTGAGGCAGCTAACGTCACACTCGTCGATCCGGAGGCACGCTGGGTGGTCGATCCGGATAAAATGGCCACGATGGGCCGTAACAGCCCATTCGCCGGCACCGAACTACCCGGAGCCGTGCATGCCACGTTCTTCAGGGGCCACCCAACCGTCCTGGCTGGCCGACTGAACACACCGCACCCAACTGCAGCTGAGGAATCCACATGGACTGGCTAATGCCCGTCGCCATCTCACTGGGCACCATCGCCGTCGTCGTCGCGCTCGGAGCCCTGGGCTGGCGTGCCCGCCTGGCCCGGCAACGCGACATCCCGGCGCCGTCCCCCGCCCCCGAAACACTCAGCGAACCGCGTTACCTGGCCAACGGCCAGTATGTGGTCACGACGACGGCGGGGGACTGGCTCGACCGGATCGCCGTCCATGGCCTGGGCGTGAAATCCAACGCCACGGCGAGCGTCCACGACGAAGGAATCCTGATTGTGCGCAGCGGCGCCCGGGACCTCTTCATCAGCCGGCCGGACCTGCGCGCCGTCCGCCTCGACCGGGGGATGGCCGGCAAGTTCGTCGAGAAGGACGGGCTGGTGGTGTTCACCTGGACCCTGAACGGGACAGCCGTTGACACCGGATTCCGGACCCGCGAGGCAGCCGCCCGCACCCGCCTCCTCGATGCCGCCGCAGCCCTCGCCCCCGCAGCACCCAGCACCTCACAGGCTCAGGTTCACAACCCCACGAAGGACACAAAGTGACAGATTCCAGCCAGCCAGCAACCGAAAGCGCTGCCGTTCTGATGCTCGAGGACGGCCGGATCTTCCGCGGCCGCAGTTACGGGGCCGAGGGCACCGCCCTCGGCGAGGCGGTCTTCGCCACCGGCATGACCGGATACCAGGAGACCATCACCGACCCGTCCTATGCCCGCCAACTGGTGGTCCAGACGGCACCCCACATCGGCAATACCGGGGTCAACGCCGCCGACGCCGAGTCCCGCCGGATCTGGGTGGCCGGCTACATTGTGCGCGACGCCGCCCGGAAACCCTCCAACTGGCGGTCTGAGCAGAGCCTCGACGGTCAGCTCCGCGACCAGGGCATCGTCGGCATCCAGGGAGTCGACACCCGGGCGGTCACCCGCCACCTGCGCGAACGCGGCGCAATGAAGGCGGGAATCTTCTCCGGGCCGGCCGCAGCTGGATCCGATGCCGAATTGCTGGCGCTCGTCGCCGGTCAGGAGTCAATGCAGGGTGCCCGGCTGGCCGAGGAAGTCAGCGCCACCAGCCGGTATGTGGTCGAACCGTCCGACAACGGCTGGGAGGGTGAGCCCCTGTTCACCGTCGCCGCGCTGGATTTGGGCATCAAGTCCATGACCCCCAAGCACTTCGCCCAGCGCGGCGTGCGCACGGTCGTGCTGCCCGCCAGCTCAACCTTCGACGACGTCGCCCGGGAGTCACCGGATGGCGTGTTCATGTCCAACGGGCCCGGCGACCCTGCGACCGCCGACCCCCAGGTCGCCCTGCTGCGGGAAGTGCTCGACGCGCGGATCCCCTTCTTCGGGATCTGCTTCGGCAACCAGATCCTGGGGCGCGCCCTGGGGTTTGGCACCTACAAACTCCGGTACGGCCACCGCGGCATCAACCAGCCGGTGCTGGACCGGCGCACCGGAAAGGTGGAGATCACCTCCCAGAACCACGGCTTCGCCGTCGATGCTCCCCTCGATGGTCCGACCCAGGCGCCCGAGGGGCGCTTCGGCAGGGTCGAAGTCAGCCACGTCAGCCTCAACGACGACGTCGTCGAGGGCCTCGCCTGCCTCGACCTGCCGGCCTTCTCCGTCCAGTACCACCCGGAGGCAGCAGCGGGACCCCACGATTCGGCGTACCTCTTTGACCGGTTCATCCAGCTGATGGGTGACACGCGGTCCTCCGACCAGCCGAGCAGCGACGCGAACGACAGCGACACGAACGACAGCGCCGCAAACGATAAGGAAGCAAACTAGATGCCACGCAGAACTGACCTCAAAAGCGTCCTGGTCATCGGCTCAGGACCCATCGTCATCGGGCAGGCCGCCGAGTTCGACTATTCGGGAACGCAGGCCCTGCGGGTATTGAAGGAGGAGGGCCTGCGGGTCATCCTGGTCAATTCCAACCCGGCCACGATCATGACCGACCCGGAGTTCGCCGACGCCACCTATGTGGAACCCATCACCCCCGAGGTGGTCGCCAAGATCATCGAGAAGGAGCGCCCCGACGCCCTCCTGCCCACCCTCGGCGGCCAGACCGCCCTCAACGCTGCGATCGCACTCGACAAGAACGGCGTACTGGACAAGTACGGTGTTGAACTGATCGGCGCCAACATCGCAGCAATCGAACTGGGGGAGAACCGCGAGAAATTCAAGGGCGTCGTCGCCCGCTGCGGCGCCGAATCCGCCAGGTCGATGATCATCCATTCCATCGACGGTGCGCTCGAGGCAGCCGATGACCTGGGCTACCCGATGGTGGTGCGCCCCTCCTTCACCATGGGCGGTCTCGGCTCGGGTCTTGCCTACAACGAGAAGGACCTGCGCCGCATTGTTGGCCAGGGACTGCAGTACAGCCCCACCACCGAGGTCCTCCTCGAGGAGAGCATCCTCGGCTGGAAGGAATACGAGCTCGAGATGATGCGGGACAAGAACGACAACGTGGTGGTGGTCTGTTCTATCGAGAACTTCGACCCGGTCGGCGTCCACACCGGGGATTCCATCACCGTGGCCCCGGCCATGACCCTGACGGACCGCGAATACCAGCGGCTGCGTGACATCTCGATCGCTATCATCCGAGAGGTCGGCGTCGACACCGGCGGCTGCAACATCCAGTTCGCCATCGAACCGGATACCGGCCGGATCGTCGTCATTGAAATGAACCCGCGGGTGTCCCGGTCCTCGGCCCTGGCTTCCAAGGCCACCGGCTTCGCGATCGCGAAGATCGCCACGAAGCTCTCCCTCGGCTACACCCTGGACGAGATCCCGAACGACATCACCAAGAAGACGCCGGCCTCCTTTGAACCGACCCTCGACTACGTGGTGGTCAAGGTGCCCCGGTTCGCGTTTGAAAAGTTCCCGGCGGCCGATCCCACCCTGACCACCACCATGAAGTCGGTGGGTGAGGCCATGGCGATCGGCCGGAACTTCACCGAAGCGCTCCAGAAAGCCCTGCGCTCCCTGGAGCAGAAGGGTTCCCAACTGTCCTTTGACATCTCAGCCGACATCGACGTGCCGGCCCTCATCAGTGCCGCCAGGCGCCCCACCACCGAGCGGCTCTCCCAGGTGCAGCAGGCGCTCCTCGGTGGTGGCACCGTTGACGAGCTGTACCAGGCCACAGGAATCGACCCGTGGTACCTGGACCAGCTGGTCCTGCTCAACGAGGTGGCGGAAACTATCCGGGAGGCACCCGCGCTGACCGAGGAAATGCTGCGCCTCGCCAAACGCCACGGCTTCTCCGATGAACAAATCGGGGCGCTGACCCACACCCCCGAAGCGGTGGTGCGCGGGGTACGCCATGCGCTCGGGGTGCGGCCGGTCTACAAGACCGTCGACACGTGTGCCGCCGAATTCGCTGCCTACACTCCCTACCACTACTCGTCCTACGACGAGGAGGACGAGGTGGGCCCCCACGCCCAGCCGTCCATCATCATTTTGGGATCCGGGCCCAACCGGATCGGCCAGGGCATCGAGTTCGACTACTCCTGCGTCCACGCGTCGATGGCGTTGCGCAAAGCCGGCTACGAAACGGTGATGGTCAACTGCAACCCGGAGACCGTGTCCACCGACTACGACATCTCCACCCGGCTGTACTTCGAGCCGCTGACCCTCGAGGATGTCCTCGAAGTCATCGCGGCCGAGGAACGCACCGGCGGCGTGATGGGCGTGTTCGTGCAGCTTGGCGGGCAGACTCCGCTGAAACTCGCGCAGGAACTGGCCGACGCCGGCATCCCGATCCTGGGCACGTCCCCCGAAGCCATTGACCTGGCCGAGCACCGCGGCGCGTTCAGCCGGGTCCTCGACGCGGCAGGGCTGATTTCGCCCAAGAACGGCACCGCCGTTTCGTTCGAGGACTCCAAGAAGATCGCCGACGAGATCGGGTACCCGGTGCTGGTCCGGCCGTCCTATGTGCTGGGCGGCCGTGGCATGGAAATCGTCTACGACGAGGCCAACCTGTCCCGCTATATCGCCAACGCCACCGAGATCACCGAGGCGCATCCGGTCCTGATCGACAGGTTCCTGGAAGACGCCATCGAGATCGACGTCGACGCCCTGTACGACGGCACCGACCTGTACCTCGGCGGCATCATGGAGCATATCGAAGAAGCGGGAATCCACTCCGGCGACTCGGCCTGCGTTCTGCCACCGATCACCCTCGGAGCCGATATCCTGCAGCGCGTCCGTGAAGCCACCCTCGCCATCGCTGAAGGCGTCGGGGTCCGGGGTCTGATCAACATCCAGTTCGCGTTGGCCTCCGATGTGCTCTACGTCCTGGAAGCGAACCCGCGTGCCTCGCGCACCGTGCCGTTCGTGTCCAAGGCCACCGGTGTGCAGCTCGCCAAAGCCGCGGCGCTGATCGGCACGGGAGTCTCCATCGCGGCCCTCCGGACCGAGCATGGTCTGCTTCCGGCGACCGGCGACGGCGGGGACCTCCCCCTGGACGCTCCGGTCTCGGTGAAGGAAGCAGTGCTGCCGTTCAGCAGGTTCCGCACCACCGACGGCACGGTAGTGGATTCACTGCTCGGCCCCGAGATGCGGTCCACCGGTGAAGTCATGGGTATCGACAAATACTTCGATACCGCCTTTGCCAAGAGCCAGTCGGCTGCCAACGCAGCACTGCCGACCGAGGGCCGGGTGTTCGTTTCGGTTGCCAACCGGGACAAACGGTCAATCATCATGCCGGTCAAACGTCTCGTGGATCTCGGCTTTGAAATCCTGTCCACCGGCGGCACCGCCGATGTGCTGCGCCGCAACGGTATCCAGTCCACCACGGTGCGCAAGATTGCCGAGGGCACCGGGGAACACGGTGAGGGAACGGTGGTCGACCTGATCACCGATGGCACCATCGACATGATCATCAACACCCCCACCGGCGGGCAGGCCCGCGGCGACGGGTACGAGATCCGGGCCGCGGCGACGTCGTACGGTCTTCCGGTGATCACCACGGTGCCTGAATTCGGTGCTGCGGTGCAGGCCATCGAGGCCATGCGGTCCTACGAGTGGTCGGTCACCAGCCTCCAGGAACACGCCGCTAACCTTCGGGTTGCCACCGAAGCCCGCGATGCCGCACGGTAACGGAACTTTCGGGGTCCGGCTTGCGGAGCGGATGCGCAGCAGGGGCAACCTGTGTGTGGGCATTGACCCGCACCCGGCGCTGCTGCGCGACTGGGGGCTGAACGACGACGCCGCCGGATGCGAACGCTTCGCCCTGACCGTGCTGGACGCGGTGGGGGAGACCGCCTGCATCCTGAAACCGCAGGTGGCATTGTTTGAGCGGCACGGGTCGGCTGGGCTGGCCGCCCTGGAACGCCTGCTGGCAGCCGCCGCGGACCGAGAGGTGCTGACGATAGCCGATGCGAAGCGCGGGGACATCGGCTCGACCATGGCCGCCTACGCCGACGCGTGGCTCCGGGACGGGTCAGCCCTGGCCGCCGATGCGGTGACACTGAACCCGTACCTGGGGTTTGAATCGCTGCGCCCCGCCCTCAACCTGGCCGCAGAAACCGGTCGAGGCGTCTTCGTGCTCGCGCTGACCTCCAATCCGGAGGGTGCTGACATCCAGCACGCCCAGGTCCAGGACCCGGCAGCCGCCGGGAACCAGGGTGGGGCCAGCATCGGCCGTGCAGTGGCCCGGATCATTGCCGACGCTGCTGCGTGGGAGAACCGCGACGCCGTCGGTCTTGGATCGGTGGGCCTGGTGGTGGGTGCCACGGCGGGCGCAGCAGTGCGCACGCTGGGCCTGGAACTGGGAAAGCTGAACGGTCCGATTCTGGCACCGGGGATCGGCGCCCAGGGCGCGGGGCGAGCCGAAATCGCTGACACGTTTGGCGGGGCCTCAGCCCTGGTCCTCGGAAGTGCCAGCCGCAGCATCCTCGCTGCGGGTCCCGAGCACGGCAAGTTGCGGGCGGCAGCGGAACTGGCGCTGGCTGAGCTCGGCAATTGATTTTGGGCCGCAACTACGGATAGGTTCAGTGCAAGCCCATTCCACAAGAATTTGCATCTACCCGAGCGATCAGCGCGGGACGGTGCCTACTGCAGGGGAGCACTTGTGAGCTTGAAGCCGCTATCGGACTCCGAACGGACGCAAGCGCGCGAGAAAGCCACTGCCGCCCGTGCGGTCAGGGCTGAACTGAAAGTGAAACTGAAGACCGGTGAGACCACTGTCAGCGAAGTGGTCAACGGGATGTCCGAGGATGAAGCCGTCAGCCGGTTGAAAGTCCTTGACCTCCTGAAGGCTCTCCCCGGGGTCGGTGAGGTGCGGGCAGCAGGCATCATGAACGACGTCGGCATCGCCGCCACGCGCCGCGTGCGCGGGCTGGGTGTCCACCAGCGACAAGCATTGATCGAACATCTAGCAAAGCAGGATCCAACGCCCTGACCGGGGCGAGCCAAGGACGCCTGTGAGTGAGGAACCACGTGTCGCAGCCTCGGCTGACAGTACTCGCCGGGCCGACGGCCGTCGGCAAGGGAACCGTCTCGACCTACATTCGCGATAACTACCCCCAGGTCTGGCTGTCGGTCTCCGCCACCACCCGGCCAGCCCGTCCCGGCGAGCTCGACGGCGTCCACTACTTCTTCGTCAGCAACGAGGAATTCGATGACCTGGTCGGGTCGGGCCAAATGCTCGAATGGGCCCTGGTCCATGGGCGGAACCGGTACGGCACCCTGCGACGCACCGTTGACGCGGCAATGGCCGACGGCAAATCGGTGCTCCTGGAGATCGATCTGCAGGGCGCGCGGCAGGTCAAGGAGTCAATGCCGGAAGCGAATTTTGTGTTTCTGACCCCGCCCAGCTGGGATGAAATGGTGCGTCGGCTGGTCGGCCGCGGCACCGAAACGGAGCAGGAGCAGCAGCAACGGCTGGAAACCGCTAAACTAGAACTTGCTGCGGAACCTGAATTCGATCACACGGTGGTCAATGACAGTGTTCAGCGTGCAGCGGACGAGCTTGTATCACTGATGGGACTAAGCCCGCAGGAGCGCTAACGCGCGGTCCGCGAGCCGATGTTCCACCAACAATCTGAAACATTTACGGAGTATTTGTGTCAACACAGCCTGAAGGCATCATCAACCCGCCGATTGACTCCCTGTTGGAGGCATCGGACTCGAAGTATGCCCTGGTGATCTACGGAGCCAAGCGCGCCCGCCAGATCAACGCGTACTACTCCCAGCTCCACGAGGGCCTGTTCGAGTACGTCGGCCCACTGGTCGACACCCGTCTGAACGAGAAGCCACTCTCAATCGCCCTGCGCGAAATCAACGAGGGCATGCTCGTCGCCACGCCGGTCGAATCCACCGAGCAGTAGCTTTATCCAGCTGCCAACCACGTGCGCATAATTCTGGGAGTCGGGGGAGGGATTGCCGCCTATAAGGTGGCTTCCCTCCTCCGGCTTTTTACTGAGGCGGGGCACAACGTGACGGTGATCCCCACCGATGCTGCCACCCGGTTCGTGGGGACCGCCACGTGGGAGGCGCTGTCAGGCAATCCAGTCAGCAACAGCGTGTTCGACGACGTCGACAAGGTCAACCACGTCCGGTTGGGGCAGCTCGCTGACCTCGTGGTCATCGCCCCGGCCACGGCCGACCTGCTCGCGAAGTCGGCAGCGGGGATGGCCCCCGACCTTCTCACCGGGACTCTGCTGATGGCCAGCTGCCCCGTCCTGATGGCACCCGCCATGCACACCGAGATGTGGCAGCACCCCGCTACCGTCGCCAACGTGGCCACCCTGCGGAGCCGGGGTACGCTCATCCTCGACCCGGCCTCCGGACGATTGACCGGCACCGACTCGGGTGCTGGCAGACTCCCCGAGCCCGCCGAAATTTTCGCGGCAGCAATGGCCGCCTATGACGCTGCCCACGGTCGACCTGACGCCCAGCACACCGGGTCAGGCGCCAAAACCGGGACCGGAACCCTGTCCGCCCCCGGTTCCCTCACCGGTCGCCGTGTGGTGATCACCGCCGGAGGCACCCGCGAACCCATCGACCCGGTGCGCTACCTCGGTAACCGGTCCTCAGGCAAACAGGGGATGGCGCTGGCCGCGGCGGCTCTCGCCGCGGGGGCAACTGTTGAACTGATCCTCGCCCACGTCGAAGTCCCGGCGCCAGACGGCGTCGAACTGGTCCAGGTCGAAACCGCCGAGGAACTTCGGACCGCGACCCTGCGCGCCGCCAAGCAGGCCGATGCGCTGATCATGGCAGCAGCCGTGGCGGATTTCCGCCCCGCCGAACAAATTCTCACCAAAATCAAGAAACGTGCCGACGGCGTCGACCCCGTCATCACCCTGGTCCGCAACCCCGACATCCTCAGGGAAGCCGTAGAGCAGCGAACCGCGGCGGGCGCCGGACCCGTGATCGTCGGGTTCGCCGCCGAGACCGGGGACCCGACCGCTGATCCCCTGAGCCACGCTCGGGAGAAACTCGCACGCAAAGGCTGCGACTATCTGGTGCTCAACCAGGTGGGCGACGGCAGGGTGTTCGGACTGGATGACACAGCAGCAACCATCCTTGCTGCTGGTGGCACCGAACCTGTTGAGGTCATCGGAACCAAAGCCGAGGTAGCCACTGCCGTGGTGGCCCGGTTAGCAGCAGCCCTTGCGGGCCGGGGCTAGCCGCCCGCACGCCACCCGGCACCGCACACAGTCCGTCACCCAACCGCCGTCCTGTCGGTCGAACCAAGTAGAGTGATCAAGTGAATTCAGCCAATCCCGTTCGCAGCGACCTGCGCCTGTTTACCTCGGAATCAGTCACCGAGGGCCATCCGGACAAGATCTGTGACCAGATCAGTGACGCCATCCTCGATGCCATGCTCGAGAAGGATCCCAAATCCCGGGTTGCCGTGGAAACCCTCGTCACTACCGGACTGGTGCATGTGGCCGGCGAAGTCACCACCGAGGCCTACGTGGAAATCCCGGAACTGGTCCGGCAGACCCTCCTCGGTATCGGGTACGACTCCTCGGCCAATGGCTTCGACGGGGCACGGTGCGGCGTGTCGGTGTCCATCGGGCAGCAGTCACCAGATATCGCGAACGGAGTGTTCAACTCCCTAGAGACCCGCCAGGGTACCGGGCTCGACCCGTACGACGCGCAGGGCGCCGGCGACCAGGGCATCATGTTCGGTTACGCCAGCGACGAGACGGCAGTGCTCATGCCGACGCCCATCTGGTTGGCGCACCGGCTGTCCGAACGTCTGACGACCGTCCGGAAGGATGGCACCCTCGATTACCTTCGTCCCGACGGCAAGACCCAGGTCACCATCGGCTACGACGGCGACATCCCGGTATCGGTCGACTCCGTCGTCGTTTCTTCCCAGCATGCCCAGGGCGTGAACCTGGACCAGCTGCGGGCCGACCTCGCCACCCACGTGATCGATCCGGTGTTGGCGGCGTCCGAGCTGGATATCAGCAACGTGCGGCACATCCTCAACCCGGGTGGTGATTTCGTGATCGGCGGCCCGGTGGGCGACGCCGGACTGACCGGACGCAAAATCATCGTTGACACCTATGGCGGCATGGCCCGGCACGGTGGCGGCGCGTTCAGCGGCAAGGACCCCTCAAAGGTCGACCGTTCGGCGGCCTACGCGATGCGCTGGGTAGCGAAGAACGTGGTGGCGGCAGGCCTGGCCCGTCGCGCCGAAATCCAGATCGCCTACGCGATCGGGATGGCCCAGCCAGTGGGAATCTACGTTGAAACCTTTGGCACTGAAACGGTCGACCCGGCCGCTATTGGCAAGGCCATCCGCGAGGTGTTCGACCTTCGCCCGCTGGGCATTATCAACGCCCTTGACCTGCTGCGCCCGATCTATCAGAAGACCGCCGCTCACGGCCATTTCGGCCGCGAAGACGTCGGCTTCAACTGGGAACTCACCGACCGGGTGGACAAGCTGCGGAGCTATTTCAACGCCTAGGACGGATCCGGCCGGGAGCGGACACGGGGACGGCTCCGACGGCGGCGTCACTTCTCAGCCCCCGCACCGGACCGTGCCCGCTGCGTCCCCCAGCGGCGGGGCCGGCGGGGCTGTCCAGCTGTCGCTCCTCCAGGGCTTCCCGACAGCCCCACGGGCAGTCGGTGCCACCGTCCCCGCAGGAACCCTGCCGGTCGCCCAGGTCATCCTTGATTCGCCCCTGACCCACCTCGACCGGGTCTTCGACTACGCCGTTCCCGCGGAGCTCGCCGACGCAGCCCAACCCGGGGTGCGGGTCAAGGTGCGCTTCAGCGGGCGGGAATTCACCGGGTTTATCGTCGCACGCACTGCCACCACCGAAAGCGCCAAGCGGTTGCTGCCGCTGGCGAAAGTGATCTCCGAGCAGCCGGTTCTCACGCCCGAAGTACTGGCCCTCAGCAGGGCAGTCGCCGCCCGGTACGCGGGAACCGTCAGCGAAGTTCTGAAGGTCGCCATCCCGCCCCGGATGGCGCGCGTTGACGCTGCCTTCGCGGTGACAGGTGAGGAGGCTGCTGCCGGGGTGGTGGGCACTTCCGAGCCCGCAGCAGGTCAACCCGAAACAGCTGCGGGTCAACCCGAAACAGGTGCGGGCGCCGGGGCTGCGCTCCTCACCCGCTACGCCAACGGTGCCACCTTTTTGCGGCACCTCGCTGCCGGGCACAGTCCCCGTGCCGTGCTGACCAGCCTGGGCGGCTACGGGGCAAGCGACTGGCCAGCGGAAATCGCCGAGGCGGTAGCTGCTGTGTGGCACACGGGACGCGGGGCCGTCGTCGTCGTCCCTGACCAGCGGGACCTGGCACGGGTCGAAGCGGCATTGGACCAGCGACTGGGCGCCGGAAACATTGCGCGACTGACCGCCGAGGACGGGCCAACGCCCCGGTACCGGAACTTTCTCAGGCTGCTGAGCGGGCAGGTGCGGGTGGCCGTCGGCACCCGGTCTGCCGCCTACGCGCCGGTCCAGGACCTGGGACTGGTGTGCCTGTGGGACGACGGCGACGACCTGCATCAGGAGCAGCGCGCTCCCTACCAACATGTCCGGGAGGTGCTACTGCTTCGCGCCGAGCAGGAGGGTTGCGCTGCGCTGCTCGCCTCCGGAGCCCAAAGCACCGAGGCGCACCGGTTGGTATCCACCGGCTGGGCGCAGGCAATTGTCGCCGACCGTTCCGAGGTTCGTCGAAGCACCCCGCGGGTCATCCATACGGGGGACGAGTTTCAACTTGCCCGCGATCCGCTCGCTGCCAGGGCCCGCATCCCGCATGCCGCGTGGAAGGCTGCGTCCGAGGGGCTGGCGCACGGCCCGGTGCTGCTGCAGGTGGCACGCACTGGATTTTCGCCGGCGCTGGCCTGTGAGGAGTGCCGCGAGCCTGCGCGGTGCACCGCGTGCACCGGTCCGCTCGCCCAGACCGGGCGCGGCGGCGCACCGGGATGCCGCTGGTGTGGCAGGCCGGACCTGCGGTGGAGTTGTGCCAACTGCGGGGGCCAGCGGTTGCGCGCCACGGTTGCCGGGGCAACCCGGACCGCAGAGGAACTGGGGCGGGCCTTCCCCGGGGCGACGGTCTACTCTTCCGCCGGCGAGCACATTCTGGACACCGTGCCCGACCGGCCCTCGGTGGTGGTCGCCACCCCCGGCGCAGAGCCACTGGCCCCCACCGGTTACGCGGCGGTGATTCTGCTTGACGGTTCGGCGATGCTCTCCCGCGAGTCGCTCCGGGCGGGGGAGGACACCCTGCGGCGCTGGTTCACTGCTTCGCTGCTGGCCCGCCCCGCCGCCGACGGCGGACTGGTGGTCATCACGGCCGACGATTCGACGGCGGTGGGTCATCTGGTGCGCTGGGATCCGCAGGGCGCTGCTGGCCGTGAACTTGCCACCCGCAGCGAACTCGGACTGCCGCCGGCCGTCCGGTTCGCGGCGCTGACGGGATCGCGGGAAGCGCTGGCAGTCTTCACCGCAGACCTCGATTCCCGGCTCTTCCTTCGCACCGTTGGCCCGATGCCTGTCGGCGGGCAGCCCGGTCGCACCGCGGGAGGACGTCCTTCGGCACCAGGCCCACGAGCCGACAAATCCGACACCCAGACCTCCAGCGCGGACCAGCACCGGCTCCTGCTGTTTTTCAGCTACCGCAGCGCACCCGCAGCGACCGCCTGGCTGAAAGCCCGCAAGGCAGCCCTGTCAGCCAGGGGAACGTCAGAGCCGGTCCATGTCCGCTGCGACGCTGCCGATTTGATCTAGCGCACCGGAGGACCCTCATCTGCCGGCGCCCATCCGTGTGCTCATTCGTGTGCCCATCTACCGGCGCCCACCCGACGGCGCCCACCTGCGTGCTGACTACCGGCGCCAGGGCGGCTTGCCGGCATGCTCGACCGTTGCAATAGCGGCAGCCTCAAGCAACTGCTCGGCCGACCGGTCCCAGGAATACGTTCCGGCCTGCATCCTGCCGGCCCGGGAGGCGGCATGCCACTGGTCAGGTTCGGCCAGGGTCTTGACTGCCGCCGTGAACTGTGTCGGATCATCGGGGTCAACATAGAGGGCCGCAGCCCCGCCCACCTCCCTGAAGATCGCGGTGTCCGCGGCGATCACCGGGGTGCCGGCGGCCATTGCCTCAATGACCGGCAGCCCGTATCCCTCGGCTCGGGACAGGGTCACGAGCGCCGCCCCCGAACGCAGCAGCTCCTGGTACCGCTCGTCACTGACCCCATTGTGGAAGATCACCTGTTGGCCGGGCGGGATCAGCAGTTCCAGTTCCCTCCGCCGGGCATCGGTGATACGGCTGAGCAGATGCAGCGTGTACCCATCAAGTCCCCGCATTCCGGCCAGGATCGTTTCGACATTCTTGTACGGCATGAAGGAGCCCATGTAGAGCAGGTCCCGCCCGGGTGCAACTCCCTCGGGGCGCACCACGGTGTCCGGCTGGGGTGCGTTGCCGACGATCCGGACCGGACGGCGGGTCAGCCGGTGCTCACTCATTTGCCCCCGGGTGGTCTCGGAGATGGTGGCGACGACGTCGGCCCGGTTCAGCAACACCCGTTGCGGCCAGTAGGCGAGGTGGTACAGCCGCCAGAGGGTCCGGACCGGCAAGGGCAGGGAACCGGGCGGTTGGGGATTCTGGTAGTAGATCAGATCATGCAGGGTGAGCACGAGCGGGTACTTCCGGCCCCAGCTGCCCATGGTCTGCATGGGGCAGACGACGACGTCGGGGCGCAGCCCGTTGATCTGGCTTGCCACGAATAGTTCCCGGGGGGACAGGGGAGAGGTGATCAGCACGTGGGGTACGTCGGGCAGGAGGCCGAGCTGCCGGTGGTCGGAAATGAGCATCGCCACGTCTGCCCGTTCCGCAACCGCCGCAATCAGGCTGGCCCCGTAGCGGCTGATGCCGTCGTGATGGTCCAGCCGGGTAAACCGGGCGTCGAACAGGATCCTCATTCGGGTCGTCCCGCCAGGAAGTCCTCGATCAGCCGAGCCGCTTCGTCCGGGGTCTCGTAATGCACCAGATGACCCACCTCGGGAATGATCTCAAGCCGGGCATCCGCGATCAGGCCAGCGAGGTCACGTTGACCGGCCACCGAGCCCAGGTCATCCTTTTCTGCGGCAATCAGGAGGACCGGCATGGCCAGTCGCGTTGCCACATCCCTGACCGTCCCGGTAATGGAGGCCTGAAACGCCTCCAGCAGCACCCGGCGGCTGGCGTAGGTGCTGAAGTAGCTCAGATGTTGTCCGTGGATGTACCTGCGCAGCGCCCGGTCCTTGGTCTTCGCCATCATCGAACTCATGCCGAGGACAATCCCCGGATTACCGAGCAGCGCGAGCCCCAGCTTCTCGGGCAAGGCCGCCCCCACCCGGTAGTACATGGCCGCCAGTTTGGAAGCGAGCCGGTTGGCACCTTCCAGCGCGGGTTCGCAGATCGGATTGATCAGCACCAGGGCCGCGATCGCCGACGGATGGGCGGCCGCCCACCGCGCCGCGACGATGGATCCGAATGAATGACCGAGCAGCACCGTGGCGGGTCCCAACGCCAATGCGGTGAAGCTGAAGCCCACGAAATCGGCGTAGGCGTCGACGTCGTGCACGCCGTCGAGCGCCTCGGACTGGCCAAAACCGGGGAGGTCGGGCACCACAATCCGGTGAGACGGCAGCGCTTCGACGATGCGGAGCAGGCCGTGGTGATCGCCCCTGAACCCGTGCACCATGAAGAGGGTGGGCACGTTCGCGGGAGCACCGGGCGTCGGGGCGAAATCCCAGTACCGCTGCGTTGCGCCTAGGTAGGAATGGGTTGTCTCAGTGGCCTGGCGCGTCACGGTGATGGTGGCGGGAACCAATGCTAGTTCACCTGGTCTGGGTGCGAACCAAAGCGGGTGTTCCGCTCAAGACCCTCAATGGCCGCGAGCTGTGCGGGGCTCAGATCGAAGCCGAAGACATCGAGGTTGCTGGCGATCCGGTCGGGGCTGCTGGCCTTGGGGATGACCAGGTGGCCGGACTGCACATGCCAGCGGAGGACAACCTGCGCCGGGGTCCGGTCCAGCTCCGCGGCAATCGCCCCGATCACCGGGTCGGCCAGGATCGCACCGCGGCCCAGCGGACTCCACGCCTGGGTGCGGATGCCGTGGGCGTCATGGAACTGCCGCAGTTCCTCCTGCTGGAGGTAGGGGTGCAGTTCAATCTGGTTGACGGCCGGGACCACCGACGTTTCGCCGAGCAGACGCTCCAAATGGGGAAGCTGGAAGTTGGAGACACCCACCGCCCGCACCCGGCCATCGTGGTACAGCTGCTCCAGGGCGCGAAAGGTATCGACGTATTGATCCCGGGCCGGGCAAGGCCAATGAATCAGGTACAGGTCAATGGAGTCCAGACCGAGTGCCTGCTGGGAGGCGTCGAAGGCGCGGAGGGTTGAGTCGTAGCCATGGTCGTCGTTCCACAGCTTGGTGGTGACAAAGACGTCGTTGCGCTCCAGCCACCCAGCACCGACGGCGTCGTTGATGGCACCGCCGACCCCCGCCTCGTTGCCGTACATGGCGGCGGTATCGATGGTGCGATACCCAATTTCGAGGGCCTGGGCGCAGAGGTCGTGGGTCGTCTCGGGCGGCACCTTGTAGACGCCGTACCCGACCTGGTCGATTTGTACCCCGTTATTGAGCGCGATTTTCGGTGCCTTGTGCATACCTTGACAATACCGAAGGGCGATTGGGTCAGCGGGACCCGCCGTGCACCAGCCGCCGCGCCGACCCTTCATCGAGGATGAGGTCGGTGGCGAGCCCGGCCGCCAGCGCGCCGCGCAACCCGTTGATCTTTGTCTCGCCCGACACGACGCAGATCCGCCGGCGCACCTGCCGGAGCAGATCCAGTTCGGGTCCGGTGCTCCGTTGGTTGAGGAGCAGGTCGCTGTGGGTGCCGTCGGCGCGGAAAAACATGGTTGCGACATCGCCAACCACCTGGTGCTCGTCCAACGCCCGGAGGTCGTCGTCGTCGAGGTAGCCGCCCGAGTAGACATGACTGGGGATATTGGCGTCGATGGACCCGACGCCGAAAATGGCCATCGTCATGCGTCTCTGGAGGTCCAGGATTCTCATCACGCTCCGTTCGGCCCACATTGCGGTTTTGGTTTCGGCGTGGTCGAAGAAGGCCGGCACGGGGAACTGCTCCACCCGGGCGCCATAGGCCTGCCCGAACCGGCGAAGGATTTCGCTGGCGTAGGTGATGCCGGTGGTCTGCGTGTTGCCGGCGCCGTTCAACTGCACAATGGTGCTGTCGTGGGTGACCTTGCGGGTCAGATGATGGCTGACAGCGCTGAGGGTCGAACCCCAGGCGACGCCGATAATGGCGTTCGAATCGACCAGCGGACCGATGGTCCGGGCCGCCTGGATGGCTACCCGGTCGAGGACATCGGAGTCGCTCACGATGTCGGTCACCGGTACCACATGGGCTTCCACCCCGAACTGTCGCCGGATCTGCTGTTCCAGCGACGGTGCCCGCTGCAACGGATTGTTGACCTGGATCTGCACGAGCCCGGTGTCCCGGGCCATCGACAGGAGCCGTGACACGGTAGATCGTGAGGTCCGCAATTCCCGCGCGATGGCGTTCATCGTGAGGTCCTGCAGGTAGTACATCTGTGCGGCCCGCAGGGCGTCACCGCTCCGGGACCGCTTGAAGTCCTCAGCGGAAGATTGTGCAGCGGGGTCCGATCTTTCAGCCTTTGGTCGAACGTTCATAGCCAAATCCTCCGTCACTTCTGCACGTATGTGCAACACCATTGACTATTATTCCCAGCATTTCAAGAATAGGTGGGACGGCTGCGGATCCGATGCAGCTTGCAAACTGTTGAGGAGAATGTTTTGGCTGAGTCCGCCAGTGCGAATGGTGCCACAAGCACGCCCGCTGAACGGCCGGGGGTGCAACGGTTGAAGGAAACGCCGCGCGCGTCGGTGCTGATTATTGGTGGCGGCATTAACGGCGTAGGAACCTTCAGGGACCTGGCGCTGCAGGGTGTCGACGTGACACTGGTGGAACGCGGTGACTACTGCCAGGGCGCCTCCGGTGCTTCCTCGCACATGATCCACGGCGGTATCCGGTACCTCGAGAACGGCGAGTTTCGGTTGGTCCGCGAGTCAGTGGTCGAGCGCAACGCCCTGCTGAAGACAGCGCCGCACTACGTCAAGCCCCTTCAGACCACTATCCCAATTTTCAGTACCTTCTCCGGAATTCTCGCGGCTCCGCTGCGGTTCCTGACCCACCGTCAGCACGGCCAGCCCCGCGAGCGGGGTGCCTTCCTGATCAAGGCGGGCCTGACCATGTATGACTGGTTCTCCAGGGATGGCGGCGCCGTACCGCGTCACCGCTTCGCCGGTCGCAAGGCGTCGCTCGCCCAGCTGCCGGACCTGCGGCCTGATGTGCGCTACACGGCCACCTACTTCGATGCGTCGGTGCACAACCCCGAGCGGATGACCCTCGATGTGCTCCGCGACGGCCTTGCCGCCAATGCCGAGGCGCGGGCCACCAACTACGTCAGCGCCATCGGCCGTGACGGCGATTCGGTGCTGCTCCGCGACGAGCTCACTGGCGAGGAATTCGCCTTCGCCGCCGACGTCGTCGTGAACGCGACCGGCGCCTGGGTGGACGGGACCAACGATTCCCTGGGCGAACGCAGCAAGTTCATGGGCGGCACCAAGGGCTCCCACATTGTCCTCGACCACCCCGAACTGCTGGCCGCCTGCGCAGGGCGTGAAATCTTCTTCGAGCACACCGACGGCCGGATTGTGCTGGTCTACCCGATCGGCGACCGCGTTCTGGTGGGCACCACCGACATCGATACCGATGTGGACACCCCGGCCGTGTGCACCCCCGAAGAGGTGGATTACTTCATTGAACTGATCGGACACGTCTTCCCGGCCATCGTCGTCGAGCACGGCCATGTGGTCTACAGCTTCTCCGGTGTCCGACCACTGCCACGGCACGACGACACGCAGCCGGGCTTCGTCTCCCGGGACTACCGGATTGAGAAGCGCCAGGATCGCTCCGGCGCCCGGACGGTGACCACGCTCAGCCTGGTCGGCGGCAAGTGGACCACTTTCCGCGCGCTGTCAGAGCACATGACCAACGACGTCCTGGAAATCCTCGGCAAGCGCCGGACGACGACGACGGCGGGTCTCGCCATCGGCGGCGGGAAGGGGTTCCCGAGAACTCCCTCCGCGGAGAAGGCCTGGGTGAGCGCCCATATCGAACCGGGGCTGTCGGCAGAGCGGGTCGAGGGTCTGCTGACCCGATACGGGACCCGTGCCGTCGACGTCATCGAGTACCTGCGGGCGGGCCAGGATCAAACCTTTACCTCCACCAGCGAGCTCAGCCACCGCGAGCTGGCGTACATGGTCGAACAGGAACAGGTAGGCCATGTGGCTGACGTGTTGATCCGCCGGACCTCGATCGCCTTCAGGGGACTGGTCAGTACCGAACTGTTGCACGAGCTAGCGGACACGCTCGCGCCGCTGCTGGGCTGGAGCGGCGAGTTGGTGCAGGCTGAGATTGAGCTGGCTGAACGGGTGCTGCGGGAATGGCACAACGTTCACGTTGAAGATTTGGTGGCGTAGCCGGGATCTGCCGCGCAACCATTGCCGCTCCCGGAGCGGATGCAGGACCAACGGCAGCTGTTGCCGGGGGGAGCAAGAGAGCCACAGCCGCGGGCTGGGTTCGATAAAAAAGAATAATTAGAGGAGTCAAAGATGTCTCTGGAAGCATTCGTTGCCGAAATGTTCGGCACCATGCTGCTGTTGCTGCTGGGTACAGGTGTCGTTGCCAACGTCGCTCTGGCCGGTACCAAGGGCAACAATGGCGGATTTTTGATGGTGAACTTCGGCTGGGGTCTCGGCGTCTTTGCTGGCGTCTATGTGGCGGCCCTATCCGGCGCGCACCTTAACCCCGCCGTTACGGTCGGCCTGCTCGTCAACTCAGACGTTGCGACGCTGGGCCCCGATATCGACAAGACCTTCATGAACGTGCTGCTGTATTTTGCTGCGCAGATCATTGGAGCCATGCTTGGTGCCTTCTTCTGCTGGTTGGCATACAAGCAACACTTCGACGCTGAGCCTGACCCAGCCAACAAGCTGGGCGTGTTCTCCACCGGACCAGCGATCCGGTCGAATGCCTGGAATGTGATTACTGAAGTCATCGGTACTTTCGTGCTGGTATTCGTGGTCATTTCGTTTGCTGGCACGCCCTCGGGCCTCGGTCCGCTGGCGGTTGCGCTCCTGGTTGTCGGCATCGGTGCGTCACTCGGTGGGCCCACCGGCTACGCCATCAACCCAGCCCGTGACCTCGGCCCCAGGATCGTCCACGCATTGCTTCCCATCAAGGGCAAGGGCGGCAGCGACTGGGGTTACGCCTGGGTTCCAGTGGTTGGTCCACTGATCGGTGGCGTTCTCGGCGGTCTGGTCGCCATGTTGGTCACCTTCCCCGCGGTTACCGGGTAGCAATGCCCCGCTAGCGCAATCACTTGCTAGCACTCAACCGGCCGGGCGGTCCTACGACCGTCCGCGCCGGCATCATTCACCGACGGAACACTCAAAGAGGAGCACTACATGTCGAAGTATGTAATTGCGATTGATCAGGGCACTACTTCCAGCCGGGCGATCGTCTTTGATCACAGCGGGGACATTGTGTCCTCCGGCCAGAAGGAACACGAACAGATTTTCCCCAAGGCCGGCTGGGTCGAGCATGATCCCCTGGAGATCTGGAACAACACCAGGGAGGTTATCGGCAACGCCTTGTCGAAGGCCAACCTGACCCGTCACGATATTGCCGCCGTCGGCATCACCAATCAGCGTGAAACTGCTGTGGTCTGGGACAAGACGACCGGACAGCCGGTCTACAACGCGATTGTCTGGCAGGATACCCGGACCCAGTCGATCGTTGACGAGCTGGCGGCTGATGGGGGGCCGGACCGGTTCAAGCAGAAGGTCGGGCTGCCGCTGGCCACCTATTTCTCGGGCACCAAGATCAAGTGGATCCTGGACAACGTCGAGGGCGCCCGGGCCAAGGCTGAGGCCGGCGATCTGATCTTCGGAAACACCGACTCGTGGGTCACCTGGAACCTCACCGGCGGCACCGACGGCGGCGTACACATCACCGATGTCACCAACGCCTCGCGGACCATGTTCATGGATCTGGAGACCCTGTCCTGGGACGACGGAATCCTTGAGGCCTTTGGTGTGCCGCGGTCCATGATGCCGGAGATCAAGTCCTCCTCCGAGGTCTATGGGACCGTCCACACCTCCCAGCTGCTGCGCGAGGTGCCGGTTGCCGGCATCCTGGGCGACCAGCAGGCGGCAACGTTCGGTCAGGCGGCGTTCGAGAAGGGCGGCGCCAAGAACACCTACGGCACCGGTAACTTCATGATCGTCAATACCGGTGAGGAGATTGTTCACTCAAAGAATGGTCTGTTGACTACCGTCTGCTACAAGCTCGGCGACGCCAAGGCCGTCTACGCGCTGGAAGGCTCGATCGCTGTGACCGGGTCGCTGATCCAGTGGCTGCGGGACAACCTCGGCATCATCAAGTCGGCTCCCGAGGTGGAGGAGCTTGCCAGAACGGTCGAGGACAACGGTGGGGTCTACATCGTGCCAGCGTTCTCCGGCCTGTTTGCACCGTACTGGCGCGGCGAAGCCCGCGGCGCCATTGTGGGTCTCACCCGATTCGTGAACAAGGGGCACATCGCGCGGGCCGCCCTCGAAGCCACCGCGTTCCAGACCCGCGAGGTGCTGGACGCGGCGAACGCCGATTCGGGAGTGGACATGGAGGATCTGCGGGTCGACGGCGGTATGGTCGCCAACGACGCGCTGATGCAGTTCCAGTCCGACATCCTCGGTATCCCGGTGATCCGGCCGAAGGTCACTGAGACCACCGCGTTGGGCGCAGCCTATGCGGCAGGTCTGGCGGTGGGTTTCTGGAAGGACACCGACGAGTTGGCTACCAACTGGGCCGAGGACAAGCGTTGGACGCCATCCATGGATGCGGGGGAGCGCGACCGCCAGCTGCGGCTCTGGAAGAAGGCTGTCACCCGGACGTTCGACTGGGTTGACGAGGACGTGAAGTAAGCCCTACTTTCACTCCAGGCTTGACCGGAAGGGGCGGTGGTTATCCGAAAGGATGGTCACCGCCCCTTCCGCGTGATCTGCCTGCCGGTACCTCACGTTTAGCCGGTCAGTACTTCCGCCGATCAGAACCTCCGCCGAGTAGCTGGCTGTGGCGGGCCGACGGTGTTCGGAGTCTCCAGAGCTAACGCCTCGACGGCATTTTTTCAGCACGGCCGGCGCGGTTAGAACGGTGCCGGGTCCGGTGGCGGCGGTGCCGGTGGTGGGTCCGGCCGTGTGATGTAGGTTTCGCCTGCCGGTGAGATGGCGATGATGGTCCCCGGCTCGGGTTGTCGATAATGCCAGTAGCCTTCGGATTTGAGCCGGTGGTGACGCTTGCACAAGGCAGCGAGGTTGCCGTAGCTGGTCTTTCCACCGTTGGCCCAGGGTTTTGTATGGTCGAGTTCGCAAAACACTGCCAACCGGTTGCAGCCTGGATGACGACACGTCCGGTCCCGCACTCTGATGCTGTCTCGCAGGTCCTTCGGCACCCGATAGGTGGTGGCATCGGCACCGAGACGTGCCCCGGTAAAGGGGTGGGTGAGGATGCGTGTGAACGACGGCGCATGCCCCGCGAGTTTGCGGGCCAGGTCGGGGTTGATGGGCCCATACCCTTCAAGTTCTCCCGGTACATCCCCGCCAAGGAGGGTCATCACTGGAACAGTGACGAACACCTTCGCCTGAACACCCTGATAGCTGGCTCCACCGGCTTGATCGGCGCTCGGCCCGGAGCTGGTGAGGACGTCAGCAAACACGTCAGCTCGCAACTGGGTGAGGGTCCGGGGCTCATCCGGTCCCTGGAGGTTACGGGCGGCGGTGTCGACCCGATGGAAGATCCCTGCGGCTTGTTCTACAGGCAGATACGCTTCAAGCCACGCCATCCCGTCATACGCAGGAGTTAGTTGCAGCAACCGACCCTCGACGGCCTTCTTATGCCGAGTGGTGGTGGATTCGGGGTGCAGTTGCTCGCGTAGCCGTCTGGCCTGATAGCAGAACCGACTCACAGTGGTTTTGCACGCCATGTCGACCAGGCGTTTCTCGAATGCCGCCAATACCTCGGGCGCGGCGTCCGGGATACTGGTGGCCTCTTCGACTACGGCCCAGGCATGGCGCCTCGATAGCCTCCCGTCCTCAAGGGCCGCCAAAGCCACCCGATAATGCCGGGTCAGGAGTTCGCTGTGTTCGATCAGGCTCCCGGCAGTCCGCTCCGGCATATGCAGGGCGGCTCCAACTTCTGATTCCGTCAGTGTCCGGGCATACCCGAGGCGGCCAGCGGGGCCCATCGATTCGGTGGTCAGGTCAAGGAGGCGAGTGGTGATCTTCGCTTCCTGCGCATCGAGCCAGGACCTCGCCCTGTTGACGTCCCGCAACGCGTCCAACGCCTGAGCCCCGTCCAGCTCACCGACCGCAGTTAACCCCAGCCATCCCGCCAACGCCCGGGTATCCGGCGACGGGGCATCCGGTGACTGGCTGTCCGGCGACGGGGCATCCGACGACTTGCCATCCGGCGACTGGGTATCCGGTGAGTCAGGGACGGTGTCAGCCAAGGGAGCCGTCCATATCGCTTCGACACTCAGCGGACCGCCGGGACCGTACCCGGTCGCAGTTCCCGCAGCCGCAGTGGTCCCCGAAGTCCGGGCGGACGTATCCGCGGACCCGCCGTTGGAGGCGAAACCCGCGCCGAATTCGGGAGAGAATCCCGGTCCGGTAGAAGAAGCTTTACTGCTTTTCATACCTCCATTCCATCATTCGCCTCTGACAGAATGAGTTGCGTGGGAGGGGGTACGGAAAAGAATTTTGAATTATTTTCGTGGCCCGATCGGAGCAGAGTCGGACCGTATTGGCTGGCCCCAAAACCAGCTCATCGTTCGGTGCGGGAGCCTTTGCGGGCCTGGGGGCCACATTCAGCGGCGACAGCTTGATGAACTGGTACGCGTCCCGTCACCAGAAGTTGTGGTCAACCAGAATGAGTACATGGAAGCTTTGTGGAGCCTGGGTTTGAAAGCCAGACCGAAAATCATTCCCTGGTTACCATTCGGGATGCGCTTCATCCACAGCTCATGTCCGGGAAACTCCGGGGCAAAGAAGCTGCGGCGTTGGTAGAGGAAATCGTCTGACACTGTCGGGGTCGCTGGATAGTTTCGAAATGACGTCGACCTATCCAGTGGAAGGCAGCAGCAATGGCGACCGCAAATGACAGGTAAGGGATGTAGGCCGCCAATGAGGGAGCTTCCTTCCGGCCAACTCCAGTAGCCACCCGCGGTTAAGGCGCCGGCACACGCGCCGGTCTTACTTCGAGGGTCGGCAGGAGCCTCGATCTGGTCGAAAGCCGCGGGGAGTTCAGCAGCGAATGTTGTTAGATACAGACAACTGGGTGTGGCTGCTGTGACTGCTGTTGCCAGCGCAGCAGACGCAGTCGACGAAGTCAGGAAGGCACCCCATGCGCACGGCCGCTAGGAGCCCGCTACAACACGACGGTTATGGAGCGGAACTGCCGTACAGAGGTCCGCGGGACGGTCTGTGAGCGTCGCTATGCGGAGGCTCTCAGGGGTTCGAGGGTGGCCAGGGCGAGATCGAGTCCGAAGATGAACTCCTCCGACGGGTCGTAGCCAGCAGCGACGAGTGCGGCGGCGGACTCGTTGAGGTAGGGGAACTCGCCCGGAGGAAGCTGGGGCAGGTAGACGTCCTCGGCCATGTCCGCGAACTCATCGGCTGTATCGAACGGCAGGTTGGCTTCCTGCAGGGCGTAACCGTAGACAAGGCTGTCGAGCAACCAGTTGGCGTGCGTCGCCATCAGAACCGAGAAGCCGGCCCTCCGCAGGCATGCGGTGACAGCCTCGCGGTGGCGGAGGTGCGCGGACCCCGGCGACGTCCGCGAGTCCATCAGGCCAATCGCCCACGGGTGGCGCGCCAGAACCTGTCGGGCGGATATCGAACGCCGTCGCATCGCCGACTGCCAGTCTGTCCCTTCGGGCGGGAGCTCAATTTCCTCGAACACGACGTCGATCATCGCGTCCAGCAACTGCTCCTTGCTCGCCACATAGTGGTAGAGGGACATCGCGCCCGCGCCAAGCTCGCGAGCCAGCCGGCGCATGCTCAACCCTTCGACCCCCTCGCGGTCGGCAAGCCGGATCGCCTCGACCACCACCCGGTGCTTGGTCAGCCCCGCGTCTGACGCGACCTGGCGTTGTTCCCTAGCGGACACAAATTCCTCGCTTTCTCAAAGTGCTTGACATTAGTACAGCGTACGCCCACACTCTATCGTACAACGTACGTCGTACGGTGTACGAGCAGCGAAGGTCGTTGCTCGGACGTAAGGAGGTTTCTGTGACAAACGAACAGCGATCGAAGGCCGGAACACCCCTGGTGCCGGGGGCGAATCTGGACGGGGCGGCGACGATGCGGGCCGCCGTCCAGCATCGCTACGGCCCGCCCTCCGTGATCGAGGTGTCCGACGTCGGGCTACCGCTACCCGGTCGGGGTGATGTCCTCGTCCGGGTGGGCGCGGCCTCGGTACACCCTGGCGACTACTTCGTCATGACCGGCGAGCCGTACATGGTGCGCCTGGTGTACGGGCTCCGCCGGCCGCGCCACGGCATCCCTGGCATGGACCTCGCCGGCGTGGTGGTAGCAGTCGGGAAGGATGTCACCGCTCTCCGCCCCGGCGACGAGGTGTTCGGCTGGAGCACCGCTGGAGCACTCGCGGAGTACGCCTGCGTCCCGGCGGACAATCTCGTGCCCGTGCCTGCCAACCTGTCGGTCGTGGACGCGGCAGCGGTGGCCACCTCGGCGATGACGGCGTTGCAGGCATTGCGCAAGATCGCGAATGTTCGACCGGGCCAGACGGTGCTGGTCACGGGCGCGTCAGGCGGTGTGGGCTCCTTCGCTGTACAGATCGCCAAGGCGTTTGGTGCCGAGGTCACGGGTGTGTGCAGCACCCGCAACATCGATCTGGTCCGGTCACTCGGTGCCGACAACGTCATTGACTATACGAGGACCGACTTCACCCGCACTGGTAAGCGCTACGACGTCATCCTCGACAACGCGGAAGCCCAGCCCCTGGCGGCTGTCCGCCGAGCGCTGACGCCCACCGGCACCCTGATCCCCAACAGCGGACGCGGCGGCCGCTGGTTCGGCCCCCTCGGTCGGATCGTCAAAGCGCGTGTGTTGTCCGGATTCACCCGTCAGCTGCTGTTGCCCTTCATGTCGGTTGGGAAGCGCCAGGACCTGCTCACCCTGGCCGAGCTGCTCACGGCCGGGCAGGTCAGGTCCGTCATCGACCGCACCTACCCGCTGGACGAAGCGGCCGACGCCCTCCGCTACGTCGGAGCTGGCCACACCCGAGGGAAGGTCGTGATCACCGTCTGACGACCGGACCGACGAGAACGACCCACCCCGTGCGAATGCACGCCCCAACCTGCCGCCTCTCCGGCGGACGGACCGCTCGAATCGAAAGAACAACCAATGACCCTCCGAACGAAAACCCCGAAACTGCTCGACAACCCGCGAATCCCCGTGCAGGCCAAGCTCGCGGCCGCCTGGACCAGCTTCATGTTCCTCGTTATTTACATCGACTACTTTCACCTCTACCAGCCCGGCGAAATTGACGTAATCCGGGGTGGCGAGATCTTTGTCTTCGACATCACCGGGACATTGGTGTCCATCTTCTTCGTGATCATAGCGATCCCGAGCCTGATGGTGCTGCTCTCGATGGCGCTGCCCGCCCGGGCGAACCGCGCCACGAACCTGGCCGTTGCCTTGCTTTTCATCCCCCTCTCCATCTTCAACGCGGCAGGGGCGACCTGGGACTGGGCCTTTTACTACGGCCTCACTATTGGAGTCGAGCTGCTGATCCTGGCCTTCATCCTGCGCTCCGCCTGGACCTGGCCCCGCACCGCACCGTCGGCGACCATGCCGACCAGCCCGGACCGTGAAGCCGTTCGCGCCCAGCAGCGAGCGTGAACTCAAGAGCAATCCCCGTCCGGTAGGGGCCTACCAAGGCCCCTACCGGACGGTCAGGTCACCGAATGCGCATCCAGGACCACCGCATCGTCGACACCGACCTTCAGCGCGGCAACGTCGTCGTCCCCCCACCGACCCGTCACGACGGGCACGCCGAACCGCCGCATCAAATCCGCCAATCCCACCACCACTCAGGAAGGTCCCGGTCATGATCGAGGCACACGAGCTCACCAAGCGCTACGGCGACAAAACCGCCGTGCACACCCTCAGCTTCAGCATTGCGCCCGGCACAGTGACCGGGTTCCTCGGCCCGAACGGTGCCGGCAAATCCACGACGATGCGCTTGATCATGGGACTGGACCGGCCGACGTCGGGCAGCGTCCTGGTCAACGGCAAGCCCTACGGGCAGCACCGTTCCCCGCTGCGGGAGGTCGGCGCCCTGCTCGACGCCAAGGCCGTGCAATGGGTTCGTCAGCGGGTGCGCGATCTGGCGGCCGAGGAACTATTCTCGCGGCCCGATCAAAGCAGAGCTCGACGGCATTAGCTGGCCTTAAAACAAGCCCATCGTTCGGTCCGGGAGCCTTTGGGGACCGGGTCATCCTGGAAGTAAGGGGATGACCCACTCCTAGGCGTCTTCGCCCAAATAGGACAACACCAGCCTTCACAAAAGGACCGCGTCTGTTCCTGCCCGACCTACGCCAACAACCGGTCGATCCCAGTGCCCGCCCGTGCCTGTCGAGGAGCCGAAAGAGCAAATCGATGGGCCACATTGTGTTACCGATGCCAGATGCCTGATGGGATCTCACCTGGCAGGGAACCCTCGAATATCGTCGATCGTGTCCGATCCGACATGACGGTCGACACGGTCCTAATACCAGGGAACTGGTGCGCTTCGCGAGCGCACCCTGCACCGAGCAAGGAGCCGGTTCCCGCGGTGCGGGTCCAGAGAGGCCACCCAGCATGACGGCCGCTGACGCGCTGAGGTCCGGCGGCCGACGCCAGCTCCACTCATCTGGGACCGGCCACCGGATCTGGCGAACGCCGGTGACGCCCGCTGATCCGTGCCTGCCTACGGGGGCCGATTTATGGCTCGGGTATGCTTGCAAGCATGGTGATGGTTCCGCTGGTTTTCTGGTGTGCCGCCCCGGTGGCTCCGCGACAGGCGTCCCGGTGAGGGCCTTTGTACCAGGCGGCGTTTTGGCCGTACTGCTACTGATGACCGGTTGCACCGAGCACGGCGAGGTGACCGGTCCGACCCAACTGACGCCTTCAGGGTCCGCGAGCCTGTCCAGCACGTCGAGCCCGTCCAGCACGTCGCCGCCAACTACGGAGTCTGCTGCGGGGGTCTCCCCGAGCAGTCGACCGGCTACGTCCAAGTCGCTCGCCCCCGGCGAGCTGATCGCGCTGAATCAAAACCTGATCGAGGTGGCCTGGGACAACGACGTCGACGAAGCTCGCCGGCTCATCGCAGCTGGCGCTGACGTCAACTACAAGGACGAGACCGAACAGAGCGCTTTCCTGATCGCAGCGAGTGAGGGCTACCTCGAGCTGCTGAACCTGACCCTGCGTAGCGGCGCGGACGTCGACGCGCGCGACAGCTTCAACGGCACCGCTCTGATCCGCGCCGCGGAGCGTGGCCACGCGGACGTGGTTCGAAGGCTGCTGGAGACCGATGTCTCAGTCAACCACGTCAACATTCCGGGCTGGACCGCACTGCACGAGGCGATCATCCTGGGCGATGGCTCGCCCCGGTACGTGGAGACCGTGCGGCTGCTCGTCGAAGGCGGCGCCGATGTGAGGCTCCCTTCCCAGCGCGATGGTCTGACGCCATTGCAGCACGCCACCTCCCTAGGCTTCCAGGAGATTGCTGCCATACTGCGCAACGCGGCCGAGCAGTAGACCGCGGAGGCCGCCTCAGCAGCAGGGAAAGGTCGCCACGATCGACGGGAGCCGGGGCATTGTGGTCGCCGTCGTTACCAGCGGATGCCTCAGACAGATTGTTCCGGCCACCGGAATGAGTCATTCCCAGGCCTGGAACAATCTGTCTTTGCTGTCTAGCGCGAACGAATCCGCTAGCCGAGCACCGTGTGCGACACGCTGTCCGGGTTGCCGAACCGGTGGGCTGTGATGCTGACAGCCTGCTCGTGCAGGAACGGAAGCATCTCGATCCGACCCGACTCAGTGACGGGTCCGGCGTAGATGGCAACATCCGGATCCCCGTCAGTGGCCGCGCACAGTTCCGAATAGCCGCCGCCGATCAGCCGAACCCGGCCAAGGGAAGCCGTGGGTGCGTGCTTCAGCCACGCGGCGTCGTCGTCCACGCCGTGTTCAATGTTGTGCGCCGAGAGCGCCGCTGTGAGAGCCGGCGGTAGCGGGTGAGCCGTCGAAACCCGCAGAGAGGCACCGGCACGCAGGCCGGCAGCGAGGACCCGGACCAAACCAGCGAGGGTGCCGGCCTCGTTGAGCCGCACCGTCACAGCACCGGCAATGTAACGGAACTCATTGCGTTCCACCCCGAGGCCCGACACATCGCGATTGGCACCGAAGGACCTGACCCAATGACGCTGATCGTCCGCGGTCGCCCGGGCCAGGAACCCCTGGTCGACGGCGGGGATATCGGCTGCGTGCAGCAGATCCCGGACCGGCCCACTCAACGGAGCATGAACGTTTCCGGGATGCAGCTCGACGGGGTTCCAGCTGCCCAGGTGCATCAGATAGTTGGGGCCACCAGCCTTCGCGCCCGGCCCGACAGCCGAACGCTTCCAGCCACCAAACGGCTGGCGCTGAACAATTGCACCGGTAATGCCGCGGTTCACATACAGATTGCCTGCCTGGACAGCGTCCAGCCACTGGGCGAGTTCATCGCCATCCATGGTGTGAATGCCTGCCGTCAGCCCGTAGGGGCTGGCGTTCTGCCATTCGATCGCCTGTGCCAGCGAGTCCGCGTGCATCACGCCGAGGACCGGACCGAAAAATTCAGTGAGATGGAAGTAGCTGCCCGGTTTCACTCCAGCGCGGACGCCGGGGCTCCACAGCCGTCCGGTGTCGTCGAGCTGCTTCGGCTTGACCAGCCAGGTTTCACCCTCGCCAAGAGTAGTCAGCGCGTCGCGCAGTTTCCCCTCAGCAGGCTCGATGACAGGGCCCATCTCGGTGGCCGCATCTTCCGGGTAACCAACCTTCAGCGACGCCACTGCGTCAACCAGCTGGTTGCGGAACCGCGCCGACTTCCCGGCCGCACCCACCAGAATCACCAGCGACGCGGCCGAGCACTTCTGCCCGGCATGACCGAACGCGGACTTGACGACATCGGCCGCGGCAAGATCGAGGTCCGAACTGGGAGTGACGATCAGCGCGTTCTTGCCGCTGGTCTCCGCGAGCAGCGGCAGGTCATGGCGCCAGCTGCGGAACAGCTTGGCGGTGTCGTAGGCACCGGTCAAGATGACCCGGTCCACCGACGGATGCGAAATGAGGTGCTGACCCACCGGCCCCTCCTCAACATCCGCGAAATGCAGCACCTCGCGGGGCACCCCAGCGTCCCACAGCGCCTGGACCAGCACTGCCGCGCAACGCTTGGCCTGCGGTGCAGGCTTCACGACGACGGCGCTGCCCGCCGCCAATGGTGCCAGAGCCGACCCCGCGGCGATGGCCACCGGGAAGTTCCACGGCGGCGTGACGACCGTCAGGCGTGCAGGCACGAACTCGGCGCCCTCCACCTGGTCCAGTTCCTCGGCGAGCAGTGCGTAATAGTTGGCGAAGTCGATCGCCTCGGAAATCTCCGGATCGGACTCGGCAACCGTCTTGCCGGTCTCACTGGCAGCAACTTCCACCAGGTCACCACGGATCGCTGCGAGCCGGGCCGCTGCGTTCCGCAGCACCTCGGCCCGTTCGGCGCCGGTCCGGGACGCCCATTCCTGCTGGCCGGCAAGGGCCGCCGCGATGGTGCGCTCGACGTCGTCGTTGGTGTCCAGCCAGGAAGCTTCCACCAACTCAACCCCCAGGGTTGACTCCGGAACCCGCTGAAGAATCTCGCTGGCCCAGTCCCTGATGGCGGGCAGCGACGGGTCGGAGTCGGACTGGTTGGCGAACTCGCCGGGTGCAGTTTCCACGAACCGGTCAACGCTCTGCGCCCGGTTGGGACCCGGCACCACGGCATCCACAGCGGCCAGTGAGGCGAGGAAACGCTGCTTCTCACGCTCAAACAGGTGCGGACTCTTGTTCAGCTCAAAGACAGCCGACATGAAGTTTTCCTGGCTCGCGTTTTCTTCGAGCCGGCGGATCAGGTAGCTGATGGCGACGTCGAACTGGGCCGGGTGCACAACCGGCGTGTACAGCAGGAGCGAGCCGACGTCCTTCTTGATCTCCTCCGCCTGCTCCTCGGCCATCCCGAGCAGCATTTCGAACTCGATACGATCCTCCACGCCGCGCGCCAAGGAGAGCAGGCGTGCGAAGGCGATATCGAACAGGTTGTGACCGGCGACGCCGATCCTGACCGCCTCCGCGTTGTCCGGACGCAACGCCCAATCGAGGCAGCGCTTGTAGTTGGTGTCGGTCGCTTCCTTCGACGGCAGGGTGGCGGGCTCCCACCCGTGAACCTTCGCGTCGACGAGTTCCATTGCCAGGTTGGCGCCCTTGACCAGCCGCACCTTGACGGCCGAACCGCCACGAGCACGACGTTCGGTGGCCCAGCTGGTGATGTCCTGCAGCGCGCCGAGCGCGTCCGGCAGGTAGGCCTGCAACACGATCCCCGCTTCGAGATGCAGCAGGTCCTCGGTGTCGAGGATGCGCTTGAAGACCGCCACGGTCAGGTCAAGGTCGTGGTATTCCTCCATGTCGAGGTTGATGAACTTCGGCGCCGGGGAGGAGGCAGCCAACCGGTACAGGGGGCGCAGCCGCTCCGCGACCCGCTCCACCGTCTCGTGGAAGTCCCACAGATTCATGGTGCTCACCACCGAGGACACCTTGACGGAGACGTAGTCGACGTCGTCGCGGGCCAGCAGTTTCTTGGTTCCCGCGAGGCGCGCGTCTGCCTCCTCATGACCGAGTACCGCTTCGCCGAGCAGATTAATGTTGAGTCGAACAGATTCGCCCCGCAAACCGGCGATGGCCTTGCCCAGCTTCTGGGGGCGGGCGTCAACGATCAGGTGTCCCACCATTTCGCGGAGCACCCGCTGCGCCACCGGGACCACGATGCCGGGCAGCGTCGGGGCGAGCGCGCCGCCAAGCTTCACGGCGCCGCGCATGTACCAGGGCAGGAACGACGGCGTCTGCCGCGCCAGCTTTGAGAGGTTGCGTGCAGCGACCGCGTTGTCTTCGGGCCGGATGACCCGGTCAACGAAGCCCAGTGTGAACTGCAGCCCGGCGTCGTCCTTCAGGACCTCGGCGAGGAGCTGCGCCGACCGCGACCCACGGGTGACTGTCGGTTCGGGGCGCCGGACGTCGTCCAGGTGCAGCCAGCGGCGGACCAGCGCGACGGCGTCGTCACCCAGGTCTGCGGGAGCGGGATCGGCTGTGGGAAAGAGCTGTGTCATGCGATCGTGCCTCACAATGTGACGGGCCACTGTCATCGGTTCCTGGTATCAGGTGGTATTCCCCTTGCGGGGCCGGTGGCCGATCAGCCGGGGGCGCACTCCGCCTCGGCGTGGCAGTGCGCGACCTGCGTGCGCGCGTACCAGGATCATCGTAACCCGCGCCACAGGTCGCCGTCGCCAATCTGCGCTAGAGTGGTCGCATGTCTGTAGTACAACTCCTTAGCTAGCCGCACAGTCAACCGTGCGGCATGCCCCTCCCTGGATGAGGGGCTTTTGTGTGTCTAGGGGCAATTGATCAAGAGGACAGGGCAACAACAGTGAGCACGCAACCCGACGCCGGGCAACCGGACGAGAACACCTACAGTTTCGCTGACATCGAAGCCCGATGGCCCGCGGAGTGGGACCGGCTCCAGCCGTTCAAGCCAGCCGACGACGGCTCACGGGAGCGCCGGTATGTGCTGGACATGTTCCCGTACCCCTCAGGTGACCTGCACATGGGGCACGCCGAGGCGTTCGCGATGGGCGACGTCGTCGCCCGCTACTACCGGCAGCAGGGGTTCGACGTCCTGCACCCCATCGGCTGGGACTCGTTCGGGCTGCCCGCCGAAAATGCGGCCATCCAGCGCAACGCACACCCGTCCGAATGGACCTATACCAACATCGAGACGCAGGCCAACTCGTTCCGCCGCTACGCGATCAGCGTTGACTGGTCCCGTCGGCTGCACACGTCCGACCCCGGGTACTACCAGTGGACGCAGTGGCTGTTCCTGCGCTTCTTCGAAAAGGGTCTGGCGTACCGGAAAAACTCGCCGGTCAACTGGTGCCCGAAAGACCAGACGGTGCTGGCCAATGAGCAGGTAGTCAATGGCGCCTGCGAGCGCTGCGGCACCCCAGTCACCAAGAAGAGCCTCAACCAGTGGTACTTCAAGATCACCGACTACGCGGATCGTCTGCTGGACGATATGGACCAGCTGCGGGGTCACTGGCCCGAGCGGGTCCTGGCCATGCAACGCAACTGGATTGGTCGCTCCGAGGGTGCCCACGTCGACTTCGTCATCGCAGAGGCCGACGGGCAGCCGGCCCAGAGCGTTCCCGTGTTCACCACCCGGCCGGACACGCTGCACGGCGCCACGTTCTTCGTGGTGGCGGCAGACGCCCCGTTGGCCCTGGACCTGGTCACCGAATCCCACCGGGCCGAGCTGGAAGAATACCGGGAGGGCATCAAGTCCCTGTCGGAGATCGAGCGGCAGTCGACCGAGCGCGAAAAGACCGGCGTGTTTACCGGCCGCTGGGCGATCAACCCCCTGAATGGGGAGAAGCTGCCGGTCTGGGCCGCCGACTATGTGCTGGCCGACTACGGCACCGGCGCCATCATGGCCGTTCCCGCCCACGACCAGCGCGACCTGGACTTCGCCCGCGCCTTCGAGCTGCCGGTCCGAATGGTCGTGGACACCGGTGCCGAGGATCCGGCGGTGTCGGGGATCGCCACCACCGGCGACGGCACCCTGGTGAACTCCGGTGAGCTGGACGGACTGGGCAAGGACGAAGCCATTGCCCGCGCCATCGATCTGGTCGCCGAGCACGGCACCGGCGAGCACACGGTCAACTACCGGCTGCGCGACTGGTTGTTGTCCCGGCAGCGATTCTGGGGCACCCCGATCCCGATCATCCACTGCGCCACCTGCGGCGAAGTACCGGTCCCCGACGACCAGCTGCCCGTCACGCTGCCGGAAGACCTGCGCGGCGGCGACCTGTCCCCGAAGGGGACCTCGCCGCTCGCCGCCGTCGAGGACTGGGTCAATGTGCCCTGCCCGCAGTGCGCCAGGCCCGCCAAACGGGACACCGACACGATGGACACCTTTGTCGATTCCTCCTGGTACTTCCTGCGGTTCGCATCCCCTGACACCACCGACGCGCCGTTCGATACCGACGCAGTGAACCGCTGGCTGCCCGTCGGACAGTACGTGGGCGGCGTTGAGCATGCCATTCTGCACCTGCTGTACAGCCGCTTCTTCACCAAGGTGCTGTTCGACCTGGGCCTGATCGGGTTCACCGAACCGTTCTCGGCGCTCCTGAACCAGGGGCAGGTGCTCAACGGCGGCAAGGCCATGAGCAAGTCGCTCGGCAATGGCGTCGACCTGAGCCAGCAGCTGGACAAGTTCGGCGTTGACGCCATCCGGCTGACCATGGTGTTCGCTTCCCCGCCCGAGGACGACGTCGACTGGGCGGATGTTTCGCCGTCGGGTTCGTCGAAGTTCCTGGCCCGTGCCTGGCGGCTCGGTCAGGACGTGACCAGTGCGCCCGGCGTCGACGTCTCAGGTGGCGACCGCGCGCTGCGGTCCATCACCCACCGGACCGTGGCGGACAGCGCTGCCCTGCTGCAGGGCAACAAATTCAACGTGGTCATTGCCCGTGTGATGGAACTGGTCAACGCAACCCGCAAGGCGATCGACTCGGGCGTTGGGGGCGCCGACCCGGCTGTCCGCGAAGCCACGGAGGCGGTGGCGATCATCCTGAGCCTCTTCGCTCCCTACACCGCCGAGGACCTGTGGAACCGGCTGGGGCACCCAGCCTCGGTGGCAACAGCGGGCTGGCCCGCGGTCGACGATTCGCTGCTGGTGCAGGAGACTGTCGTCGCCGTCGTACAGGTGCAGGGCAAGGTCCGTGACCGGCTGGAGGTGTCCCCGGACATCACCGAGGATGCGCTGCGGGAGTTGGCGCTGGCCAGTCCCCAGATCCAGAAGACCCTCGACGGCAGGGGAATCCGGACGATCATTGTGCGGGCTCCGAAGCTGGTCAATATCGTTCCGGAGTAACCATGCGGGCCGACAAAGCAGTGAAGTCTCCAGCAGGACAGGGTGGTCCGGCGTCGGCTGAACCACGCCCGTCGGCCGCGGAACAGGCACCACGGACGCCGGCAAAAACCGGTTCTGCGGCCTGGTACTCGATGAGGTGGCTGGAGCGACTGTGGGTCCGTCCGTCGGGATCCCGTGCCGCGCAGGAGGCCGCCGCACCGTCCCGCATCGCTGTGGTGACCGACTCGGCTGCGGCTATACCGCCCGAGTGGCTGGCAGCCGGGGGTGCCGCGCGTGGCGTCGTCGTCGTGCCCATGCCGGTGATGATCGCCGGACGGATCTTCGGTGAGGGCACGGACGACCTGACCGGGCCGCTGTCGGTGGCGTTGGCCGAAGGCGCCGAGGTGCGCACGTCCCGGCCGTCGCCGGGCCAGTTCGAGAGTGTCTACCGGCGGCTCGAAGCCGACGGAGCGACGGGAATCCTCTCGGTGCACCTCTCGGGCGACCTGTCGGGGACCACCGACGCGGCGCGCTGGGCGGCGGCGGCCGTCTCCATCCCGGTGGAGGTGCTCGACTGCCGGACGGTCGGGATGGCGATGGGTTTCGGTGTGGCGGCGGCCCAGGCGGCTGCGCGTGACGGGGTCGACCTTGCTGGGGCGTCAGCGGTAGCGCGCGCGGTCTGTGATTCGTCGACGGTCAGATTTCTGGTACCCAGCCTGGAGCAGCTTCGTAAAGGGGGCCGGATCGGTGCGGCAGCGTCCATGCTGGGAACACTGTTGTCGGTGAAACCGATCCTCAGTGTGCAGGAGGGGCGGATCCTGCCGCTCGAAAAGGTGAGGTCCCTGCCCAAGGCTACCGCCCGCCTGTTGGACCTGGTGGAAGCGGACCTTGCCGGGAGGCCCGGCGCCGTGGTCGCCTTCCACTACTTCGGCAATCAATCCCAGGTGCAGGAGCTGACACTGAACCTCCAGGAGCGCCACCCCGAAGTTCGGACAGTCCTGGCGCAACTCCCGGCAGTGCTGGCTGCCCACACCGGGCTGGGAGTCATCGCTATCGCCGTGGCAGGGCGGATTGACGACGACGGCGACGCTCGACCGTCCACTCCCGACTGAGTGCTACTGGGTTTACCCACATACGCAGCCGTACGGTCTCCCTCCCCTGGCGGTAAATCCTAGGCTCGACCCATGGCCAGACATCGTTGGGCAACCAGCCCACCGCCCCGCGGCGCTTTGGGGTTTCGACCGGATCCGATCGGGGCTGCTGATCCCTCCCTGGGATATGAGGATTCCGAGGCTTTAGATCCGCCCGGTCCGCCAGCCGATAGTGGGCGCCGGTGGGCAATCGGTCGTGGCGTATCCTTCGTGGTGCTTGGTCTGGCACTTGCGATCGCCTTCGGGCTTTTCCTGCTCCGGGGCGCGCCGGCACCGGAGATCACCTCGGTCGCGCTGGATAGTCCGTTTGCTGGGCAGCCGGCACCTCCGGTCCTCGCGTCAGGTGCACCAGCCTCATCGAAACCCACGCCGTCAGGTGCACCGTACTCGGGAACACTGTCCTCGGGAACACTGTCTTCGGGTGCACCGCCTGCCGGGGCGCAGCCAGCTGGAGCACCGCGCTCAGGGGCTCCGCCGCCGGGGGAGGAGGCAGCCTCCGAACGTCTGCTCGTCCATGTTGCGGGGGCGGTGACCCGTCCCGGAATTGTTGAGCTCGCCTCAGGATCCCGCGTCTTTGAGGCGATCGATCAGGCCGGGGGAGCACTCCCCGATGCCGATCTCGCCGCAATCAACCTGGCCGCTCAGATACAGGATGGTCTGCAGATCCGCGTACCCCTGCAGGGCGAGACCCCGGCTCCGGTTGCCCCTGATGGCGCAGCCAACGGCGGGTCGCCCGCGAATCCTCTGGGTTCCACTGGCCCGGCGGCCCCGGTGAACATCAACACGGCTGGAGTCGACGAACTGGAGACACTTCCGAGGATTGGCCCCGTGCTGGCAGAGCGGATCGTCCAATGGCGTGCCGCACACGGGGCGTTCACCCGGCCCGAAGATCTCGACGCAGTGCCAGGCATCGGTGAGGCCATGCTCGCTGCACTTCTCCCACTGGTCAGTGTCTAGGTCAGTGTCTAGGTCATGAGACCACGGCACAACTGGACGAGGTATGTCCGGGCCGCGACGGAGGGGGCGGACGCCCGAAGGGGCGCCCAGACGGGCGACGCACCGGTGGTGTGCGGTGCTGCTGCGACCGGCCCTGTGGCAAGCGTCCCGGTGGCGAGCGGTGCTACTGCGACCGGCCCTGTAGCGAGCGGCCCTGTGGTGAGCGGTACTGCTGCGACCGGCCCTGTAGCAAGCGTCCCTGTGAGCGGCACTATAGCGGGCCGTGCGGTAGCGACCCTGACGGCGGCGCGCAGTCGAAGCACACCGATCGGCCCCCTGACGAGCTGGCGGAAGAGGTTTCTGCGGGAGAAGCGGGGTAGGGACAGCCGAACAGCCGTTATCGAACCCCGTCACCGGGACTTACGGTTGTTGCCTGCCGCCGCGGTGGCGTGGATCACGGCAGCAGGGGTGACCCGGCTGGACGCCTCCTCCGCACTGCTCGGCGCCGTTGTGCTGGCGACGCTGGCCCTTTGCAGTGTGATCGGCTGCCTTGCCTCGGGCAGAGTCAGGCGGGTGGCGGTACCCTGTGTGGTGCCGCTGGCCATCGCTACCCTGGTCTGCGCGCCCGCCTCAGCCAGCCTTGCCGCACGGACCTCCGGCCCGGTATCGACTGCGGTCCAGGAGCAGTCCGCGATCACCGCTGTTGTGCACGCGACGTCGGATGCAGTGATGATCAGCCCCGACCGGTTTACCGGATCCTCCCGGTTTATGGTGGAAGGGACGTTGACGGCTGGAACGCTTGACGGGGTCAGGTTCACCGCGGGTACGCCGGTGGTGGTGATTGGCCCGGTGTCCTGGCATCCGGTCGCCGCGTCTGACTCGGTGCGCACGGCCGGGCGCCTGCTACCCACCAAATCCGGCGACCGGGCAGCCGCACTGCTCATCGCCGCGACCAGCCCGCAGGTGACCTCGCCTGCCGGCTGGACTACCGTTCCAGCCGAATTAAGAACTGACTTTTCGCAGCTTTCTTCCCGGCTGACGGGGGAGGGCGGGCTGCTGCCAGGCATGGTCATCGGCGACCGGAGCACACTGGACGAACGCCTGGCAGCAGATATGCAAACCACCGGGATGACCCACCTGACAGCGGTCAGCGGTGCCAACTGCAGTTACCTGTTGGCCTTCGTTTTCCTCGGTGCCCGCGCTCTGCGACTGCCGCGACTCCCGTCGGCGGTCCTGGGCGTCCTTGCACTGATTGGTTTCGTCATCCTGGTTCGACCCGAGCCAAGTGTGTTGCGCGCAGCGCTGATGGGCGGCATCGGAGTTGCAGCGGTGTTATCCGGGCGAGGGAAAGTGCCGCTGGCACTTTTGCTGCTCACCGTGGTGGTCCTCCTTACCATCGATCCCTGGCTGCACGCCTCCTTCGCGTTCATGCTGTCCGTTGCCGCCGCGGCCGGACTGATCCTGTTCGGTCCGGTACTGGCATTGAGGCTGAGCCGTTTCATGCCGCTGCTGGTCGCCCAGCTCGTTGCTGTTCCGATTGCGGCGCAACTGTTCTGCGCGCCGATCCTGACGCTGTTGCAGTCAACTCTCCCGCTGTACTCGGTTCCGGCGAACCTCGCAGCCAGCCCGGTGGTACCGTTCGTCACCATCGTGGGGATGGCGGCTGTCGGGTTGATCGCCGTCGCGGAACCGCTGGCGGTACCCCTGGTCCTGGTGGCCGGTTGGGGTACAGCGTGGGTAGGCGCAGTTGCAACCTTTTTCGCCTCGGCGCCCGGGGCGACCCTGCCGTGGGTAGGCGGTCCGGTGGGAGTGATTCTCACCGGAATGCTCTCGGCGGCAATCGTGCTGGCGGTGACTTTCAGCCCCCGGCGCCGGACTGTTACTCCCGGCCCAGGCAGGTCGACGAAGGTGAACCCTTTACCCGGGTTCAACCGGAATGAAGCCCATTCCGGTCACGGCGGGATCGGTGCCCTGCTGTGGCTCGCGGTAGGTTGTGTGGCGGGCCTTGCAGCCGTCACCTTGTGGCCCCCGGGCAGACCAGACAATGGAACCTGGCACATTGCTGCCTGCGACGTCGGGCAGGGCGATGCCTTCGCTGTCCGGACCGGCGAACGTAGCGTGATCCTCATCGATACGGGTCCCGAACCGGACGACGTCGACGCTTGTCTGGACCGGCTGGCGGTCGACACCGTGGAACTGCTCGTGCTTACCCACCTCCATGCCGATCACTATGGTGGAATCGAAGGAGTGTCGAGGGACAGGACGGTGCAAAGAATCCTGTACTCCTCCTCAGAACCAGCACTTCCCACGACTGTCACCGCGGTCCCTGCGCAACAGGTATCACCCGAGCGGCTCATTGCCGGCATGACTGGAGAACATGGCGACGGTGGCTCCTATGGCCGCGTCAGCTGGACGGTGCTCTGGCCAGAGGCCGGAGCACCAATAGATTCCGAGAATAATTCCAGCGCTGTGCTCGACGTCGTCATCGACACTGACGCCGCCCCCGATGTGGCCGTCCTGCTGACTGGTGATCTGGAGGAGGACGCGGCGCGTGCCATGTTGAGAGCCAGCCCCGGACTCAGTGAGCGGGGGGTGCAGATCCTGAAAGTAGCCCACCACGGTGCCCGCAACGGTGGGCTCGACCTGGCCCACACCCTCAAACCACGGCTTGCCCTGATTTCCGCTGGCCGGGATAACGACTACGGGCATCCACACCCAACTATCACTGCCGGATTGTCTGCGGCGGGGATTACCGTGGCCAGAACCGACCAGCTGGGAACGTTTCTGGTCTCCATTCAGGACGACTCACTCCGCGTCCACCGTTGACCCCCTTGTCCGCTTTGCGGCAGGTCCAGCCCGTGGCACAGTTGACGCTGAGGACTCGTTCCATCCACCAACCACCAGGAGCAACTAAGTGACTTCCAGGCCCGCCGCATCCCGCAAGGAATCAGCTGGAAGCTCAGGGATGCACTGGCGAACCGTTGTACCCGCACCAGTGGTGCTGCTCAGCGGCCCCGAGGAGTATGCCGCCGGCCAGGCAGTCGAACGCATTCGTCGCAGCCTGCGGGATGCACGTCCAGACCTTGAAGACGTGAAGCTGGACGCCGGCAAGTACGAGGCAGGCGATCTCACCATCCACGGGAGCCCATCCCTGTTTGGGGAGGCCAAATTGATCGAGGTGAGCGGCCTCGCCCAGATGAACGACGACTTTCTTCAGGACACGCTCGGATACCTGGCCGATCCTGCCCCCGATGTCGTGCTGGTGATGCATCACAGCGGCGGAAACCGTGGCAAGAAGCTTCTTGACGCACTCAAGTCTTCCGGGGCAACCGTTGTCGACTGTCAGCCGTTGAAGAAGGACTCGGACAAGGCAGACTTTGTTGTCGAGGAGTTCAGGGCCGCGGGCCGGCGGATCGGCGGTGGAGCCCTGCGGGCGCTGGTGGCAGCAGTTGGGTCCCAGCTCGCCGAACTGGCGGCAGCCTGTCAACAATTGATTTCTGATACGGCCGGTGAAATCACCGAGGAGACCGTCGAGAAGTACTACGGCGGCCGGGTGGAGGTCACCGGGTTCAAGGTGGCAGACGCGGCATTGGCTGGCCGTGGAGGACAGGCCCTGTCAATGCTCCGGCATGCCCTGGCGACCGGCGCCGATCCAGTACTCCTGACGGCGGCCCTTGCGATGAAGGTCCGGGCCGTTGCGAAGGTCCATCAGGTGCGGGGGAGCTCCGCACAGCTAGCAAAAGAGCTCGGGATGGCGCCCTGGCAGGTAGACCAGGCCCGACGCGACGCCCAGCGCTTCAGTTCCGAAGGTCTGGTTGAGTGCATTCAGGTGCTTGCGGAAGCCGATGCCCAGGTGAAGGGCGCCTCCCGGGACCCGGTGTACGCCGTCGAACGCGCAGTCACCACCATCGCCCTCGCTGGCCGCGGCTAGCGGCTCTGTACGGTCTGAAGTGCCGCTAGGCCCGGACGGCGCTCCGAGTCACTGCGCACCCGCTTGCACTCTCTGCGACCTGAACGTACCGCGCCTGACCCGTCTCGCGCTGTAGATACCGTCTCGCGCGGTAGGTACCGTCTCGCGCGGTAGGTACCGTCTCGCGCGGTAGGTACCGTCTCGCGCGGTAGGTACCGTCTCGCGCGGTAGGTACCGTCTCGCGCGGTAGGTATCGTCTCGCGCTGTAGTTATATGTGGCGCGGCAGCCGTTTTAGGCGGCGTTGGTCGGTTGAAGGCGCGTAAGGCGAAGGGATCAACCGGTTAAACGACAGATGGCCGGCCCGAAGGCCAGCCATCTGGAAATCGTCGAACGATCAGGCTCTGGTTAGAGAGCGTTGACCTTCTTCGAGATCGCAGACTTGTGGTTCGCTGCGTTGTTCTTGTGCACGACACCCTTGCTGACAGCCTTGTCCAGCTTGCGGCTTGCCGACTGGAGGAGGCTGGTTGCAGCTTCCTTGTCAGCTGAGCCGATCGCAGTGTTTACGGCGCGGATGGCCGTTTTCAGCTCGGACTTAACCGAGTTGTTGCGCTGGCGCGCCTTCTCGTTGGTGAGAATGCGCTTTTTCTGGGACTTGATATTTGCCACGTATTTAGAACTCTCTTTGTATTGCGGACTGGTCGTGAGGGTAATTCAGTTCAACCAATGACTGAGCGGCGTGGGGATACCGTAGGCGATTGGACTAAAGTGCCCGTCGACCTGCGCGGACACACAGCTGTCTAGATTACCAGAGATGCACGGATTAGTCCCGGCAGCCGGTCTGTCTGAGCGCGGCGCCGCATGTGGAAGGTCCCGCATGGAAAGTTGGGCAGCCACAATAACTCAGCCAAGCCGCGCCACCACACGATCAAACTGCGCCCGGGGGAGTACAGCGCCGATCCGCCTGACATCCGACGGTGCCAGTTGAATGATCCGGTCGGTTTTCACTTCGCTCGGTCTGCCCTTGACGTCCCACGAGCCGGACCCGATATCGACGTAGGCCGGATCCGATCCGCCGGTTCCGTTCCGGTCCCGGCTAGTCAGCGTCAGCCCCAGCAGCCTGCCCCGGTGGTTGCCGATCAGCAGGACCGGGCGGTCCTTGCCTTGACGGTGGTCCTCTTCATAGGGCACCCAGGCCCAGACAATTTCCCCCGCATCCGGGACATCATCGGCTCGGGGCGAATAGCTGACCTTCGGGGTGCCGGTGAAATCACCAGGGTAGGCGGCTGGTTTCCGGGCCGGTCCGGATCGCCGCTTCGGCGGCTGCAGCGCCCGCACAACGGTGCGGGCCAGCCGCAGGAAGGATCGGGAATCAAATGACATGCGGTAAAGGATACAGTTTGGCCAGTCCAGGCAATTCCAGATCACCCGCCAGCTCGTGGGAGACTGTTAACCGGGGCTGGTTTAACAAAACCCGCCCGAGGGGTGGGTTCACCTCGCTCCAAACCCTGTCGTTGTAGTTGAAACGGTTGCCGCGCAGCAGCCCTCGCAACAGTAAGGAATGTCCAGTGTCACCCAAGGCCCGCACCTCACCGGTGCCCGCCGCCACTGATCCGGCGATTATCAGAAACTTCTGCATCATCGCGCACATTGATCATGGGAAGTCCACCCTGGCGGACAGGATGCTGCAGCTCACCGGCGTCGTCGAGCAGCGTGACATGAAGGCCCAGTACCTGGACCGGATGGACATCGAGCGTGAACGTGGCATCACCATCAAATCCCAGGCGGTGCGGCTGCCCTGGGAACTCGACGGTGTCAGCCACGCGCTGAACATGATCGACACGCCAGGCCACGTTGACTTCACCTACGAGGTTTCCCGGTCGCTCGCGGCCTGCGAAGGGGCGATCCTGCTGGTCGATGCCGCCCAGGGGATCGAAGCCCAGACACTTGCCAACCTTTACCTGGCGATGGAAAACAACCTCACCATCATTCCGGTCCTGAACAAGATCGACCTGCCCGCCGCCCAGCCCGAGAAGTATGCTGCCGAGCTGGCGAACCTGATCGGTGGCGACCCCGACGACGTCCTCAGGGTCTCCGGGAAGACCGGTATGGGGGTCGAAGCACTGCTGGACAAGATTGTCAGGGACCTGCCGCCTCCTGTTGGTGACCCCAACGCCCCCGCACGGGCGATGATCTTCGACTCCGTGTATGACACCTACCGCGGTGTCGTCACCTACGTCCGCGTGGTCGACGGCATGCTGCATCCCCGCGAGCGGATCCAGATGATGTCCACCCGCGCCAGTCACGAACTCCTCGAAATTGGCGTCAGCTCCCCGGAGCCCACCCCATCCAAGGGGCTTGGCGTGGGCGAGGTCGGCTACCTCATCACTGGTGTGAAAGACGTCCGGCTGTCCAAGGTGGGTGACACGGTTACCAACCTGGCCAAGCCAGCCCAGGCATCCCTGCCCGGATATGCCGATGCGAAGCCCATGGTCTTCTCCGGTCTGTACCCGCTAGACGGCACCGATTACCCGGTGCTTCGCGACGCGCTGGAAAAGCTGATGCTCAACGATGCAGCGCTCGTCTACGAACCCGAGACCTCCGCGGCACTGGGCTTCGGGTTCCGGGTGGGCTTCCTCGGGCTCCTTCACCTGGAGATCACCAGGGAGCGGCTCGAGCGCGAGCATAACCTCAACCTGATTTCCACGGCACCCAACGTGGAGTACCTGGTGACGCTCGAGGACAAAAAGATGGTCCATGTGACCAACCCCAGCGAGTACCCGACCGGGAAGATCGCCGAGGTCCGCGAGCCTATGGTTTCGGCGACCATCCTGGCGCCCACCGAGTTCGTCGGTGCCATCATGGAGCTGTGCCAGAGCCGGCGCGGCGTGATGGGCGGAATGGATTACCTCTCCGAGGACCGGGTGGAGATCCGGTACCGACTGCCACTGGCCGAGATCGTGTTCGACTTCTTCGACATCCTCAAATCCCGGACCCGCGGGTACGGCTCGCTGGACTGGAAGAGCGACGGCGACCAGGTCGCCGACCTGGTCAAGGTCGACATCATGCTGCAGGGCGAACAGGTCGATGCGTTCTCGGCCATCACCCACCGCGACAAGGCCTACGCCTATGGCGTCATGATGACCGGCAAGCTGCGTGAACTCATCCCACGGCAGCAGTTCGAGGTCCCCATCCAGGCGGCCATCGGGTCACGGATTATTGCCAGGGAAAGCATCAGGGCCATCCGCAAGGACGTCCTCGCGAAGTGCTACGGCGGTGACATCACCCGTAAACGCAAACTTCTGGAGAAACAGAAGGAAGGCAAGAAGCGGATGAAGATGGTGGGACGCGTCGAAGTCCCGCAGGAAGCCTTCATCGCGGCCCTCACCACCGACGAGTCCAAGGACAAGGTCAAGAAGTAGCAATGCCAGGTGCCCTCCCTCTTGGCTTGCCAGCGCCGGAAAGCGGCCTGCTGCCGGAGCAGGCCGCCGTCGGCAGCGCCGACCGGAAGCTGGGGCTCTACGTCCACATCCCGTTCTGCGCTGTGCGCTGCGGCTACTGCGACTTCAACACCTACACGGCCACTGAGCTGGGTGGGGGCGCATCGCAAGACCGCTATGCCGCAACGGTCAGTGCTGAACTGGACCTCGCAGCCGGTGTCCTGACCGCTTCCGGCACCGCGCCCCGCCAGCTATCGACAGTGTTCTTCGGTGGCGGCACTCCCACCCTCCTCCCCGCAGCTGATCTGGCGACGGTGCTGCGCACCGCCGTCGGGCACTGGGGGCTCGCACCAGGCGCTGAAGTCACCACGGAGGCCAACCCCGATTCGGTCACGCCCGAGTCTCTTGCGGTGCTGGCGCAGGCGGGTTTCACCAGGGTGTCGTTCGGGATGCAGTCGGCTGTTCCGCACGTGCTGAAGGTTCTGGACCGCACCCATGCGCCCGAACGGGTGCCACTGGCCGTGCAATGGGCGCGGGAAGCCGGGCTGCGCGTCAGCCTTGACCTGATCTACGGCACCCCGGGGGAGTCCGCAGCCGACTGGCAGCAGACCCTTGACGCGGCGCTGTCCTACGGTCCGGACCACGTCTCTGCCTACGCACTGATTATCGAGGACGGCACCAAACTTGCGGCCCGGATCCGCCGTGGCGAGGTGCCCGACATCGACGACGACGATCACGCCGAGAAGTACGCCCTGGCCGAACGCGCGATGGCAGCCGCCGGACTGGGATGGTACGAGGTGAGCAACTGGGCCCGCACACCTGCGGACGAGTGCAGGCATAATCTTGCCTACTGGCGTGGCGACGACTGGTGGGGAGCTGGTCCCGGCGCGCACTCGCATCTGGGCGGTGTGCGGTGGTGGAATGTGAAGCACCCGACCGCGTACGCCCAGCGCCTCTCAACCGGAGTGTCACCGGCCGCTGGCCGCGAAATCCTGGACGCGGAGACCCGCTACACCGAGGACGTGATGCTTCGCGCCAGGCTGCGCGAGGGCCTACCAACCCGGGTGCTGCACCCAGGGGGGCGGCTTGCCGTCGCCGGATTGATTGCTGATGAACTGATCGTTGCAGCGGAGGCCTTCGCCGGAACGATCACGCTCACTGGCAAGGGCCGGTTGCTCGCCGACGCGGTCGTCCGCAGGCTACTACCCGATTAGCTCCTAACGGAAGAGCCGCAGGTTGAACGCGTACCGGTAGGGGCGGCCACGGTTGACCTGAATCCCGGCAATGACCGAGGATACGGCGATTGCTACCCAGATCAGGGCGTTGACGACGGCGAACATGCCGCCGACCGCTGGCAAGAGGGAGAGCAGCCAGGCCACGAACGCCAACACCGTCGGCGGGAAGGTGAAGTTGAACGCCTCCCGTGCTTCCTGGGCGGTGAAAGGTCCCCGGTTCTTGAAAATCAGCAGTATGAGCAGCGACGGGATGAAACCGAGGATTCCCCCGAAGTGCGACAGGGTTGCCCACTGCCGGTCTTCCGTCGCGGTCAGAGGCAGGGCATTCGCCGGGGCACCCTCAAAAGCGGATCGGGGCTGGCCGTGGCCGTCCTCGGATCCGTGGTGTCCGTGCTGGTCGGCGGGGTTAGACAACTGAACATCCTCTATTGCTTCGGGGCAGCCTTGATCAGGAGCCTTCCTATCTAGGATACTTCGTCGCCAGCAAACGTGCACTGGGGCTTAGGTGGTCGCGTCGAAATCTCCGGGAGGGGTCAAAAAATCGATCACTTCTTCGACCCGCCCGAGCAGCGACGGTTCAAGGTCGGAGTAACTATTGACGCACCCCAGCAACCGCTTCCAGCCATGTGCCACCGCTGCCTTGTCGGCGTTCGGCCAGCCGAGGCCGGCGAGTATTCCGGTCTTCCAGTCCTGGCCCCGTGGTACCACCGGCCACGCGGTGAGCCCGACGGCCGCCGGCTTGATTGCCTGCCACACATCGACATACGGGTGTCCCACCACCAGGACGTTGGCGGCGGCTCCCGGAACCTTCATGGCTTCCTGGGCGATGCGCTGTTCCTTCGACCCCGCTACCAGATGGTCGACGAGGATACCGAGCCGGCGGTTCGGTCCAGGACTAAAGGTGCGGATCATCCCGGCAAGGTCGTCAACGCCGTGCAGCGGTTCGACGACGATCCCCTCAAGACGCAGATCGTCGCCCCACACTTTTTCGATCAGCTCAGCATCGTGCTGTCCCTCCACCCAGATCCTGCTGGCCCGGGCGGTCCTCGCGCGGGCGCCCTCCACTTTGACCGATCCCGACGCCGTCACCTTGCGGGCTGGCGCTGGTGGTGCCAGCGCGGGTGCCACCACCTCAACGGGCCCGCCGTCGACGTGGAACCCGAACCCGAGCGGGAAAGTCTTGAGTCTGCCGCGCCGGTCCTCGAGCACCATGACGTGCATGCCACCAGATTTCTCCACCCGGACCACTGCGCCAACGTAACCGCTCTGCACATCCTCCAGAACCAGGCCCCGGCTGACCGGAACCTTTGGCAGGGAAACCTGGCGGGGGGCTGAGATGTCCTGGGCGCCCCATTCATAACTGGACAAAATTGTTGCTCACTTCCCGACTCGCCGCTGGACGGTCCGGCCAGGGATTTTCAATGCTAACAATCCCTTCGAACGTACTAGACTTGGCACTTGGGCGTGTCGAGTGCCAGATCTGCCGGAAGAGACAGTAAACGTGTGCGGAGGTGAAAAGTGAGCGAACCACGCAGACTTGAAGTGTTGCGTGCCATCGTCGAGGACTATGTGCATTCCCGCGAGCCTGTGGGCTCCAAAGCACTCGTGGAGCGGCATCAGCTGGGGGTATCATCGGCCACCATCCGTAATGATATGGCTGTCCTGGAGGAAGAGGGGCTGATCACTGCGCCTCACACCAGCTCGGGTCGCATCCCCACCGACAAGGGCTACCGACTGTTTGTCGACCAGATTTCCGAGGTCAAGCCTCTGTCTGCTGCCGAAAAGCGCGCCATCCAGGCGCTCCTGGAGGAGGCAGAGGATCTCGACGACGTCATGGACCGGACAGTGCGGCTGCTCTCCCACCTGACCAATCAGGTTGCGGTGGTCCAATACCCACATCTGGGTAGCGCAGCCGTCCGGCACCTGGAGTTCGTCCTACTGGCGCCCAACCAGGTACTGGTGGTGCTCATAGCGACCAACGGAACAGTCCAGCAGCGGGTTGTCCCGCTGCCCGAACCGGTGCCCGAATCATCCCTCGCCGAGCTTCGGCAGCACTTCCTCGGTTCCGTCGCCGGCACCAAGCTGGCGTCCCTTCCGCAGGAACTCGCACTCGCCGTGGGAGCCCTGTCGTTCCAGCAACGCAGGGCGGGCACCGTGCTGGCGCGGGCGCTCGAACAGTTGGCCGGGATCAACCGGGATGACCGGATTGTGATGGCTGGTACAGCAAACCTGGCCCGATCCACCGTAGACTTTCCCCTGAGCATCGGGCCGGTGCTCGAGGCCCTGGAGGAGCAGGTAGTAATGCTTCGCCTGCTTTCCGAAATGAAGCAGGATGCGTTTGGCGTCTCGGTGCGGATCGGCCGGGAGAACCCGCACGGCGGCCTCGCTGAAGCCTCGGTGATTGCCACCGGATACGGTCCCGACTCGTTGGCCAAGGTAGGAGTCCTTGGGCCAACCCGAATGGACTACCCGACGTCGATGTCGGCGGTGCGGGCGGTAGCCCGGTACCTATCGCGGATCCTGACGGACTAACCCTGACGTAACCGCATCAGCGAACTTGTTGTAGAAACAGTCGACCCCATACCGGCAGGGCACCAAGCCCTGCACCGGTCAGTGACATAGGAAGTGAAGTGCAGGAGTGAGTAATCACTATGAAGTCCTCGGTGTGAACCGCGATGCGAGCGGCGAGGAAATCAAGAAGGCCTACCGCAAGCTCGCGCGAAAGCTGCACCCGGACGTCAACTCCGGGCCGGATGCCTCTGAAGAGTTCAAATTGGTCACCCGTGCCTACGAGGTGCTCTCGGACCCGCAGAAACGGCGCGTGTATGACACGACCGGCAACGAGAACGGGACCGACAACGGATTCGGCGGCGGACACGCCGGGCCGGGCTTCGCCTTCCAGGACATCTTCGAAACATTCTTCGGTGGCGGTGGTGCCAGCGGCCCGCCGTCGCGCACCCGTCGCGGCCAGGACGCCCTGATCGCCGTGCGGATCGACCTGGTCGACGCCGTCTTCGGGATCAACAAAAAGATCGACGTCGATACCGCAGCAGTGTGTCCCACCTGCGACGGGTCCTGCTGCCAGCCCGGCACTTCCCCCCGAACCTGCGACATTTGCGGCGGGTCGGGTCAGGTGCAGCGTGCGGTGCGGTCCATTCTGGGCCAGGTCATGACCAGTGCCACGTGTGGCACCTGCCAGGGGTATGGCACCGTCATCCCGAACCCCTGTAACGAATGCAACGGCGACGGTCGGGTGCGTAGCCGTCGGAGCCTCACCATCAAGGTGCCCGCAGGCGTGTCGACCGGCACCCGCATTCAACTGGGGGGCCAGGGCGAGGCCGGTATGGCCGGCGGACCGCAGGGCGACCTCTATGTGGAGATCCGGGTTAACCCGGATCCCTCCTTCCTCCGTGAGGGTGATGACCTCCACGTCACCCTCAGCGTGCCGATGACCGCCGCCGCCCTGGGCACCACCGTGAACCTCGCCTCCTTCGACGGCGACCAGGAACTGGGGATCAAAGCAGGCACGCAGTCGGGCGAGATCGTGACTCTTCGCGGACTTGGCGTCACCCACCTCCGCGGGTACGGGCGTGGTGACCTCAAGGTGCACCTGAACGTCGAGACTCCGCGCAACGTTGACCAGGCGCAGGAAGAGCTGCTGCGCAAACTTGCCGAGCTCCGCGGCGAGGAATTTGTTGAGGGTCAGCTGGCCAGCAGCGGTTCAGGGGTGTTCGCGAAGTTGCGGGAGCGGTTGGGTAATCTCTAGGGGTGAGCAACGCACTCTACTTCGGAGACCCTGAGGCGCTGGCTGCTGTCCTCCCCGGAGCCAGTTTCACCCTCACCGGGGCCGAGGCCCGGCACGCGGCGACCGTCAAACGGCTGGCAGCCGGCGAGACGATTGACGTCGCCGACGGCCGCGGGCGCAGAATCGTCGGCGTGGTCACGGCCAGCGCCGGGCAGGAAGTCACCCTCGAGGTGCGAACGGTGATTGACGAGCCGGCCCCCGCCTGCCGTCTCATCCTGGTGCAGGCACTGGCCAAGGGGGACCGGGATGAACTGGCGGTCGAGGCCGCCACTGAACTGGGCGTCGATGCGGTTATTCCCTGGCAGGCGGATCGAAGTATTGTCCGTTGGCGCGCCGACAAGGCGCTCAAAGGGCAGCGAAAATGGGAGTCCACGGTGTGGGGAGCCGCCAAACAATCACGGCGTGCCACCCTCCCCGAGGTGCTGCCATTGCACGACAGCGGGTCTCTGGCAGCCTGGCTTGCCGGCGTGGACCTCGCCCTGATCCTCCACGAGGACGCTGAAAATGGGGTTGGGGCACTGGTTGGGCCACAGGCCGACACCCCGCCCACCAGCATTGCAGTGGTGGTCGGCCCCGAGGGGGGCATCAGCGGGCAGGAGCTGGAGCTGTTCGTGTCGAACGGTGCACATCCGGCCAGGCTCGGCGGCCAGGTGCTGCGCTCCTCCACCGCCGGACCCGCCGCCCTCGCGGTCCTGAGCCAACTGCTGGGCCGCTGGTAGCCGGTTCAGTTCCGTGCTCACCCGGGAATAAGGTCCCGTGCTCACCCGGGAATAGCAAGCCCCGGGAAGGAAAGCAGGAGGCTCAGCTGCCTACTGCACCGTGACGCGCTTGGTGTCGGTATCGAGTTCACGGTTCTCCTGGACGCCCTGCGGACGGTCGAAAACGCTGATCTCGTATTCACCGGGCACCAGGGCGATCGTGAACTCGAAGAGTCCGGGGGAACTGGCGCTGGCGTCCAGTCCCACCGTTCCAGTGCGGTACGATTCCAGCTCATCGCCGACCACTTCGTCGATCCGCCAGTGCAGGACCGCGTTTTCCGTCATTCCGCTGCCTGACACGGTGATCGTCGGCTGGTCGCGGACCGCCCCATGCTGGGGTTCGATGATCCAGATCGGAGCCATCAACGCCGAGTCCCGCTGCAACGGGCCACCGAGTTCGATGTGGCCGAAAGCGTTGAACCCCGCCGCTCCGTCCACCAGGACGACGACGCGGCTGGGGTCACCGCCCGAGACCAGGCCCGCGTTGGCCGCCGCCGCTGTGGCTGTGTATACGAGCTGCTGGATGGCACGATAGGCGGCACCCTGGTCGAGCTGCGCATCGAAGGCCTCGGCCGAGATATCGACCGTAATAACGTTGTCGGGGGAGATTGATGCGCTGACAGACTCGGCGGGGGACCACGACCCAAAGTAGTCGGGATCGATTGGTGAGTTGGCGGTCATCGCCTGGACCGCCGCCGCGATTGGGTCACCACCGTTCCCGCCGTCCAGGAACTCCCGGTAGAGCTGGATGCTTCCGTCGTTGTCTCCCATCCAGTAGACGGGGAGCAGGTTGCGCAGGGTAGCGGATTCCGTCACTGCGGAGTGCTCTGCCGACGGTGGGCCAGCTGACGTGTTTGGTCGTCCAGAAAGCGAGGCCGTCGCATCATCGCCGGGGACCGGTGCGCAGCCACCCAGGCCCAGACCAGCGAGGACGATTAGCGCGGTGACCGAGAGAGCGCGTCCAGGCCAGCGCCGGGCAGCATCGCGTTGAAAGGACCACTCCATTCGCGTCCTGTCCTTTCGCTGTGCCACTCGGCCGGATTGGTGCGCCGCCGAGTAATGCACTCAAAGCAACGTTTCCAGCTTCGCATATGGCAACAGGCTCCGAACGGGGTTTAGCCAAGTCGTCGCCGGACTGAGACAGGATTGAAACCGGGCCGTTGCCCAGATGAGATCATCTGCTTCCTGAGCGCGCGGAGACGCCGCAAAACCTCCGGTTCCGTCGACGGCGGAATCCGGTGGCCGGGGACGGCCGCCGGGCAGGGACGTAACGTAAGATTAGTCAAGGGGCGGTATGCCGTCACCAACCGATTCAAGGAGAGATGGAAGGCCGCGAGGGCCGATTATATGACCGATTCTTCAGTTGGCATCAGCGCAGTGGGCTTGGACACGAAGGTGGTCCACTTCGATTCGACGGAACAAATGGTTCAAGCGCTTGGAACCAACGATGAGGCGCTGAGGCTGATCGAGAGCACTTTCGTGGGGGTCAATCTTCACGTCCGGGGTAATGAGCTGTCGATCACGGGCCCAGCCGTCGACGTCGCGCGCACCGAACGTCTGATCTCCGAGATCCGCACCCTCGCAGCCAACAACACCACCGTCAACCCCCAGGTTCTCAAACAGCTGGTGTCCATGTTGAAGGATCAGTCGGTGAGTAGTCCCTCCGATGTCCTCACCATGAACATCCTCTCCTCCCGTGGCAGGACTATCAGGCCAAAGACCCTGAACCAGCGGGACTACGTCGAGGCGATTGACCGGCACACGGTGGTGTTTGGCATCGGCCCTGCGGGCACCGGGAAAACCTACCTTGCCATGGCCAAAGCTGTTCAGGCGCTGCAGCATAAGGAAGTCAACCGGATCATCCTCACCCGCCCGGCCGTCGAAGCGGGGGAGCGGCTCGGATTCCTGCCCGGCACCCTCAGCGACAAGATCGACCCGTACCTGCGTCCGCTCTACGATGCGCTGCACGACATGATGGACCCGGACAGCATCCCTCGACTGATGGCGGCCGGCACCATCGAGGTGGCACCTCTCGCCTACATGCGGGGCCGTACCCTCAACGATGCGTTCATCATCCTGGACGAGGCCCAAAACACCACCCCCGAGCAGATGAAGATGTTCCTCACCCGCCTGGGGTTCGGTTCGAAGATGGTGGTCACCGGCGACGTCACCCAGGTGGACCTGCCCGGCGGGACCAACTCAGGGCTACGGGTGGTCAGTGAAATACTTCAGGGTGTGCAGGACGTCAGCTTCCGCACCCTCGACGCCTCCGACGTCGTCAGGCACCGGCTGGTGGGCGACATCGTCACGGCCTACAGTGCCTGGGACGAGAACCAGCGGGCCTCAGCTGCCCGGGATCACCGTGGCCCGCGCGGTCATGCCGGGGCCAAACCGGCTGGAGGCAAACCATGAGCATCGAGGTCAACAACGAGTCGGGGATAGCGGCGGACGAGGAAAACCTGATCCGCCTGGGCCGGTTCCTGCTCGACAGTCTCTTCGTGCACCCGGAAGCTGAGCTCTCGATCATCCTGGTCGACACCACCGCAATGGAGAAACTGCATATCGAATGGATGGACGAACCGGGTCCCACCGACGTCCTGTCCTTCCCCATGGACGAGCTACGACCAGGCACGGCGGGGCGGCTCACACCAGCGGGAGTGCTCGGTGATGTTGTCCTCTGCCCCGAGGTGGCGCAGACCCAGGCCGAGAAGGCAGGGCACTCAACCCAGGAAGAGTTGCTGCTGCTGACCACCCACGGACTGTTGCACCTCCTCGGATACGACCACGCCGAACCCGAGGACGAGGCTGAAATGTTCGGTCTGCAACGCCGTCTGCTGGCCGATTATCTGGGCGGAAAAGCGCCCGAGGAGACAATCAGTTGATCATTTGGCTGCTGGCCTTCATGGCCTTGGGGTTTGTTCTGGTCGCAGCGTTGGTAACCGCAGCCGAGGCCGCCTTCAGTTACCTGCCCCGCCAGGAAGGCGAAGAACTTCTGGCCGGCAAATCTGGCCGGTCGCTGCAGCGTATCCTCGCCTCACCGATCGCCCACATGCATGCCCTCAGGTTCTGGCGGGTGTGGTTCGAGATGGCAGCCGCTGTGGCGGTCGCAATCCTCTTCCACGACCTGCTCAACAACGTCTGGATTGCCGGTCTGCTCGCCACCGCCACCATGGCCGCCGTCGGATTCGTGCTCGTTGGCGTTTCACCGCGCCAGCTCGGCCGGACCCACGCGAGCAAAGTGGTTCCAGCGACCGCGGGTCTGGTGAGATTCCTGTGCGGGATCCTCGGACCGATCCCGCGGTGGCTCGTTGCGCTCGGAAGTGCCATTACCCCGGGTGCGGCCCGGGCCGAGGCGGCGTTCTTCACTGAAGAGGAATTCCGCGAACTGCTCTCCCGTGCCAACGACGCCGAAATGATCGAGGACAGCGAAGCGGAACTGATTCACTCAGTCTTCGAACTGGGTGACACCAAGGTGCGGGCAGTGATGGTGCCCCGCACCGACATGGTTCCCATCGAAACCGGGTCCACCCTGAAACAGGCGATGTCGCTTTTCCTCCGCTCTGGCTATTCGCGGATCCCGGTGATTGGCGACAGTGCTGACGACATCATCGGGATCCTCTACCTCAAGGATGTCGTGGCCCAACTGCATGGGCCCGACGGTCGCGACGAGGACCTGGTCGACGGTATCTGCCGGGGAGTGCGCTACGTCCCCGAGTCCAAGCCGGTCAGCGATTTCCTGCAGGAGTTGCAGCGGGAATCGACCCACGTCGCCATCGTCATCGACGAGTACGGTGGAACGGCAGGGCTGGTCACGCTTGAGGACCTCATTGAGGAAATCGTTGGGGAGATTGTCGATGAGTATGACTCGGAGGTGCCGGAACTTGAACAACTGGGCAACGGCGAATACCGGATCAGCTCACGGATGGGAATTGATGACCTGGGCGAAGTCTTCAACGTGGACCTGGAAGACGACGAGGTGGACACCGTTGGTGGACTGCTCGCCAAGACACTGGGCCGGGTCCCGATCGTGGGCAGCGAGGTAACTGTCGGCAGTATCGGCCTCCGCGCCGAACGTGTCGAGGGGCGCCGCAACCGGGTCTCGCACCTTATTGTGTGGAAACGGGAACCAGCATTCGACGACGACGGCCGGGACCGGAATCCCGCACAACTTCAAGGACACGGCGGAATATCATGAGCGAACAGAAGCACCGGGCCGGGTTTGTTTCCCTGGTCGGCCGGCCCAACGCAGGCAAATCGACGTTGACGAACGCGCTGGTGGGACAGAAGGTGGCAATCACCTCGTCCAAACCCCAGACCACCCGTCACACCATCAGGGGAATCGTGCACCGCGAGAACTCCCAGCTGATCCTCGTCGACACGCCAGGCCTGCACCGTCCCCGCACCCTGCTGGGCCAGCGGTTGAACGACCTCGTCGCGGACACCCTGGCCGAAGTGGATGCCATCGGGTTTTGCATCCCGGCCAACGAGCCAATCGGCCCCGGTGACAAGTTCATCACCTCGCAGCTCTCCCGGTTGCAGCGGAAACCACTGATCGCCGTCGTCACCAAAACCGACCTGGTGGACCGGGCGGCCTTGACCCGCCAGCTGATGGCCGTCGTCGCCCTCGGCGAGGAAGTATTGGGGGAACAAGGCTGGGCCGATGTCGTTCCCGTGTCCGCTGCAGACGGGTTCCAGGTCGAAACGGTCGGCGACGTTTTCGTTTCGCATATGCCGGAATCACCAGCCCTGTACCCTGACGGCGCGCTCACCGACGAGCCGGAAGCCGTGATGGTTGCTGAACTGGTGCGAGAGGCCGCCCTGGAGGGTGTCCGCGACGAAATGCCGCATTCGCTCGCCGTGGTGGTGGACGAAATCGTTCCGCGGGAGGGTCGCAGCGCCGACAATCAGCTCCTCGACGTCAGGGTGAACCTGTTCGTCGAACGTTCCTCCCAGAAGGCGATCATCATCGGGAAGGGCGGCGCGCGTCTCCGCGAGGTTGGCACCAACGCGCGCCAGAGCATCGAAGCTTTGCTGGGCACCCGGATCTACCTTGACTTGCACGTCAAAATTGCCAAGGATTGGCAGCGCGATCCCAAGCAGCTGGTGCGCCTGGGCTTCTGACCGGGCACTACCCGGCTGCAACACACGTTGTTTTTAGTGGCTGGGAGCTATTTGCTCAGCTGGCACGCACGCCAACGACTACCGACCGAATTCTTCGAAAGGGCTGCAACGCATGAGTCGTCGACACGCCGATGCTGGCCAGAACGCTGAGGATTCGGCGGGAGCCCCCGTGGGACGCCACCTGGGCCACCAGGCACCACCGCGGGTCCTGAAGATTATCGCTATCGCCCTGGCAACCGTCCTCGTCGCTGGAGTCGGGTTCGCTTCAGTGCAGCTTCTCCGGCTGCAGGGCAATGTGGCAACCCAGCCGCTGAACCTCTCGACGGACCGGAACGAGACCGACAAGGCCAATCTTGACCGGGACCCGGTCCAGATTCTCGTTCTCGGAACCGACACCCGTGAGGGCGCCGAAAACGCTGCCTACGGCGGAGCCGAATTCACCACCGAAACCGGCAACTCCGACGTGATGATGCTGATGCACCTCTCGGCCGACCGCGAGAATGTCACAATGGTCAGTTTCCCCCGCGACCTGCTGGTCCCGCTGCCCGCCTGCCTGGACCCGGAGACCGGGACAATGACCCCCTCGCAGGACCTCGCGATGCTCAACGGTGCGCTCGGCAACGGTGGGCCGGGGTGCACGGTGGCCGCAATCAACGAGCTCACCGGGCTGAAAATCGACCACTTTATGATGGCGGATTTCAACGCGGTGAAGGAACTCTCGTCGACTCTGGGTGGGGTCGAGGTCTGTGTCAACAACGCGGTTGAGGATACCTACTCCGGGCTGAGCCTTCCCGCCGGCACCTCCGAGGTGGAGGGCGAACAGGCCCTGGCTTTCCTGCGGACCCGGCATGCCTTTGGCGACGGTGGGGATGAAGGCAGAATCCGCGCACAACAGTCGTTTATGGCGTCGATGGCGCGCAAAATCCAGGACGAGGGCACCCTCACCAACCTGCCCCGGATGTACGCGATCGCCGAGACCATCACCAAGAACCTGACGGTCGACGACGGCCTGAGCCAGATTCCCGATCTCCTGCGGTTGGCCGACCGGCTCAAGGACGTTGACCTTGCCAAGGTAGCCTTCGTCACAATGCCCGTGCTGCCCTACGAGCCTGACCTGAACCGGCTGATCCCCGATGCGGAACCAGCCGAGGAACTGTTCGAGGCGCTGGTCGCCGATCGCAGCATCGTCGGCGAACCCGAGCCGGAGCCGTCGGAGTCAGACCCGTCGGGAACCACCGATGCTTCCGCCTCGCCCGACGCCGAGCCGACCGACGAGCCGGTCCTCGACTTCGATCCGGCAGCCGTTCCGTTCACCATCATCGACTCCTCGGGAAAGACCGATCGGGGTGAGGAGATCCAGGACCTTCTCGTGGAGGAGGGCTACACCCAGGCAGTAGTCACCGAGGACGTGGCAACTCCGGCAACCCAGCTCTTCGTCGGATCGGGTTATGAGGCAATCGGCGTGGCAGTGGCCGAACTGTTCGGACTCGCTGAGGTGCAGGTCCTGTCCAGCCCGGCCACCGTGGGTCTGGCGTTGAGCGTTGGCACTGATTTCACCGCCGGCTCGACCGTCGACACCGACGGGCTCCCGCCGACCCTGACGGGCCAGACCGCCGATCAGGTGACCTGCCAGTCCTAGAGCAGCCGAAAACGGCTACCAGATCCGGACCCGCTCAGCCGGGTCCAACCACAGGTCATCGGTGTCCGTGACCGAGAAGGCGTCATGGAACTGGTCAAGGTTCCGCACCACCTGGTTGCAGCGGAACTCGTTGGGGGAGTGGGGGTCAATGGTCAGGCGGCGGAGCGCTTCCTCGGCGCGGATCTTCTGCCGCCAGCAGCTGGCCCAGGAGAAGAAGAAGCGCTGGGCCCCGGTCAGCCCAGCCACGATTGGCGGCTCGGCGCCGTCCAGGCTCAGCAGATAGGCGCGGTAGCCGATCGACAGACCGCCCAGATCCCCGATGTTCTCGCCCAGCGTGAGGCTGCCGTTGACTGAACTTCCTGGCGCCTCAGCAGGGCAGAGCGCATCATACTGGTCCACCAACCGCTGGGTGAGCGAGTCGAAGGCAGCACGGTCCTGGTCGCTCCACCAGTTTTCGAGGCGCCCGCTGCCGTCGTACTGGGAGCCCTTATCGTCGAAGCCGTGACCGATCTCGTGACCGATCACCGCCCCGATTGCCCCGTAGTTCACTGCCGGGTCGGCGTCGACGTCGAAGAACGGTGGCTGCAGGATCGCAGCCGGGAACACAATCTCGTTCATCGTCGGCATGTAGTAGGCGTTCACGGTCTGCGGGGTCATCAGCCAGTTACCCCGGTCGATCGGACCACCCAGTCGGGAGAGTTGGCGGTCCAGTTCGAATGCGGTGGAGCGGCGAACGTTGCCGTAGGTGTCGCCGTCGACAATCTCCAGTGACGAATAGTCGATCCATTGGTCCGGGAAACCGATCTTGGTGTGGAACCGGTCCAGTTTGGCGAGGGCACGGGTCTTCGTCTCGTCGGTCATCCAGTCGAGCGAGGTAATGCTTACCCGGTACGCGGCGAGAAGGTTTTCGACCAGGTCGAGCATGATGGCCTTGTGGGTCGGTGGGAAATGCCTCGCGACGTACTCCCGCCCCACAGCTTCGCCGACAGCACCCTCAACCAGCGCCACCCCACGCTTCCAGCGGTCCTTGATCTCGGGTGTGCCACTGAGGTGGGTGCCGTAGAAGGCGAAAGCCGGGTCCACAAAGGAACTGCTGAGATAGCCTGCCGCGTGCAGCAGCACCCGAGTGGTCAGCCAGCTCTTCCAGACACTCAGATCCTCGACCGCCAGCAGCTGGTCCACAGCTGCCAGATAGTCCGGCTGATTGATGACCACTTCGTCGGTTCCCTCACGCCCCCGGGTGAGCTGCTCCAGCCAGGAGCTGCTGAAGGGGGCGAGCTCGGCCAGTGCGTCGCCGGTCAGCAGGTTGTAGGTGGCCTGCGGATCGCGGCGGGTGACGGCATCCATGTGGGAGGACGCGAGCCGGGTCTCCAGTTCGACGACTGCCTCCGCGCGAGTCTGAGCCTCGGGGTCACCCGCCGCGGTGAGCAGGGCGACGAGCAGGGTCAGGTACTCGGCTCGGGTCTGACTGAATTTTTCTTCCCGATAATACGATTCGTCGGGCATTCCGAGGCCGGACTGGTGCAGGTGCAGCAGGTAGCGCTCGGGTTTCCCGGCGTCGTTACTGACATAGGGCAGCGCAAGGCCGGCAATTCCGGACCGCGTGAGCTCACCGTCCAAAGCGACCAGTTCCGCGGTCGACGTTACGGCGTTGATCCGATCGAGGAGCGGAAGCACCGGTGCGACACCCAGCTGCTCGATCCGCTCCTCAGCCATGAATGAACTGTAGAGAGCCTTGATCCTGAAGTTGTCGCCGGCCGGATCAGCTGTGGCCGCGGCATCCTCGATGATCTGCCGCACGGCCAGTTCAGCGGCATCCCGCAGCTGGGTGAATGCTCCTTCGAGGGGCCGGTCCGAAGGAATCTCCGTGGAGTTCAGCCAGGTCCCGTTGACGTGCCGGAACAGGTCGTCCTGCACCCTCGCGTCGGTGTCTGTTGCCGCCTCTGTGGTCCCTGCCAATGCCATGGGTTTTCCTAACTGGTGTGAGTCGAATCAGTCCGAAGCCCATCCTATGCTCCGTGCTAGGGTTGGCTTGTGCGCGCAGAACTGCTCCTTCTTAGCTGCCGCGGCGGGGCCATCACGACCAGGTAGTCAACACGACACGGTCAAGGCCGATTCCCCGCTGCGGAGTCTGTAATGCCCGGCCCCAGCCCAGATATCTGGTTTTAGTCCCGACACATGGACTGCTGAAGAGTCTGCCCCGCGAACCTCCACAGAACAGGCCACACCCCATGCGCAACGCACAAAAATCCTCCGGAATGCCGTTCCATAAATACACGCCCTTCCAGGATCAGATCTCGGTTCAGCTGCCCGACCGCACCTGGCCCGACAAGGTCATCACCCAGGCGCCACGCTGGTGCGCCGTTGACCTGAGGGACGGCAACCAGGCCCTCATCGACCCGATGAGCCCCGAACGCAAGCACAAGATGTTCGACCTGCTCGTTCAGATGGGTTACAAGGAAATTGAGGTCGGATTCCCGTCGGCATCACAGACCGATTTCGATTTCGTCCGCCAGCTGATCGAGACGGACCGGATTCCCGACGATGTCACCATCCAGGTCCTCACCCAGGCCAGGGAACACCTGATCGAGCGCACCTACCAGTCGATCGAGGGCGCAGACCGGGCCATCGTCCACCTCTACAACTCGACGTCGGTGCTGCAGCGCCGGGTGGTGTTCAACCAGGACATGGACGGCATCATCGACATCGCACTGACCGGGGCGCGGCTGTGTAAGAAGTTCGAGGAGACCCTGCGGAACACCGAGGTCACCTACGAGTACTCTCCCGAGTCCTTCACCGGCACCGAACTGGAATTCGCCGCACGAATCAGCAACGAGGTCGCGGCTGTGCTTGAGGCGAGTTCCGACCGCCAGATGATTTTGAACCTCCCGGCAACCGTCGAAATGGCCACCCCCAACGTCTACGCTGACTCCATCGAGTGGATGTGCCGGAACCTGGACAACCGTGAAAACATCATCCTGTCGCTCCACCCCCACAACGATCGTGGCACCGGGGTAGCAGCGGCGGAGCTCGGCTACCTGGCGGGGGCTGATCGGATCGAGGGATGCCTGTTCGGCAATGGTGAACGCACCGGAAACGTGGACCTGGTCACCCTCGGCATGAACCTTTACGGTCAGGGCATCGACCCGATGATCGACTTCTCCGACATCGATCACATCAGGCGGACCGCGGAATACTGCAACCAGCTCCCCGTCCCCGAACGCTCACCCTATGGCGGCGACCTGGTGTTCACAGCCTTCTCCGGCTCACACCAGGATGCGATCAAGAAGGGCTTCGAGCGAATGGAGAGCGACGCCGCCGAGGCTGGAACAACAGTCCAGGACATCCCCTGGGCGGTCCCCTACCTGCCCATCGATCCGAAGGACATCGGGCGCAGCTATGAGGCAGTGATCCGGGTGAACTCGCAGTCCGGCAAGGGTGGCGTGGCGTACCTGCTGAAAAACGAGCACAGCCTCGATTTGCCCCGCCGCGCGCAGATCGAGTTCTCGGGGGTCATCCAGCGCCGCACGGATACCGTCGGTGGGGAAATCAGCGGAGCCGAACTCTGGAAGGTGTTCCAGGACGAGTACCTGCCGAGTCGCGCCGCAGGAGCGGGCACCTGGGGCCACTACGCACTCACCAGCGTCAACACCGCGACTGCTGAGGACGACTCCTTCAAACTGACCGCCTCCCTGCTCGTGGACGGCGTCCAGCAGCGACGCTCCTCCCAGGCGAACGGCCCGATCGCTGCGCTGCTCGCCATTCTCGGCGAAGACGGGGTGGATGTGCGCGTGCTCGATTACACCGAGCACGCACTGTCCGCTGGCGGCAACGCCCGCGCCGCAGCCTATGTCGAGTGCACCATCGGGGAACGCGTGCTGTGGGGTATCGGCATCGATGCCAACACCACCATGGCCGCACTGAAGGCGGTCATTTCTGCCGTAAACCGGGCGATCCGCGACCAGCAGCAGCCCAGCTAGCTGCAGCAGCCACGTGGCGCCGCGTGTGCATCCATCGGGTGGGGCTCACCGCCGACGGATGCACACGTGCGGCCCAAGGGGTGCGAAAATAGGTCTGTGTCTTCGTCCTTCGCCTCCCGCACCTACCGCGCCGAAGGCGTGGTGCTGCGCACCTACAAGCTGGGCGAAGCTGACCGGATTATTGTCTTCCTGACCCGCGACCATGGGCAGGTCCGGGCGGTAGCCAAAGGCGTGCGACGGACCAGCAGCAAGTTCGGGTCCCGGCTGGAACCCTATATGACGGTCGATCTGCAGCTGGTGGCTGGCCGCAACCTCGACGTCGTCACGCAGGCGCAGACCAAGGGAGCCTACGGGCATGGGATCGCTGCCGACTACGGACGGTACACCGCCGCTGCGGCGATCGCGGAGACCGCCGAGCGGCTGACCGACGCCGACGGCGAGTCCTCCGGTGCGCAGTACAACCTGATCGTGGGGGCCCTGTCCGCCCTGAGCAGGGGACTGCACGCGCCGGAGCTGATCCTCGACTCCTACCTGTTGCGGGCTCTTGCCACCGCGGGGTGGGCGCCGAGCTTCACCGACTGCGCCCGTTGCGGCACGCCCGGCCCTCATACCGCGTTCTCGGCACCGCTCGGTGGCGGCGTCTGCCCCGACTGTCGGCCACCCGGTGCGGCATCGCCAGCGCCGGAGTCTATGGAACTGCTCGCCGCCCTCCTGTCCGGAAACTGGGGAACAGCGGATGCCTCCAGTCCGCAATCCCGCAGGGAGGCGGCGGGATTGGTGGCAAGCTATCTACAGTGGCACCTCGAACGCGTCGTCAAATCTCTCAAACTAGTGGAGCGTCAGTGAACCAGGACCGACCAGGTACCCGCCCCGTCCGGCCATGGCCCCATCCATCGGGCGAGGTGGCACCGGCTATCCCGGCGCAGTTCGTGCCAAAGCACGTGGCGATTGTGATGGACGGGAACGGCCGATGGGCCAACCAGCGCGGGTTGCCCCGGACAGAGGGGCACCGGGCGGGTGAGGCTGCGCTGCTCGATGTGATGGCCGGCGCCATCGAGATTGGGGTGAAGCACGTGTCCGTGTACGCCTTCTCCACCGAGAACTGGAAACGGTCGCCCGAGGAAGTGCGTTTCCTGATGGGGTTCAGCCGGGATGTGCTGCGCCGGCAACGTGATCAACTCGACGCGTGGGGGGTGCGGATTCGCTGGTCGGGCAGGCGGCCACGGTTGTGGCAGTCGGTGGTCAAGGAACTCGAAGTAGCCGAACAGCAGACCCTGGGGAACACTACCTGCACCCTGACAATGTGCGTCAACTATGGTGGCCGCGCCGAAATCGCCGACGCCGCCAAAGCGATCGCCGAGCAAGTGGAGGCCGGTAGGCTGCGTGCGTCGGCCGTGTCCGAGAAAACCATCCAAAAGTACCTTGATGAACCCGACCTCCCGGACGTGGATTTGTTCCTGAGGACGTCCGGGGAGCAACGGTTCTCCAATTTCATGCTGTGGCAGTCCGCCTACGCAGAGATGGTGTTCATGGACGTGCTGTGGCCCGACGTCGACCGTCGGGTTTTGTGGCGGGCCATCGGCGAATACGCGGGCCGTGACCGACGGTTCGGGGGCGCCGTGGATCAGTCGTCGCCAGCGACCAAATAATGCCGCCACGGCCGACCCGGTAGCGTCCCGGTGGTGACCCGGTAGCGTCCCCTTAGTGGCTGGCAGGTTCAGCCTGCCTGCTGCTGGCAGCGCAGCCACCGATCCAGGGATCGGTATACCCCGCGGCGGACAGGTTCCCGGGACAGCAGGACATCGTGCAGGGCGCCCTCAAACCGGCAGACGGTGACGGTGGGGCCGAGCTGGAGCGCCCGTTGGGTCATCAGGGTGACATCGAGCACGCTATCCGAGGTCAGCATTGAGTCATTCCAGACCGGGCTGACCGACGAGCGGGCCGAGGCCAGAACCAAGACGGGCACGTCGATGGCCAGGCCCCTCCGCACCTGTGCGTGGCCCGCCAACACTGCTGCAACCCAGCCGGCCCGGATCGGGAAGCCGAACTCGGGTCGCCACTGTGGGTGGATTTCCCACTCGCCGTCGGCGGCGTTGCTGATGCTGCGCCAATAGAAGCCAAACTCCGGCAAGATCAGCTTCGCTTTCGGCTTGAACCGGATGATGGGGTCCAACAGGCCCTGGGTTGCGCCACGCAGGATCGGGTTGCTCTGCACATCGAGCCAGGGGCTGTTCAGGATCAGGCTCTCGATCCTGCCAGGGTTGCGGTGGGCCCACAGGGAAGCGATCAGCCCGCCCGTCGAGTGGGCCATCAGGTGAATCAACACGTCGGTTCCCACGCCGTGGCGCGCCCTGACCCGGGATTCAATCGCCTGCAGCGCAGCGTCAATATCCTCGTCATACTCGTCGAGGTTCGCCACATAGCCGGGGGTTTGCCCGTCACGGAGACTACGCCCGTACTTTTTCAGATCCAGCGCATAGAACTCAACGCCGCGGTCGGCACAAAAGGCAGCCAGGCCACGGTGCAGGAAGTAGTCGCTCCAACCGTGGATGTACAGGACGGCGCTGACTGGGGGAGGGGCGACGCTCGGGGCCTCCGGGACGGGGGCCAGCCGAGCCGTCAAGCGGGACCACCAGTTGGCCAGGTGCTGCAGGCCGGGGGAGGTCTCCGGCGTCGGGGGAGTTTCAGCGGTGACTGGCGGCGTGTAGGTCACCAGTGTGGCGACGCAGGGCCCCTCATCATCAGCAGCCAGTTTGAGGTCGGCGGCGGTGAATCCGTCGCCCAGATAATCCGGTCTCCATGTCAGCCCCATTCGAAAACTGTAGCCCGTCTCACCACGGGTCCAGCAGATTCGCTGGTCGGTGCGTGCAACGCAAGTTGTTGTTGACCGCCCCAGCGTGGGAGTTTTAGATCATGCGAATCTACCCTGCCCTTTTTCAACTGGTCTTTGCCCGCATGGACGCCGAAAAGGCCCATCGCATTGGTTTCCGGCTGATTCGCGTGGCCGAGCGTACGCCGGCCGGCCTGGTACTGCGGCACCTGACCAAACCGCACCCGGGCCTGCAGACCTCAGCCTTCGGGCTCACCTTCCCTTCCCCGTTCGGTCTGGCCGCCGGATTCGACAAGGAAGGGCACGGCATCACCCCACTCACCAGCCTGGGATTCGGGCACATCGAGGTGGGCACCATCACCGGGCAGGCGCAACCGGGCAACCCGACCCCGCGGCTGTTCAGACTGGTCGCCGACCGGGCAGTGATCAACCGGATGGGCTTCAACAACGACGGCGCCGCGGCCGTTGCCCCGCGGCTGAGGGCGGCACGCACCAAACTCGAACGGCGGTACGTCGCCAACCGGCCGATGATCGGGGTCAACATCGGGAAGACGAAGTCGGTCAATCTCCGCGACGCCGTCGAGGACTACCTGGTCAGTACCCGCGAGCTGGCGCCCGCCGCCGACTATCTGGTGGTCAACGTCAGCTCACCAAATACGCCCGGCCTGCGCCTCCTGCAGAACGTCGAATCGCTCCGACCCCTGCTCACTGCCGTCAGGGCAGCGGCCGATGAGGCCGCCGGGCGGCCGGTTCCCCTCCTGGTCAAGATTGCACCCGATCTTGAGGACCAGGACATCGACGACGTCGCGGCCCTCGCCGTCGACCTTGGACTGGACGGCGTGATCGCGACGAACACCACCATCACACGGTCAGGGCTGGTGACCGACAACGCGACCGTCATGAAGTGTGGAGTCGGCGGCCTCAGCGGGGCGCCGCTGAAGCAGCGTTCGCTCGAGGTGCTTCGCCGTCTCCGCGCCGCCGCCGGTGAGAACCTGGCGATCGTGTCGGTGGGCGGGGTCGAGTCAGCGGAGGACGTCCTCGAACGCCTCGATGCCGGCGCCACCCTGGTGCAGGGCTACACCGCGTTCCTCTACGAAGGACCATTCTGGGCCCGGCACATCAACCGGCGCCTGGAAGCCCTGCTCGCGGCACGGCAGTGACCCCGAAACAGTGACCCCGCAAAAATAACCCCGAAAAAAATAACCCCGGGCCGCTGGGCGCCCCGGGGTTATTTTTCTAGAGATAGTCAGGCGGGGTACTGGCCGCGCTTCACCAGCGGCTTGGGCAGCCGCAGCCGGCGGAGCTGCAGCCCACGGGTGACTCCGTACCAGAGGTCACCGCGGGCAGGCTCGCCGAACTTGGCGGTCAGCTTCGACTTAAGTGAACGCCGCAACAGGAAACAGTCCAGCACAACGGCGAGGATCAGGATCCAGAAGGCGTTCAACACGATCGCCTGTACCTGGAGGTTCTGCACAAAGCTCAGGAGCACAAACACCAGGGCGGCAACCATCAGGAATTCTCCGAGGTTCCAGCGGGCATCGACGAAATCCCTGATGTAACGACGGGCTGGGCCCTTGTCTCGCAACGGTAGGTACCGTTCATCGCCGGTATCGAGGGCCTGGCGCGTTTTGAGCCGCTCTGCCCGCTGCGCATCACGGCTTGCGGCCCTGGCTGCCTTCCGGTCATCAGGCACCAACGGCCGTTTCCGCGCAGCCTCCTGCGAGCTACGGCGTGGCGTCGGCGCTCCCTTGCCTACTGGGCGCTCTGCGGGTAACTGGTCTACTGGGGCCTCAGGGGCCTCTTTTTTTCGTCCAAACACCCTCCAAGGATACCCGGCCTGATCGGACCCGTGGTCCCGGTCACTGTGTAAGGTCGACAGCATGACTCCCGAACAGCCTTCGTCCAGCACCGACTATTCAGTACAGGAACTCCGGGCGGCAGTAGCCGCCGGGTTCGACCAGACGGTCAGTCAGCTCGTCGGCCTGGTGGCCATTCCGGGAATCGCCTGGGAAGCCTTCGACCCGGCGCAACTGGATCGCAGCGCCGCCGCCGTCGCCGAGCTCATCGGCGCCGCAGGCATCAGCGACGTCCAGGTGCTGCGGGTCAGCACGGACGGGGTGCCGGGCGGCCCGGCTGTCGTGGCGCGTCGCCCCGCCGCCCCAGGCAAACCGACCGTGCTGCTCTATGCCCACCACGACGTCCAGCCTCCCGGCGATCTGGAGCTGTGGGACAGTGAACCGTTTACCGCCGTCGAACGTGACGGCCGGCTCTACGGCAGGGGAGCCGCCGATGACAAGGCGGGCATTATGGCGCACCTAGGTGCACTGCGTGCACTCGACCAGGTGCTGGGGGAGGACTTCGGCGTCGGCGTCACCTTGTTCATCGAGGGTGAGGAAGAGGCCGGCTCGCCGACCTTCAGGACCTTCCTCGAAACCCACCGGGAACTGCTGCAGGCAGACGTCATAGTGGTGGCAGATTCCAGCAACTGGAAGGTCGGGGTTCCGGCGCTGACCACGAGCCTGCGTGGCCTCGTCGATGGGACCGTCGAGGTGCAGGTCCTGGAGCATGCCGTTCATTCGGGAATGTTCGGTGGACCGGTGCTCGACGCGCCGACCCTGCTGTCCCGTCTGATCGCTACCTTCCATGACGACGCCGGTGACGTCGCGATCGCCGGTCTGGCCGGCGGTGACGACGCGACGGTCGACTACCCCGAGGCCGATTACCGGGCCGATGCGTCAGTGCTCGACGGCGTTCGTCTCGCCGGCACCGGATCGATCGCTTCGCGGCTCTGGACCAAACCCGCACTCTCCATCATCGGGATCGACGCACCAACGGTTGCGCTCTCGTCCAACACCCTGCTTCCCCGGGCCCGAGCCAAGTTCAGCTTGCGACTCGCCCCCGGCCAGGACCCGGCGTCGGCCATGGCCGCGGTGAGGGACCATGTGGAACGCAACGCCCCCTTTGGCGCGAGGGTCACGTTCACCGCGGGGGAGACCGGCAACGCCTTCGCTGCCGACACCACCGCACCGGCAGCAAAGACCGCACTCTGGGCGCTCGAAGAATCGTGGGGGGTCCCGGCGGTTGAAGCCGGTATGGGCGGGTCGATCCCGTTCATCGCCGATCTCACCGAGGTCTACCCCTCCGCGCAGATTCTGATCACTGGGGTGGAAGATCCGGACTCCAGGGCACACAGTGCCAACGAATCGCTGCACCTTGCCGAATTCCAGAAGGCAGTCCTCGCCGAGGCCCTCATGCTGTCCCGGATCAATACCGACGGGTTGTGAAAAGCCGGGGGTTGGTCCCGAACGGGACTGCCGACGTACCATTGGGTAGGACGCAAAACCGCGACACGTGTCCACAGCGAGGAGAAACCCGTAATGAGTACTTCCACCAGCGAAACCACCACAGAGACCACCGAGGCCGCGTTGGCCGCACACGAGGTGGCGCTATCTGAGGTAGCTGCCGACAAGGTACGCAGCCTCCTCGAACAGGAGGGCCGCACCGACCTGCGCCTGCGCGTCGCCGTGCAGCCCGGCGGCTGCTCCGGTTTGATCTACCAGCTGTACTTCGACGAACGAACCCTCGACGGCGACGCCATCAGGGACTTCGACGGCGTCGAGGTCATCGTCGACAAGATGAGCGTTCCCTATCTTGCAGGCGCCTCCATCGATTTCGAAGACACCATTTCCAAGCAGGGCTTCACCATCGACAACCCCAACGCTGGCGGTTCCTGCGCGTGCGGCGATTCATTCCACTAGCACGTGTCAGCTGCCCAAACAAACGCACAGATGACCTGCCAAAAGTTCCACGGCAGGCCGTCTTTGTGTCATCCAATGGCGGCGGTAACAGGTAAGCTCTACAGTAAGTAGTAAAACTAAATGTGTGCTTTTTGCGCACACGGGGTAACGCCGCCACGGGTGGCAGACACGTAAGAAAAGGAAGGGCCGTCTGTGAGTTCGCAGCACCGAACCGGCACCCGGCGCGCAAGGGTCGTCAAGATCTCCAGCATTATGCTGATTGGCGCGTTGTTTCTGTCGGGCTGTTCAGCTGAAGTCCAAAGGGGTTGGTTGCCCGCTGAGCGCGACAACACTAACCACACCGGCCGAATCATCGATCTGTGGGTGAATTCCTGGATTGCCGCACTGATAGTCGGCATCATCACCTGGGGCCTCATCATCTGGTGCATCGTTGCTTATCGCCGGCGCCGGAATGAGACCGGATTCCCACGCCAGGTCAGCTACAACCTTCCACTCGAAGTGTTCTACCTGACCATTCCCCTGTTCATGGTCCTGGTGTTCTTCTACTTCACTGACCGCGACCAGCAGGCGATCGACGCCCGCGTCGACAACCCTGATGTAATCGTCGACGTCCGCGGCAAGCAGTGGTCCTGGGACTTCAACTACGTCAATGAGGACAAGTACTTCAGCGGCGTCCAGGCGAACCTCACCGGCGAGGAAGGGATCCCCGAAACCCTCCCGACCCTGTACCTGCCGGTCAACCAGACGGTCGAGCTACAGCTCAACGCCCGCGACGTCATCCACTCCTTCTGGGTGCCGGCGTTCCTGCAGAAGCGCGACATGATTCCTGGTCGCACCAACTACATCACCCTGACCCCGACCAGGGAAGGCACCTTCGACGGCAAGTGTGCCGAACTGTGCGGGGAGTACCACTCGGAGATGCTCTTCAACGTTGCGGTTGTCTCGCAGCAAGAGTTCGACGCGCACATGGCCACCCTTGAAGACGGCCAGCTCGGGGAAGAATACGATCGCAATTCCTACCCGGACACTGAATCCGAAACAGCAGGGAGTAACGGCTGATGTCCACCTACGAATACACGGCTGAAGATACCGGCACCCTGGTAGCGCCGCGGGTAGTACCGAGGTCCAAGGGACGCGTGGTAGTCAGTTGGATTACTTCCACCGACCACAAGACCATCGGGTACATGTACCTGATCGCCTCCTTCATCTTCTTCTGCTTCGCAGGAGTGATGGCGCTGGTCATCCGCGCTGAACTGTTTGAACCCGGTATGCAGATCCTGCAGACCAAGGAGCAGTACAACCAGCTCTTCACCATGCACGGCACCGTCATGCTGCTGATGTTCGCCACCCCGCTGTTCGCCGGGTTCGCCAACGTCATCATGCCGCTCCAGATCGGTGCGCCCGATGTGGCGTTCCCCCGCCTGAACGCCCTGGCATTCTGGTTCTTCCTGTTCGGCAGCACTATCGCCGTCTCCGGTTTCATCACCCCACAGGGTGCCGCATCGTTTGGCTGGTTCGCCTACGCCCCATTGTCGAACACCACGTTCTCTCCGGGGCTCGGTGGTGACCTCTGGGTCTTTGGTCTGGCCCTGTCCGGGTTCGGCACCATCCTCGGCGCGGTCAACTTCATCACCACGATCATCTGCATGCGGGCCCCCGGCATGACCATGTGGCGGATGCCTATCTTCACCTGGAACACGCTGGTCACCGCGATCCTCGTGCTGATGGCTTTCCCACCACTGGCTGCCGCACTCTTCGCCCTGGGAGCCGACAGACGATTTGGTGCCCACATCTTCGATCCGGACAACGGGGGAGCGATCCTCTGGCAGCACCTGTTCTGGTTCTTCGGTCACCCCGAGGTGTACATCATCGCGCTGCCGTTCTTCGGCATCGTTTCCGAGATCTTCCCGGTCTTCAGTCGCAAACCGATCTTCGGCTACAAGGGCCTGGTTTACGCCACCATCGCAATCGCTGCCTTGTCAGTGACCGTCTGGGCGCACCACATGTACGTCACCGGAGCGGTCCTGCTGCCGTTCTTCGCCTTCATGACGATGCTGATCGCGGTGCCGACGGGCGTGAAGTTCTTCAACTGGATCGGCACCATGTGGCGGGGTTCGATTACCTTCGAGACGCCCATGCTGTGGAGCCTCGGTTTCCTGGTGACCTTCCTCTTCGGTGGACTTACGGGCATCATCCTCGCCTCACCCCCGCTCGACTTCCATGTCTCTGACACCTACTTCGTGGTGGCTCACTTCCACTACGTGGTCTTCGGAACCGTGGTGTTCGCCATGTTCGCCGGCTTCTACTTCTGGTGGCCAAAATTCACCGGCAAGATGCTCAACGAGCGGCTCGGGAAGATCCACTTCTGGATGCTGTTCCTCGGCTTCCACGGCACCTTCCTGATCCAGCACTGGCTTGGCGTCATCGGGATGCCTCGCCGGTACGCCGATTACCTGCCTGAGGACGGGTTCACTGCGATGAACCAGTTCTCCACTATCGCGTCCTTCGTTCTTGGTGCTTCACTGATTCCGTTCTTCTGGAATGTGTACATCACCTGGCGCAGCGGCAAGAAGGTAGAGGTCGATGACCCGTGGGGCTTTGGTGCGTCACTCGAGTGGGCTACCTCGTGCCCACCACCACGCCACAACTTCACCTCCTTGCCCCGGATCCGGTCAGAGCGACCAGCACTGGACCTCCACCACCCTGAGCTGCAACAGCAGCACACGCCTAGCTCGGCTGTCGGCCAGGCTCTTGGCGCAGCCGACCGGAAGGACGCCTAAACCATGAAGGTTGAAACCGGACTCTTCTTTTGGGGTTTGCCCTTCTTCCTCATCGTTGGGGTTGTCTACGGATACCTCACCGGCTGGGATGAATACGTTGGCTTCCTGGGCATTCTGCTCGTTGGTGGTCTGGCAGGAATGATCGGGTTCTATCTGGGCTTCACCGGCCGCCGGGTTGGAATGCGGCCCGAGGACAGGCTCGACGCCGAGATCCACGAGGGCTCCGGCGAACAGGGTCACTTCAGTCCCTGGAGCTGGTGGCCCCTGGCGCTCGGTCTGTCCGCCGCGACTGGTTTCCTGGGTCTGGCAGCCGGCTTTTGGATCCTCTACATCAGCCTTGGCATGGTAGTGATAGCACTTGTTGGCTGGGTCTTCGAGTACAGCCGCGGAGATCACGCACACTAACCAGGTCTGCGCTGACCACACGAGAGGCCCCCACCGTTCACAACGGTGGGGGCCTCTCGTTCGTTAACAGCTGTCCTCCGCGCCTACAATCCGCTGCGGCCCGCCCACAGCCCATGGACCAGGGGGACCGCTGACGAGACCATCAGCACGCTCCCCAGCACCAGATCATCAGGCCGGACCAGAGCACCGGCGATCAGCAGCGCACCGAACACCAGGGCCGAAGCGGTCCGTTTGAACGACCGGTCGAGCTGGGCCACCCGCCGCTCCAGGCGTGGCGTGGCAACGGCTATCGCCCCATCCTCGATGCGGGTGACCAGGCTATCCAGACGCCGTGGCAGCCGCAGGGCCACCCCGGCGGCGTCAATCGCTTGCTGAGCCACATCCTGCACCAGGTTGCCACGCTCGTCGCGGAGCAATTGCGCGGCATACGGTTCCACCGAATCCCACAGGTTGAACCGGGCATCCAGTGAGCTGGCCACTCCTGAGGTCAGGGACATCGCCCGGATAATCAGCAGGAAGTTTTCGGGGAGCTGAAACGGCAGGGAACGAACCAGGTCGCCGAACTCGACAGCAAAATCGAGGAACTCCCGCGGGTCAACCTCACGAAGTTCAGCGAAACCCAGACCGCCGAATCGGGAGAAGAGGTGAGTCATCGCCCGTTCCAGCTCGGTGGTGTCGGCCGAGGGCACCAGCACACCAACGTCGCTGATGGCTGCCACCAGTCCCTTGCCGTCGCGGGAGGCGGCAGCTATCAGGAGTTTTCGAAGTCCGTTGCGGGTGCTGAGCGGAACCTCGCCCATCATCCCGAAGTCGATGAAGGTCAGGGTCCATTGGTCGTCTGCTGAAGGGCGCCTGGTCGGGGTCACGAAAATGTTGCCCGGGTGCGGATCCGCATGGAAGTAGCCGTTGGTGAACATCTGGTCGAACATGACCGAGGCGAACACCGGAGCGACCCTGGCGGGGTCGATGCCCGCTGCCACCAGGGCTGCCGTGTCGGTGACCTTGATCGCGGTGACATCTTCGAGAGTCAGCACACGGCGCGTACTGCGCTCCCACACGACCGCCGGGACGGTCACCCTGTCGTCCTCGGCGAAGTCGGCACCAAACCGCTCAAGGTTCGCAGCCTCGTGCTGGTAATCGATCTCCAACAGACTGATCTGGGCGAACTCCTCCACCAGTGCCGGAACGTCCGCCCGACTGGAAACCAGACGAATACGGCTGAGCCAGCCGCCCACTTTACGGAGAGCAGCCAGATCAATGTCGATAATCGCGTCGATGCCCGGCCGCTGGACTTTCAGGACCACACTGGAGAGTCCGGTGTCCGCCGAATCAGGGGACCGGAGCTGGGCCCGGTGTGCCTGGCCGAAGGACGCGGCAGCAATGGGAGCTTCCTCGACCGACGCGAACACCTGCTCCAGGGGAGCGCCCAGCTCGGACTCGGCCAGAACGCGGATCGCTCTGAAGGGGACTGGCGGGACTTCGTCCTGCAACCCTTCCAGCTCCGCAGTGATCTCCGGCGGCAGCACGTCAAGTCTCGATGAGAGGAACTGCCCGACCTTGATCATCAGGCCCCCCAGGTCCACCGCCAGGACACGGAAGCGCTGGGCAAAGCGCAGCATTCTTTTCGTCCGGGTGCGCTCCGCCACTTTGCCGAGGCCGATGCGCGGCAGGAACAGTTCAAACCACCAGGTGACCGCCAGATGCCACGCGGCGAAGCGTATGATGCGGCGGTAACGGGCACGGGTCGCCCCAACGCCGGGTAGCTGCTCTGTCCGCTCCCGGCGACCCGATGCCACGCCCGTCAGTCCTGGGCAAGGATCGAGTAGAGCCGGCGTCGGGCTTCATTGAGCACCTTGACGGCTTCCTGGACCTGTTCAGGTGTTCCTGTACGCCCCACCTGGGCCGCGGCCTGGGCAAGTTCAACTCCGGCCTTCGGCAGCGCGCCGAACCCGGTGCCGGCCTCGTGGCCCATAGCCCAGGGCGCTGCTCCGCCCGCACCGGCAACTTCTTCCCGACCCGCTTCGGTCAGCGAATAGATTTTCCGACCGTTGGATTCCTCGGCGCTGATAAATCCCTCATCGGACAGTAGCTGCAGGGTCGGATAGACCGAACCGGCGCTAGGCTTCCAGCTGCCGCCACTCCGCTCCTCGATTTCGTGGATGATCTGGTAGCCGTGCATGGGCCTTTCCGCGAGCAGGGCAAGGATCGCCGACCGTACCTCGCCCCGTCCCGCCCGGGTTCCGGTGCGCTTGTCGAACCGTGACCGCAGCTCTTCGACCGCCTGCCACATGCCGTCAATGTTGTTTCCGCTGAACCCGCCTGCTGGGTATGAATTCCGCATTGCGTTCTCCCTTGAATCATCTAACGATATATAGCGATACTCAACGATACCCTCGATTTCGCGGGTAAATCAACGATCCGGGGGAGCCCTTTAGACTGAAAGCAGCCGCGTTCTTCCAAGGCTCCTGAAAGGCTCTCCCGTTGTCGAGTACCCTATTGCTCTCCCTTGAGGGAGGGCTGAATCCTGAGTCCACGGCGCCGAAACACGTGCAGCTCCGCGAGATCCTCCGCCAGCTGATCATTGACCACGCCGAGCCTGGTACCGCCATTCCCTCTGAGCGAGAGTTGACCAGACACTTCGGGGTGGCACGCATGACCGTCCGGCACGCGATCGATGCACTGGTCGCCGAGGAGGTGCTGGAACGCATCGTGGGACTGGGGACGTTCGTCGCACATACCAAGCTGGACCTGCAGATGAAGCTCACCTCCTACAGCGAGGAGATGCACCGGCGGGGTATGGTTCCCGACGCGCGGGTACTGAGCTTCGAACAGATCGGGGCAACCCCGCTGATTGCCCGCGAGCTGCAACTCGAGCAAGGCCAGCCGGTGGTCCGGTTCAGACGCCAACTGCTCGCGGATGGAGAGCCGATGAGCGTCGACGAGAACTTCATCCCGGCCCACCGGGTGCCGGGGATTCTTGACGAGCCGGCGCCGACGTCGCTGTACAACGTTTTGAGCGAACGGTTCGGCCTGCTGATGGAATGGGGCGAGGACACCATCGAGGCGACCGCGGCCTCTGCTTCGATCGCCAGGCTGCTGAACGTGGATTTGGGGGCGCCCCTCCTGAAAATCCAGCGGCACGCCTACGTGGCCAGGTCGATGATCGACTACTCGGTGTCCTATTACCGGGCGGACCGGTACAAGCTCTGGGTGCCACTCCAGCGCCCCGGCGTACGGTCCCCGCGCGCTTATACGGCGAAGCGGTTGAACAGTCCCTAGCTAGCGCTTCAGGCCAGTAGGGCCAAACCCTGCAGGAACTGCCCCCGGAGTCAGATCCGCCGGTTCCCAGCGGCCATCCTTGCCCTACGGGCCGGAGCTGTCCCGCATAGCCGGATGTGCGCCAACGAAAGAACCCGATCCAGCTATGCGCTGGACCGGGTTCTTTATCGTGTCGTGCTACTTGGAGATTGCCGCTTTGTCGTGCTGCTCGGCGATCTCGTCGTGGTGTGCGTGAGAATGCGCTGCCGCCAACTCCGCAGGCGTTACCGGTGCCACCCTGTCTTCGAAGAAGAAGCGTGACAGCCAGCCGCGGGCCTTCTCGGTCCGGGTGACGTGTCCGTTGACATCCGCCTCGGCTGGCAACACTCCTGCAGACTCGTAGTTGACCAGGTTGTAGCGCTTGTATTCGTCGAGTGGTTCGTGGACCTCGATGAACTCGCCGTGCGGGAGCCGCACAATCCGGCCGGTTTCCCGACCGTGCAGGGCGATCTCGCGATCCTTGCGCTGGAGAGCCAGAGCAATACGCTGTGCCACCATGAAGCCGATGATCGGGCCCACGAAGAACAGCACCCGCAGCCAGTAGGTCACATCGTTCAGGGATACGAAGAAGTGGGTGGCAATGAGGTCCGAGCTGGCCGCTGCCCACATGACGCAGTAGAACACTACGCCGGACACGCCAACCGCGGTGCGGAACGGTGCGTTGCGCGGACGGTCGAGCAGGTGGTGTTCCCGCTTGTCCTTGGTCAACCAGGACTCAATCCACGGCCAGGCGAACATCAGGCCGAACACGATTCCGGCCGGAACGAGGGCGGGAAGCAACACGTTCAGCGACAGGGTGTTCACGCCCCATGGCATCGGGATGTTCCACTCCAACGGCAGCCCACCGAGCCACCCCGGCATGAGGCGCAACGCACCGTCCACCCAACCGATGTACCAGTCGGGCTGGGTGCCAGCCGACACGGGGGAGGGATCGTACGGGCCGTAGTTCCAGATCGGGTTGATCGTGAACGCCGCCGAGATCGCTGCGATGATGCCAAACACGATGAAGAAGAATCCACCGGCTTTCGCTGCGTAGACCGGGCCGACGGGGAAGCCGACCACGTTGTCGTTCGTGCGGCCTGGGCCGGGGAACTGGGTGTGCTTGTGGGTCACCACCATGAAGAGGTGGATGACGATCATCAGCAGGATGATCGCGGGGATCAGCAGGATATGCAGCACGTAAAGCCGTGGAATAACCACTGTGCCGGGGAATTCGCCCCCGAAGAGGAAGAAGCTGATGTATGTGCCAACAACCGGGACGGCCTTGATGACGCCGTCGATGATGCGCAGGCCGTTACCGGACAGCAGGTCATCGGGGAGTGAGTAACCGGTGAAGCCGGCAGCCATGGCCAGGATCAACAGAACGCAACCGACAACCCAGTTCAGTTCGCGGGGACGCCGGAACGCACCGGTGAAGAAGACGCGGAGCATGTGCACGGAGACTGCTGCGACGAAGAGCAACGCAGACCAGTGGTGGACCTGCCGCATGAACAGCCCGCCGCGGACATCGAAGGAGATGTTCAACGCCGTGGCGTATGCCTCGGACATTTCGACCCCGCGCAACGGCACATAGCTACCGTCATAGTGGGTTTCTGCCATCGAGGGATCGAAGAAGAAGGTCAGGAAGGTTCCTGACAGGAGCAGGATCACGAAGGAGTACAGCGCCACCTCACCGAACATGAAAGTCCAGTGATCGGGGAAGATCTTCCGCCCGAACTCCTTGACCATCCCGGATCCGCCGACTCGTGAGTCAACGTAGTTGGTGATCTTGCCAACGCTTGTCTTGGGTTGGTAGGTACTTTGTGATGTCGTGCTGCTCATGTCAGCCACGCTCCCAGAAACTTGGTCCTACTGGCTCTTGAAAATCGCTCGTGGCGATGAGGTAGCCCTCGTCATCAACGGCGATGGGCAGCTGCGGTAGCGGTCGTGTCGCCGGTCCGAAGATGACCTTGCATTCCTGCGTGAGGTCGAACGTCGACTGGTGGCACGGGCAAAGCAGGTGATGGGTCTGCTGTTCGTACAGAGCAACAGGGCAACCCACGTGCGTGCAAATCTTGGAGTAGGCAACAATGCCTTCATAGCCCCAGTCCTCACGGCCAGGGGAGGGATTCAGCGACTCGGGGTTCAGGCGCATCAGCAGGACAACCGCTTTGGCCTTCTCCTCCAGATAGTGCTCAGAATCCGAGAGCCCTTCAGGGATGACGTGGAAAGCCGAACCGATGGTGACGTCTGAAGCCTTGATCGGGGTGCCGCTCGGGTCCCGCGCAAGCCGGGTTCCCGACTCCCAATAGGTCTGCCGCAGCACGTTGCCGGGCAAGGGGCCCAGATCGCGGAAGATGAAGACGGCCGGGAGCGGTGCCAGAAGCATCGCACCAAGGAGGGTGTTGCGAATCAGCGGGCGACGCTTGATGCCGGTTTCCTCAACGATGTCGTTGATGATCTTTTCCGCATCGGCGCGGTCGGCTTCGGTGCGGATCTCGTGCCGGTCCTCGGATACTTCGTGGTCAGGCATGAGTGTCTTGGCCCAGTGAACAATTCCCACGCCGATGCCGAGCATCGCGAACGCCGTGCCGAGGCCGAGCGTCAGGTTCTGCAGGCGGAGCGTCTCGATGGTCTCGTCCAGGGGGATGAGGAAGTACCCAACGAAAAACAGGATGGTGCCAATAATCGACACCAGGAACAGAATCGCTACCTGTCGCTCCGCGCGCTTCTCCGCACGCGGATCCCGGTCAGCCAGGCGGGGACGGTGTGGAGGCAAGCCAGGGTTCTGGAACTTCTGCACATCGCCCTGACCGGGCCTAGCAACGACGCCAGTACTCTCTGGACTGCCGTGACTATGATCGGCCATGATCCCTCGCATCCTTCTGATAAAACTTCGCTTGTGGTCTGTTGTTAAGTGTGGTGGTGCAGCCTTGAGGCAGCTGATGGAGCGTCATGTGGTTTAGGACGACCGGGCCGTCAGCCAGACAGTGAACGCGATAATGACGCCTAGCCCTGCGACCCAGATGAACAGACCTTCAGAGACTGGACCCAGCGAACCGAGGTCGGCTCCACCGGGGGAGCCCTGCTCGTCGATGGTCTCAAGGAACGCGATAACGTCGCGCTTGTCCTCGGGGGTGATGTTCGCGTCGCTGAACACTGGCATGTTCTGCGGACCGGTAACCATTGCCTCGTAGGTGTGCTTCGCCGTCGAGCCGGACAGTGCTGGAGCGTACTTGCCGCGGGTCAGCGCGCCGCCGGCTGCTGCCGCGTTGTGGCACATTGCGCAGTTGACGCGGAAGACAACTCCACCGTTTGCTGGGTCGGCGTCGGACGTGTCGAGCATGTCCTCGCTCGGAATGGCTGGTCCGGCACCCAGGGAGGCGACATAAGCGGCCATCTGCATGGTCTGCTCGTCGTCGAACTGTGGTGGCTTGACCTGCGCCTGGGGTCCCTGCATCTGCATGGGCATGCGCCCGGTGCCCACCTGGAAGTCCACCGATGCGGCGCCGACGCCAACCAGTGACGGGCCGTTATCGGATCCGACTGCGCCCATGCCGTGGCAGGTGGCGCAGTTGGCGATGAAGAGCTTCTCGCCCTCGTCGACCTCGTCGGCCGAGAAGGACTGGGCCTGGGCGTCATTGGTGCTGCTCGCCAGGGCATAGACGCCGCCCGTGAAGAGTAATCCGATGAGCAACAAAGCTACCGCTGCCAGGGGATGACGTCGCCTTTGCGAAAGTGCCTTCACTTGCTGGTTCCTGCCTTCTGTCGTGCAATCACTGCCGGTACCACTTGATGGAATTCTACACCTAGTAGAAGAGTGTTCAACTAAGGGTTACTTCAGGAAATAGATGATGATGAACAGTGCAATCCAGACAACATCAACAAAGTGCCAGTAGTACGACACAACAATTGCTGAGGTGGCCTCAAAATGACCGAACCGTTTCGCGGCGAATCCGCGGCCAATGATGAAGAGGAAGGCGATCAGCCCGCCCAGCACGTGGAGACCGTGGAACCCGGTGGTCAGGTAGAACGACGAGCCGTAGGCGTTGGATGAAAGGGAGACGCCTTCCGAAACCAATACCGCGTACTCGTAGCCCTGAACCGCAACGAAGATGGAACCCATGAGGAAGGTCAGGAGGAACCATTCGATCATTCCCCACTTGAGGGGGGAGAAGACGCTGCCGGTGCGGCGTGCTTGCAACCGCTCGGCTGCGAATACACCGAACTGGCAGGTCACCGAGCTCAACACGAGAATGATCGTGTTAATCAAGGCGAACGGTACGTTCAGCTTTTCAGTCTCCATTGCCCACATCTCACTCGAGGTGGAACGCAGGGTGAAGTACATGGCGAATAGTCCGGCAAAAAACATCAATTCACTGGACAACCAAACGACGGTTCCTACGGAGACCATGTTGGGGCGGTTCAGCGTTGGATGCGCCGTGGTGCTGGGGGCTTGAGTCGCAGATGTCACAGAGCCATTATGTCTCTAAAAAGGGCCAGTTCACCAATGCTGGGGATGCCCCGGCGCGTCCCCGGCACCGCGAAGGACTCGGCATCCCAGTAACGGCGCGGAAGTAGTGAACAGATGACTTTCTACAATTCGTAGATAACCTTGAGGTGTGACGACGATTTCAAGCCCCGACGGCGGATCCCCGACCTGGCCCGTACTCATCTCCGCGCTGATCCGGGGGGACGATCTCACCTCCGATCAGACCCGCTGGGCGATGGACCAGATCATGGAGGGCGACGCTTCCCATGCCCAGATCGCGGGATTCCTCGTCGGTTTGAGAAGCAAGGGGGAGACGGTCGGTGAACTGGTCGGGCTGGTCGAGGCAATGCTGGCTCGGGCCCACCGCATCGACGTGCCAGGGCCCACCCTGGACATTGTGGGCACCGGCGGGGATGGGCTCAACACGCTCAACATCTCGACCATGTCGTCGCTGGTGGCCGTGGGCGCCGGGGCGAAAGTGGTGAAGCACGGAAACCGCAGTGCTTCGTCGTCGGCCGGCGCGGCAGACGTGATCGAGGCGCTGGGTGTCCGGCTGGATCTCTCGATTGACGACGTCGCCCGTTCGGCCGAGGAGGCGGGAATCACCTTTTGCTTCGCCCAGGTGTTCCATCCGTCAATGCGCCACGTCGCGGTCCCGCGGCGTGAACTGGGTGTCCCCACGACCTTCAATTTTCTTGGGCCGCTGAGCAACCCGGCGGGGGTCGATGCTCAAGCCATGGGATGCGCCAGCGAGCGGATGGCGCCGCTGATGGCGGGAGTATTGGCGGCGCGGGGGATCCGGGCCCTGGTGTTCCGGGGCAGCGACGGTCGGGACAAGCTGACGACCAGTGGCTCCTCGACCATCTGGGAGGTCCGCGGCGGGACGGTGACGGAGCAGCAGGTCCACCCGGCCGACTTCGGGTTGCCGGTGTCGCCGGTCGAGGCCCTCCGCGGGGCCGACGGTGCCAGCAACGCGCGTGTGGTGCGGGCACTGTTGGCGGGGGAGCGGGGGCCGGTCCGGGACGCCGTCGTGCTCAATGCTGCCGCAGGCCTGGTGGCGTTCGACGTGGCTCACGACACGCCGCTGATCGACCGGATCAATGCGGCAATGCTGCGTGCGGAGCATTCGATTGACTCGGGGGCAGCGCAGGGCTCGCTCGAGAAGTGGGTGCGGGTAACCGGTGGTGTGGCCTAGCCCAGCCGGGTGGCCTGATCTATGACTGCGGCGACCAGCACCGGGTCGGTGACCTGATAGCTGGCGCCTTCCGTGTCTGACGCGCCGAGTGGCACGCCGGAGCCGCTGGGGCGGTGAACCGACTTGGCCGAGAGGTGGACTTCGGAAATCCCTGCCGCGGCGAGCGCCGGCAGGTCGCCGATGGTCACCCCGCCCCCGGCCAGGATGGTTAGGCCGCTGCCAGCGGCCGCCATCGATTGCAGGGCTGCGATGCCTTGCCGCGCGGTCGGAGCCCCACCGGAGGTCAGGACCCGCGTGAAACCGGCAGCAGCGATCGCGTCGAGGGCGGCAAGCGGCGAAGGAGTGTGGTCGATCGCGCGGTGGAAGGTGTATTCAAGCCCTGGGGCGGCCTGCCGCAAGGCCCTGACGGCACCAGCATCCACTCCGCCGGAGCCCGTCAGGACCCCGACCACGATGCCAGCCGCGCCCTCGTCCGCGGCAGCCGAGATGTCGCCGGCCATCAGCTCCAGTTCCGCGGGAGAGTAGACAAAACTCCCTGGACGCGGACGGATCAGCACGTGCAGCGGCAGCCCGGGGACTGTTGTTCTGATCTGCCGAATCAGACCGACCGAGGGCGTCAGACCGCCCAGCGGCAGGGCAACGCAGAGTTCGGACCGCACCGCACCGGCGTCGTACGCGATCGCCGCCCCGGCAGTGTCCTGAACCGCAATCTCAACGCGCATCCTAGCCTTCGAAGCCCAACGAGAAGGCGGTGTCCAGATCGTGCTTCGAGTAGGAGCGGAACGCGATCTGGGTGGTGGTCGACTCCACGCCCTCAATCTTGGACAGTCGGTCGGCTATGACGTCCGCGAGGTCCTCATGGCGGCTGACCCGGGCAATGGCAATGAGGTCCCATTCGCCGGTCACCGAATAGACCTCGCTGATGCCTTCGATTTCGGAAATTTCCTGCGCGCACTCCGGAATCCGGGAGGCATCAGTTTGGATCAAAACAAATGCGGTGATCATTGGGGGTCTCCTAGGCAATGGTGGGGGACTGGCTGGGGAACAAACTCTTCGGCTAACTTATCGTGAAGTGCTCCGCCACCGCAGGACCATGGCAGCGATAGCGCGGGGGAGGAGCAGCACCGCACCGAGCACCAGGACGGCGACCAGCTGGAAGCTGATCGCCATGCCGCCGCCAAGTAAGGCTCGAATCCCCAATCCGCCGACGGCGGTACCCAGCCAGATCAGCATCCCCGTCGGCCACAGCGCCGACGGCGACCGCCAGGCCCTGGACGCGCCCCAGGTGAGGAGACAGGCGGTGAGGAAGGGTGCGGCAGTGCCCAGGACGCCGAGGATCGCCAGTCCCGACTCATGGGTGGACCGCCCGGTCGCTGCGAATCCAGTGATCAGCACCAGGTCCGCAGCAAGCCAGCCCGCTACGGCTCGGCCGGTTGGTCGGGTCCGCCCTTCGGCGGGGGCGTTTTTGCTGAGGCGCGGCACGTTCACGAGGTGCTGTCGAGAATCAGCCGGGCTGTCTCTGCGGGCTGATCCCAGTGTGGGAAGTGTCCGCTCTCCTCGAACCAGTGCAAAGTCGCATCAGGGAAGCGCTGCTGGGCGGTGGCCGCCTGGCTGGGGAAGGTCACCCGGTCGCGTCGCCCCCACCCAATCACCACGTTGCCGGAGAGGGATCCGGCGGGGGCGCCCTGCTGGGTGGGCCCTTCGATCAGGGACCGGCGGGCCTCGTCCAGTCCTGGCGAGGACGCGAAACCCTGCAGCTCGGTGAGGACCAGACCAGGATCGAGCTGCCAGGGTTTAGCCGAGAACTGCGCCAGCAGCGCGCTGCGACCAATGGCTGTGCCGGTCAGGAAGGGGAGCGCGGGCTGGATTGCGCGTACCAGGGCGACCGAGGCGGTGATGCTGGTCCCGAAGATCAGCCGTTGACGGTCGGTCCAGAACCCTCCGGGGTCAAGTGAAACAGTGCTGCCCGGATGGCCGCGCCGTGCCAGCTCAAGGACAATTCGGGCACCCATCGAACTGCCCACCAGAGCTGTGTCCTGTAGGCCCTCGCTTTCGATGAAACGTTCGACGGTATCCGTCAGCGTGCCGATCGTCACCGGCCCGATGAGCGGCGGCGTGTTGCCGAACCCCGGCAGGTCCACGGCGGTCACTTCCCGCCCGGCGGTCAGCGCCGGCATGATCGGGTCCCAGGTGCGAAGGCTTGAGCCCAGGCCGTGCACCAGGAGGAGGGGAGTACCGCTGCCGTGTCGTTCGAAATGCATCGTGATCCTTCGCTGGGGAGTGCTTCAACTCTAGGCATGGTGAGGGCGCAATCGGGAACTGAGGAGGCTATTCCCCCCGGGGTGAACTAGGCCTACGCTAGGGAATATGTGCAGAAATATTCGAACTCTGTCCAATTTTGAACCGTCAGCCACCGACGACGAGATTCACGCGGCGGCCCTGCAATTCGTCCGCAAAGTCAGTGGTTCCACCAGACCGTCGAAGGCAAATCAGGAGGCGTTTGACGCCGCCGTCGAACGCATAGCCCATGTGACAGCGCATCTGCTCGCGGACCTCGTCACCACCGCGCCGCCCAAGGACCGAGAGGTTGAAGCCGAGAAACACAAGGCACGGTCTGCCAAACGGTTTGCCGCCACCGGCTGACTCCCACCGGGTTGGTAGGAGCGCCGCACAGGCCCCGGGCCTGCACCCGCTAGCTTCCGTCAAATCGAAGGAGATCACCATGGCTACCCGACTCAATCCGTACCTCAATTTCAAAGGCAACGCCCGGGAGGCCATGACCTTCTACCAGTCGGTCTTCGCTGGCGAGCTGACCATGAGCACTTTTGATGAATTCCAGGCGGCCCAGGACCCGGCCGATGCGGAAAAGATCATGCATGGGCAGCTCGAAACTGAAGGCGGGCTGATGCTGATGGGCGCCGACATCCCTACCGGCATGGAGTACACGGAAGGGGACACTTTCTCGGTGTCGCTGAGCGGCGAGGACGAGGAGGAGCTCCGCGGCTACTGGGACAAACTATCAGGCAGCGGCACGGTGACTGTCCCGATGGAGCGAGCACCGTGGGGAGACAGTTTCGGCATGTGCAAAGACCGGTATGGGGTCGCCTGGCTGGTCAATATCAACGGCTCCTAGCGCTCTGGGACTCTCCCTGCACCGGTGTTGCGCGGCATCCAATTGCGCGGAACCCAGTTGCGCGGAACCCAGTTGCGCAGAAAAGTGGGGGCCCTGCAGATGAGTGGTTGCGCTACCGCTTACCTGCAGGGCCACTACTTTTCTGGCCTGAGGTGGCGGTCGGCGATAGCCTAGCGGTCGACGGCGGCGAGGATCGCCGCACTGAGATCCGCCGGCCGGGTGAACTGGGGCCAGTGACCGGTGGGCAGGTCGACATACTCGACATTGTGGATATGGGTCAGTTCGGAAACGTTCGGATCGCCCGCATCCATCCAGTGCTGAAGTTGTTCAGAGGTGAACTCGCAGCAGATAACCGTCGCCGGCACCCTGAAGCGGCCTTCGTCGACCAGTCGCTGCTGGTCGGTGGCCACCCCCAGGGGCTGCGGGATAGCTCGGCGGATGAACGCCTGCCGGACGTCGTCGTCGAGGTCAACGAGGTCCTCAGCGTCGAAGACATCCCAGGCCGGGAGCGGGATTTCGTTGCCGTCCGCTGGCAGCTGGTCGTTGATCACGCCGCCCTCGCCGAGCGGTCCGCTATCCACATAGATCCCGCGGAGCACATGGTTGGGCCGCTGGTCGATAGCGCCGTAGATGATGGCACCGCCCGCCGAATGTCCGACCAGCACCACAGGCCGGTCCACTGCATCGATAGCGGCCACGACGGCGTCGATGTGCTGGCGGAGGCCGATGCCGGCCCGGGGCGCATCCTTGGCTTCCAGGCCGGGAAGGGTGAGGGGATGGACGTGGTGTCCAGCAGCCGTGAGCGGGGGAGTCACGTCATCCCATGACGACGCGTCAAGCCAGAAACCGGGAACCAGAATGATGTCCATGACGGGACCTTACGCCCGGTGGGGGTTCCCGGCAACCATTGACGCCCGGAACCGGAGCCGCTTCGCCCCTACCGGCGTAAAGGCCGTCGGAGTAGGTTGGGAGGGTGAGTTTCACCGTAGCAGCTGACGCCTATGACCGGCTCATGGGCCAGTACTCAGTGCCTCTGGCTGCAGAGTTTGTCCGGCTGGTTGACGTCGGAGCTGGCCTCCGGTGCCTCGACGTGGGGTGCGGCCCCGGAGCTCTGACGGCCCGGCTGGTATCTAGGGTGGGCGCTGGCCTGGTTGCGGCGGTCGACCCGTCAGAGCCGTTCGTTGCTGCGGCGCGGACCCGGCTCCCCGGAGTCGACATCCGTCCCGGCACAGCCGAGGAGTTGCCCTTTCCTGACAGCGTGTTCGATATCGCGTTGGCGCAGCTGGTGGTTCACTTCATGAGCGATCCGGTGGCGGGCCTGCGGGAAATGGGCCGGGTGACGCGCAACGGTGGGGTAGTGGCAGCGTGTGTCTGGGATAACGCTGGCGGCCGCGGACCGCTGGCCACCTTCTGGCGGGCCGTCGAGGAGGTCGGCGGACCCACGGCATCAGAGGCTAGGCGTGCGGGGACCGCTGATGGGCACCTGGCCGAATTGTTCGAGGCCGCGGGTTTGAACGAGATTGAGCAGGGGAGTCTCAGCGTGCGGGTGGAGTTCGACTCATTCGCCGGCTGGTGGGAGCCCTTCACTCTCGGCGTCGGGCCGGCCGGTGATTATATGAACGGGCTGGACCCCACGGGTCGGGAGTATCTCCGGAAGGCCTGCGCCGAACTGCTTCCCGCACCGCCGTTTATGATCGACGCGACGGCGTGGGCAGTCCGGGCGCGTGCTGGGTGACGGTCACAAGTGGCCCCTGGACCCCCTGGGTCACACAAGAGTGGTGCACCAGCACACTAACGGTCGCGCAACCACTTGGCCGGGGATGAGCCACTTTTCTGGGCACTATCTTCCGAAAGCGGGGGAGCGCCGTCGGCCGGCTGTCCGGACTCCACCGTGGGCGATTGGTCCCTGAGGAAAAACGCTCCGAGGGAACCGGCGAGGGTCGCGAAAACCGCCACAGAGTAGATGGCCAGCAGCACCTGGAGTGCGCGGGCGAAATGGTCTGTCGGAGTGATCCCGGTACCGGTAATTGTTGCCATCGAGGCTTCGAACAAAGCGTCGGTGTAGGACTCGTGGGACCCGGTGGCATAGAGCAATTGGCTAGCGGCAAGAATCACTACTGCTGTCACTGCCCCAAGCCAGCCGATCCTGCCGGAAAGCAGTCTGCCAGCGGATCTGGAGCCTCGCACGCTGGCAGAGAGGATTCCGCCGAACCGCGCGAAGCGAGCCGCCCGCAACATCCTGAACGCCTGCAGCGCCCTAAAAAATCTGAGGAACGGGACAAGCAGGAAAACTACCTGCCACCAGTTCTTCCGCCAGAACGCGGCACTGAAACTGGCGATGTAGGCTCGCAACAGAAACTCACCCACGAAAATTACCCAGAACAGCCAGCCGACAATACTGAACACCAGGACAAGCGTCGGATCCTCAGCCAGCACCTGTCCGAGCACTATGAACAGGAAAATGATGCCCAGGATGCCCATCGGTTTGTCGAGCCGCCGCGCCAGTTCTTCGGCCGATCGCAGGCGTACCCCAAGTGCTGAGTCGGAGCCTACTCCGTCATGGGGGCTGGTCATGGCGTACCGGCACCTGGCCAATTGGTGACTTCGTCGAGCGCGGATCCGCTACCGATCTTGTCCGTAGGAATGACACTGAGGGTGCCGTTGGTTTCGAGTATCACAGCCGCAATGTCAGATAGGTCTCCTGAGCCAGCGGTGCGAATTGCTTGACGTACCTCGGATTCCGTCAGACGGTTTCTGCGCAGTTCGTCAGCCTGCAGTTGCCCTCCAAGGACCAGGGCAACCGGCTTGGCCGTGACCAACGAACGTATTCGGGGCCAACGTGCCGACATCGCGGCGACCACCAACTGAAGCGACGCCAGTAGCACCAGTGCAGTCAGTCCCTGGGCGAAGGAGACCTCAGCACTGAGCAGGATGGTGGCAAGTGTAGATCCCAGGGCAACGGTGACGATGAAGTCAAAAGCATTGAGCTGGCTAAGGGTACGTTTGCCCGACGCCCGCAGGAGCACCACCAGCGCGGCATACGATACCGATCCAATGATGAGTACTCGGATAATCTGATCCCACGATTCAAACCACATGTAGAGATCGTTTCATACGGCTCGTGCCATCGCAGCAGGCTAGCGGTAGGGGACGTGGGGTTTGTTCGATCCCAGTGAAGAACCCGCCTCGAGAGGACCACCCATGACCAATGAGAAACGCTATTCACTCGTCGATCCGGCGTCACCCGCTTTCGGTGTCGCGTCAACCGCCGTGATGGGCGCCGTCACGCTCGTCGATCCTTCCAGGCTGGACGGACAGCAGCGCCGCGTCATGCGGGTGGTCTCGGCCGTAGTGTCGGGGCTCTACGTTGGCGTTACGATCGGCGGCAAGCGGCTACCGCTCAGGGCTCTGGCCGGGGTCGTTACAGGAGCTGCCACGCTTCGTTTCGCTGACACCAGTGAGGCTATCGATTTGCGACTGGAGAACAAGCTGCGCCAGGTCGGGATCCAGCACCCGCGACGATGGATGGCCGCCGGTACGGCAGCGTTCATCGCCGCCGGATTCGTTGGTGATCGTGCTGCAGCCAGAAGGCGGGAGTTCCTGGCCATGCTCGAGGATCAGTCCGAACAGGTACGGCCGCTGGACAGCAAAGTTCGAAAACTGGTGGGGGGCATCCTCAGCGCCAGCGAGGAAAGGGGGGCTCAGGAGCTCCGCGCCCAGCTGGATGCCGCCGAGGAGGTCTACTGGGACGACGAGTTCACAGGCACTGCATACTTCAAGGTCCCGGAAGGGTTGCCCCGCGCTGTGCCACACAACCAGGTATATCCGGTGCGGGCCCGCTTCATTGGACCGGACGGCGCATCACATCAGGTGCTCGTACAAGTCCTTGACGGCATGATTGACCACATCACAGCAGAGGTAACGAACCAGGAAGGCGGCGATCATGTCGAAGGCCTCCTTGAAGGGTGGCCGGACGCCGCCGAGGTGGTCTATGTCCTGGATAGCACCGACGGGACGAGCACAACGATCGGCTAAGGCCGGCTCCCCTCTGTCGAGCTACGACGGCGCCGGGGTCACAGGTCCGCCCGGGATGCTCGCCATTGGGGATCACGTGGCGGAGTCGATCTACCTCTTGCATAAGCGACTTCGGAGTGTTTAGCTTCGAGTGCGGCGCGTCCGGGCTTGGGGCCGAGATTGGGATTATTCCAGCAGGGTCGGTGGAATTGCTGAAGCCCCGCAAGAATCGCTGAACCGAGGACAGAATGCATGCGAAGCGAAACAGCGCGACCACCCTGCTCGCACTTGCCCTCCTGATGGCAGGGGCGGGCTGCTCCGTCAGCCCGGGATATTCCAGCGTCCTCACTGATGGGGGCACCGACGAAATGTGCTTCGTGGATGTGCCGCCAAGCGAGGGGAAAACTCTCGTTGGTGAGATAATCACCAACAACGGAGATCAGCCGGTCACCGTCACGGAAGTGAAGCTGCTGGATGCTCAGGACATGGTGGTGGAGGACGCCTACATTATTCCGATGCAGTCAGGCCCAGGCACTACCCTCGGCGTGAGCTCGACGCTAACAAAGGACCCTGAGGTTCAAGCCATACTGGACCGGGCCGAACCGGCTGAGGGCTACGTCATCGGCCCAGGGGAGCAGGTTAATGTGGTGACCGCAGTATCAATCGCCGCAGGTGTCCGCCAGGGAACTGCATCGGGAATTGAGGTGCGCTCTGAGCAGTGGCCGGACACCAACGTCTCTGACGCGCGAATCAAAATGACCATGACGAAAGACTCGTGTTTCTGACCACCAGATATCCGTTAGTTGACATAATGTAGATTATCGGCGTTTGTGTGAAGAGTTCAGCAGCGGATCCGGGAACTCCCTGTACCGCCAGCCTGACGGAAGATTATGAACTACTGACGATCACCAACTCGTTGCCTTCTGGGTCGGCGACCCGCCAGTGATCCTCGGATTCGTCAAGGAGCCTGCCACCAGCAGCGACGCTGGTGGCGAGGCGCGTCTGCGCAAGGTCCGGCGGCACGTCAAGCTCGACGTGTAAGCGGTTGCGCTGGCGACGGCGCTCGGTTTCGGAAGCGTCGATCTCCTGGAATACCAACACGGGGTTCAGCTGCAGCGGATCCTGGATGTCGCTAACCCCGGCCCGCTGGTCGCGGGTGTATCCGAGTGCGGCGACCCAGAACGCACGAACCGCCTCGACGTCGGCGGCGTCGAAGAAGAGTTGGGGGAAGCGTGGCAGCCCGTGGTCCGCAGTGGCTCCGAGTTCGCGTGCCACGGTCTGCAGTCCCCCAGCGAGGTGGGCGAAATCGGGGTCGAGACCGTCGGCGGCGCCCTCCCACTGGTCCTTGCCGCTGTCGAAGATCACCAGCCCGGGGCGTAAATCGATGAGCAGCGGGAAGCCCGTGTTATCGGCCAGGGCCGCTGCTGCGGTGGTCAGGTCTCGCTGCTGGGTCGATGAGGTGGTGCGGTAGCACGCCATCGCGCTGAACACCGTCTGCCAGTCGGCTGTGCCGATTCCCCCGCTGAGCGCCGCGCCAGGCACCAGGTCTACCTCGTTGCCGTCGGGGTCGGTGTGACGGACTTCGAACGGTCCTGATGCGGGACCAAGATCCGCCCGCTCGACCTCCGCAGGCGGCCGCACCACGTCCAGGTGGATGCGGTTTCGCAACGGCCGCGGCTCGGTCGACTGCCGGATCCGTAGCGCGGGGTCGCGCCGCAACGGATCCGCCAGACCGCCGTTGTCAGCAGGCGCGTAGTCGAGCACGCGTTGCCAGAATGCCCTCACCCCAGACGGATTTGGGGATTCGACGACGACGCTCAGTTGCTGCAGCACGGCAGGGTTCGCCGTTAGCCCAAGATCCTGCGCAGCCGCCGATACTGTCTCGGCGTGGCGGTCCGAGTCGAGGCGCACTCGGACGCCGGTCCTGCGCAGATCGGTCCCGACCCCGGGTGTCAACTCCAGGATGCGTCCGGCCAGCGCCGCCCCGACGGTCAGCGAACGCGCGTCGAACCATGCCGTCGCAACGTTATCGATCACCCGCCACTCCGTGCTGATCTCCCTCATACCGAAATGTATACCCACCTGCACCGGCCTGCCAATGCTGAATGTTGCGTCGGAAGTCGTACACATCAGGACTTTCTTGATCGCCCCATCATTATGCGATTAGATCGCCGTAGTCCGCAGGGTATCGCTCCCCCGGACTGAACAACCATCCAGAGCGGCTGAGAGACCTGGCTCGTTGAAGCCGCAGCAACCACCCCTCGGGGCCGGTGCTACTGCCAGGACCGATGGAGAAAGTTTTATCCCCCGTTGGTGTCGACCCCATTCCTGGCGGTCAGATGCTTCAGCGTGCGTGGGTAGGGCACCTCGATCACGACTGAGAGGATCGACATGATTTCCCGCACCGTCTCACACCACAACGTCCTACCGCCCAACCCCGGTCCACGCCGGCGGTCCCTGCGGGTAGCGGCGCTCATCGGCCTTACGGCAGTGGCGCTCACCGCCTGCGGTTCGACCGCCACTACGGCTCCGGGTGAAAATGTGGCCAGTGGACAGCCGGTCGAGGGCGGCACCCTGGTATATGCCGAGGTGACCCCCATCAATAACTGGCAGACCCAGTCCGCGAGGTTCTATGAAAAGTCCAATGTCCTCAACAGCGTCCTGGACCGCCTGACGTATTACGACGCCGACCAGGGTGAGATTGTCCCCTGGATAGCCTCCGAGTTCTCCGCCAACGCAGACGCAACCGAGTTCACCTTCACCATTCGACCCGATGTGACGTTCAGTGATGGCACCCCGGTAGACGCCGAGGCAGTCAAACTGAACCTCGACGCCCAGGGCTTTGGGATTGAGGCGGCCCAGATTCAACCGAATGTGGACTTCGCCGGGTACGAGTCGGCCGAGGTGATCGGTGCTGATCAGGTGCTGGTGACGCTGTCCTCCCCCAACGCGAACTTCCTGCGGGCCACCACCTCGGTCACCGCCGGGTTGGTGTCCCCCGCAACACTTGAGCTGGATGCGGCAGGGCAATCAGCCATCTCCCAGATATCCGGGTCCGGACCCTTCACCTTCGAGTCCGAGAAGCCTGATGAGGAAGTAGTACTGGCCAAGCGCCCGGACTACGCCTGGGCGCCGGAAACCGCTGACAACCAGGGTGACGCGTACCTCGACAAGGTCGTCGTCAAATACCTGCCGGAGGTCGCCCATCGTGCTGGGGCGGTCCAGTCGGGGCAGGTCGACCTGGTGAGGGGCCTCCAGCCGGTGGATGAGGAAACCCTTGCTGCGACCGGTAATCAGGTTCTCCCGGCGAAGGGCGTGGACCTGACAGTGAACATGGCCGCGGTCCGGGTCGGCAGCGGGAAGCTGGCCGACGAGAACGTCCGCCGGGCCCTGCAGATTGGTATTGACCGGCAAAGTCTCAAGGACACCGTCCTGTCCGACAGCTACGAACTGGCTGCCTCGGTCCTGAACCACCGGGCACCCGGCTTCACCGACCTGTCCGAAGAACTCGAATACCAGCCCGAGGAAGCACGGCAGCTGCTCGACGAGGCGGGCTGGAAAGTCGGGGCCGACGGCATCCGGGCCAAAGACGGAATAGCACTCGAGGTGACCGTCACTAGTTCCAACAATTCGGTTGTCATCAAACCGGCCTTCGAGCTGATTGAACAGCAGTGGCGTGAGATTGGTGTCAAGCTCAACAACCGCGCCGGCGACAACACCTTTCTCGCCTCAGCAATGCCTGACCCAGCGGTGGAGTTTTTCGGCACCCGACAGTTCATCTACGGCGGTCTCGGCCCGATCTTCGAGCCGGAAAACAACACCATGACGCACACCAGCGACGAAGACCTCAACGCTATCTTCGCGGCCGAGCGTGCGGCAACCTCACTCGAAGAGCGCGATGAGCTGCTGGCCGACGAACAGTATGCGTTGGTGGTGGATAAGGCCTACTCCCTGGTGCTCTGGGACGAGGTCCAGGTTTACGGTGCCCACAGCGGGACCCAGATTGAATTCACGTCCGGCACCGCCCCGGTATTCCAGGGTGCCTGGAAAACCGGCGGGTAGCGTCCATGATCCGCTATCTCTTGCAACGGATAGGACAGGCCCTGTTGGTGGTGTGGCTCGCCTACACTGCGGTTTTTCTCGCCGTACAGCTTCTGCCCAGCGATCCGGTAACAATTTTCCTGACCGCCGACTCAGCGGTCGATCAATCAGCGATCGACGCCATGAAGAGTCAGTACGGCTATGACCAGCCGTTGTTGACGCAATACCTGAACCAGCTGGTGGGGCTCTTCTCCGGTGATTTCGGGTACTCGCTGGCTTCCGGACAGTCAGTGTGGGACCGGATCAGTGGGGTCGCCGGGTCGACCGTCGCCCTGGCCGGCGCCGCCTTCATCACTGCGGTACTCATCGCCGTTTCCCTTGTTGGCGCCGCGACACTCACCCGTTCGACGGTGATCCGTCGGGTTTTAGTGAACGTGCCTCCCCTGTTTGCGGCCATTCCAGCATTCTGGCTCGGTCTTGTGCTGCTCGATCTGCTCTCCATCCGCTGGGGAGTCATGTCGTTGTTCCCCGATGGTTCCTTTCTGTCCCTCGCCGTCCCGGTACTGGTACTGGCCACTGTCGTGTCCGCTCCCCTGGCCCAGGTGCTGCTCAAGAGCATCAACCACGTCTATGACCAGCCCTTCATTGATGTGCTCCGGGCGAAGGGTGCCTCACGGTCCTGGATCTTCTTCCGCCACGCGCTGAAGAACGCTGCGGGTCCCGCCCTGACAATCATGGGCATCACGGTTGGAACGCTTTTCGCCGGGTCGGTGATCACCGAAACCGTCTTCGCCCGCTCGGGTCTCGGGTCAGTGGTCCTGACGGCAGTCACCACCCAGGATGTGCCGTTGGTGCAGGGACTGGTGCTCCTGACGGCTTCGATTTTTGTGGTGGTCAACCTGGCAGTTGACCTCCTGTATCCGCTCCTTGATCCCCGCATCCTCACCAGCAGTCGAGATGGCGCCCCGCGGGCCCTTGCTACTTGATGACATCCCTTCGATAAAGGTTTCCCTGTGCCAACCACCAATAATCTCCCCCCTCCAGTACTGACTGCAGATCCAGGCCCAGGCAGGAACGGCGGTCCCGGCCTCGGGGCGGCGGTGCCCGAGACCGCTCCTGTGCCGTCAGCCCGACGACGGCGCGGACCGCTTCGTAGCCCGTCCCTCTGGTTGACGGCGGCGCCCCTGACCGTCGTCGCCGCCTGGGCGCTCGCTCCCGACCTGTTCACCTCGTTCTCCCCACTCGACGGGGTGCCGGGCGACAACTTTCGTGCACCCGACGCTGACCACATTTTCGGCACCGATCATCTCGGCCGGGACGTCTTCACCCGGGTGGTGTTCGGTACGCGTCAGACCCTCCTCACCGCGGGACTCGCGGTCCTCATCGGTCTGGTGGTGGGCACGCTCGTCGGGATCATTGCCGCAACCGCGGGACGGGCCGCCGACACCACAGCGATGCGGCTGGTGGACGTGCTGCTGGCCGTGCCCGGCTTTCTCATCTCGCTCGTCATAGTCACCGCCTTCTCCCCCGGGCCAATTTCGCTGGGCGTCGGCATCGGCATCGCCTCGGTCGCCTCCTTCGCCCGAGTGGTCCGATCAGAGGTGTTGAGGGTGCGCAATCTTGACTTCATCGAGGCTTCATTCCTCAACGGTGGAACTTTTTGGTCAGTCATTACCCGCCACCTCCTGCCGAATGCCAGCGGACCCGTCCTCGCGTTGCTGGCGGTTGACCTGGGTGCGGCAATCCTCGCCATCTCCGGGTTGGGCTTCCTCGGCTTTGGCGCCCCACCACCCACCCCGGAATGGGGCCTACTGATCGCCGAAGGACGGCAATATCTCGGGACCGCCTGGTGGTTGACCACGCTGCCTGGCCTCGTCATTGTCCTGACGGTCCTTTTACTGGCGACCCTGGGCCGACAGCTACTCAAAACCTTCAGAATCTAGTCAGGAGCATCCAGTGGACGTTACCCACGCACGACCCAGCCCCAACCCCGCCGTAAAAATGGCACAAACTCCTCGCTGGACCGACGAATCACTGCTGACCATCCAGGGACTGCGGATCGAATATGGTCGCGGAACTGAGGCGAAGACCGCCGTCGACGGTGTGGACCTCACCATCCGCCGCGGTGAGATTGTGGCACTGGTCGGTGAATCAGGCTCGGGCAAATCCACCCTGGCCAAATCGATCATCGGATTACTCCCGGCAGCTGCGCAGCGGACCGCGGGGTCCATTTCCCTGGGAGACCTCCCGCTCACTGATGCGCGAGAGAAGGACCTGGAAAAAATTCGGGGGGTACGGATCTCACTGGTACCGCAGGACCCCGGAGCCTCGCTCGATCCCGTCAAAACGATCGGTTCCCAGCTGTCCGAGGTCTTCCGGCTGCACTCCGGCGGTCCCCGGCAATCCCGTGAGTCGATCCGGTCTGAGGTCATTCGGTTACTCGATCTGGTGGGGATTGACCGGCCTGAAGAACGGCTGAAACAGTACCCGCACCAGTTATCAGGGGGCCTGAAACAGCGTGTTCTCATCGCGATTGCCTTCAGCCTCCGGCCGGAGCTGCTCATTGCTGACGAACCGACATCGGCTCTTGACGTGACCGTCCAGGCGAAGATTCTCGAGGTTTTTGAGCGTCTGGCCACCGAATTTGGCACGGCAGTCATTTTTGTGACCCACGACCTGGCGGTAGCCACCGACCACGCCGTGCGGATTGTCGTGATGCGGCAAGGCCGCATCCTCGAGGACCGGCTGGTGGCTGACATTCTTTCGGCGCCGGCGAACGAGTACACGGTCCGGCTGCTGGAGGAGGCCGCTCCCCAGCTCAGCCCTGCGGTGGCCAGAGCCGCCTCCACCGCAGCGCCCGGTGCAACGGCGGCCATCGAAGTAAGAGGCCTGATCCGGGACTTTGACAGGGCGGGCGAGCAGCACCGGGCCGTCGACGGCGTGTCCTTCAGCGTTGCCCAGGGCACCACCTTCGCCCTGGTGGGAGAATCGGGATCCGGAAAATCGACCACTGCCCGCATGATTCTCCGCCTGCTCGATCCAGGGGCCGGACAGATCCTTATCCACGGACAGGACGTCACCTCCGCTTCCCGACAGCAGAGGAGAGAATTGTGGAAACACCTGCAACTGGTTTATCAGAACCCCGATTCCGCGCTCGATCCTCGCCTACCTATCCGCGACATCATCGGCGAGCCCCTCCGGAACTACCGGATCGGCTCCAGGACAACCCGTGCCAGACGAGTGGCCGAACTCCTGGATCAGGTGAATATTCCGTCGAGCCTCGCGGACAAACGTCCGCTTGAACTCTCCGGTGGTCAGCGCCAACGCGTCGCAATTGCGCGTGCGCTCGCGCTCGGGGCGCGCACCTTGGTGCTGGATGAGGCACTGTCAGCCCTCGACGTCCTGACACAGGCCCAGATCCTCGACCTACTGGCAGACCTGCAACAAGAACTCGGACTGACTTACCTCTTCATTTCCCATGACCTTCACGTGGTTGAACGAATCTCTTCGGCCGTTGGCGTCATGCACCGGGGGAAACTCGTCGAAACGGGCCCCACTAATGAGGTCTTCGGCAATCCCACCAGTGATTACACCCAACTGCTGCTCAACTCCAACCCGGGCCACCGGCTTCGCGCCCACGCCTCCACTCGCAGCGGCATTGCCGCCCTCGCAACCACGTAAGGACAACTCCATGACCACCACCACCAGCGCCCAGCACAGCGGACCCCAGCCGGACGTACCGCAGCCGTACGCACCACAGCAGAGTACGGCCACCGGAGAGGCCAGATACGAGGAACTCGCCGCGCGTTTCCGGCCCGTGTTCCAGCGCATCGCCGACGGCGCCCTCGCCCGTGAAGCGGACCGGACCCTGCCCTTCGCCCAGGTGGGGTGGCTCAGGGACGCAGGATTCACCACCCTTCGGGTGCCCGCCCGGTTCGGCGGCAATCCGGTGAGCCATGAACACCTCTTCCGGCTCGTCACTGAACTGGCAGAGGCGGACTCGAATGTCTCCCACCTGTTGCGCTCCCATTTTTCGTTTGTCGAAACGGCCGCGCTGCAGTCCGCAGAGTTTCAGGACCGTTGGTTCCCCCGTATCGCTGCTGGCCAAATCTTCGGCAACGCTGCCACTGAACGCTCGGGCAACGCGCTCGGCACAACCCGGACCAGGCTCCACCAGGAGGAGGGGCAATGGTTCCTCACCGGTGAAAAGTTCTACACCACCGGCAGTATTTTCGCCGACTGGGTGGTGGTCATGGCGAGCACTGAGGGGCTCGAAGGGAGACAGTACGCGCTGGTGAGGGCGGACGACCCGCGGGTGACGATCGTGGACGACTGGGATGGTTTTGGTCAGCCGTTGACGGGGACCGGCACCGCGCGCTTTGACCGGGTGCCGGTCGAGTCCGGGGACATCCTGCAGCGGAAGGTGACAAGTACGCTCGAACCAGCGTTTTTTCAACTCTTCCTCCTTGCGGTGCTGGCCGGGATCGGCCGCGCTGCCCGCCGCGACGCGGTGAGCCTCGTTCAAGCCCGGATCCGGACTTTCAACACGGGATCGGGCGGCCTGTTCCGCGATGATCCCCAGATCCAGGAACATGTCGGTGTCCTGGCATCGAAGGTGTACACCGCCGAAGCCGTCGTGACGGCGGCGGCCCGGGACCTTGACGCCGCCGTCGACCCGGCATTGGCACTATCCCCCGAGGCAGCGTTCCTCCGCGCCGAACTGGCTGTCGACCAGGCTCACGTCTCGGTTCCCCCGTTGGTGCTGGCGGCAACCAGCGAATTATTCGACGTCGCCGGGGCGTCGGCGGTCGGCAAGGACAAGGCACTGGACCGCCACTGGCGCAACGCGAGGACGGTGGCCACCCACAACCCGGCGCTATTCAAAGCGCGCTCAGTCGGCGACTATCTGATCAACAGCACCACCCCCACTGGCCTGAACAGCATCGGCGACGCCACCGCTCGCCCCTCATCCACCACCGGAGGTACCCCCTGATGTCAGTCTTCACTGAACGCCCACGTCTTCTCCTCAGCGCATTCGCGATGAACACCACAAGCCACATCCTCGGCGGGCAGTGGCGCCACCCCGAAGCCCAACAACACCGATTCAATGACCTGCGGCTGTGGACAGACCTGGCGCGAACGCTGGAGGAAGCGAAATTCGATGCGCTCTTCCTTGCCGACGTCGTCGGGCTGTACGGCAACCATGGGGGCGGCTGGACGTCCCACATCGAGCGCGGGCTCCAGGTTCCCGCCAACGACCCGCTGGTCCTGCAATCGGCGCTGGCGGCAACAACCGAACATCTCGGTTTGGCCCTGACCAGCTCCGTCGTTCAGTCTCATCCATTCCAGTTTGCCCGCCAACTGTCCACCCTCGACCATCTCAGCGAGGGGCGGGTCGCCTGGAACATTGTCACCAGCGTGCTTGAAAATTCGTTCAAGAACTTCGGCCACAACGGGCTCGTCGAACACGACAGCCGCTACGACTGGGCCGACGAGTACCTGGAGGTCTGCTACAAGCTCTGGGAGGGCTCCTGGGACGACGGCGCCCTCGTCCAGGACAAGCGGACGGGCCGCCATGCCGACCCGTCGAAGGTCCATAAGATCAATCACCACGGGGCCCGCTATTCGGTGGAGGGCCCCCACCTGGTGGCTCCGTCACCGCAGCGCACTCCCCTACTGTTCCAGGCCGGCTCCTCAGGACGGGGGCAGCACTTTGCCGCTGCCAACGCTGAAGCAGCCTTCCTCTTCGCACCCAATGTGGACTACGCCCGGAAGACGACAGCATCGGTCCGCGCCCTTGCCCGCGAACTGGGTCGCCGCGACGAGGACATCAAATTCTTTGCCGGGCTCTCCTTTGTGGTCGGATCCACCGAAGCCGAGGTGTCGCGAAAGCGGGCTGAGCTCGACGACTACCTGGACCTGGATACGATCGTGGCGCACATCGGCGGCGGTATCGGGGTTGACCTCGGCGGGCTCCCCCTCGACACCACTCTGGGCGAGGTGCGTACCGACGGCGCCCGCGGCGTACTTGAGGCCCTGTTCGCCTCAGTCCCTGGCGGGAATCCGACGATCGCCGATGTTGCGCGCTACCGGGCGTACAACCAGCAGATTGCTGGTACCCCTGAACAAATCGTCGACCAGCTCGAATTCTGGCAGGACGCGGGAATCGACGGGATCAACATCATCAACCAGACCATTCCCGGCTCCTATCAGGACTTCATTGAGGGGGTCCTGCCCGAACTGCGAAAGCGGGGCCTGGCCCAGTCCGATTACCGGTCCGGGACCCTCCGGGAAAAGTTCTTCGGCGAAGGAGCGCGCCTCCCGGACCGGCATCGGGCGGCTGGCCACCGGGGAGCATACGCTGGGCGCACTACGCTCCAGCCGGCGGGTTAGGCGCGGTCAGCCGCCCACGTAGGCCGCCAGGTGCTCGCCGGTCAGCGTCGTTTTGCTGGCGACGAGTTCGGCTGGGGTTCCCTCGAAGACCACCCGGCCGCCGTCGTTACCCGCGCCGGGCCCAAGGTCGATCAGCCAGTCGGCGTGCGCCATCACCGCCTGGTGGTGTTCTATCACCAGGACCGATTTGCCGGAATCGACGAGCCGGTCGAGGAGCCCGAGCAGGTTCTGCACGTCGGCCAGGTGCAGGCCGGTGGTCGGCTCATCAAGCACATACACGTCGCCTTTTTCGGCCATCTGCGTCGCCAGCTTGACGCGTTGCCGCTCACCGCCCGAGAGGGTGGTGAGCGGCTGGCCGAGGGTCAGATAACCGAGCCCCACATCCACCAGGCGGTCAAGGATTCTGTGGGCGGCCGGGGTGCGGGCGTTGCCCGCACCGAAGAAGGTTTCAGCCTCGGTCATCGACATGGCAAGTACCTCGGCGATGTTGCGTCCCCCCAGGGTGTACTCAAGGACCGACGCCTGGAATCTCCTCCCCTCGCAGTCCTCGCAGGTGGACTCGACAGTGGCCATGACCCCGAGTTCAGTGAAGATAATGCCAGCACCGTTGCAGGTGGGGCAGGCACCCTCGGAGTTGGAACTGAACAGGGCCGGTTTGACGCCGTTCGCTTTGGCGAAAGCCTTTCGGATCGGCTCGAGGAGTCCCGTGTAGGTGGCGGGATTGCTGCGGCGCGACCCCTTGATGGCGCCCTGGTCGATCACCACCACACCCTCGCGTCCGGCGACCGACCCGTGGATGAGCGAACTCTTACCTGAACCAGCCACCCCCGTGACTACGCAGAGCACACCCAGCGGCACGTCAACGTCCACGTTCTGAAGGTTGTGGGTTGCGGCGCCGCGCACCTCCAGGCTGCCCGAGGGCTGACGCACCGTTGCCTTGACAGCTGCCCGGTCGTCGAGGTGTCGACCGGTGATGGTGTCACTGGTACGCAGGCCATCGACGCTGCCCTCGAAGCAGACGCTGCCGCCCTGGGTGCCAGCGCCAGGACCCAGATCGATCACGTGATCAGCGATGGCTATGGTCTCGGGTTTGTGCTCCACCACCAGCACCGTATTCCCCTTGTCACGCAACTGGATCAGCAGCCCGTTCATCCGCTGAATGTCGTGCGGGTGCAGGCCGATGGTCGGCTCATCAAAAACGTAGGTGATATCGGTCAGCGAGGAACCGAGGTGCCGGATCATCTTGGTCCGCTGAGCCTCTCCCCCGGACAGGGTGCCGGCCGGCCGGTCAAGCGATAGATATCCCAGCCCGATCTCCGCGAAAGAATCCAGCAGGTGTTGCAAGCCCTTCAACAGGGGCGTCACGGACGGTTCCTGCAACGATCGCACCCAGGCCGCCAGCTCATCGATCTGCATGATGCACAGATCGGCGATGTTCTTGCCCTGAATCGTCGAGGACCTGGCTTCAGGACTGAGCCGGGTGCCTTGGCATTCGGGGCACGGCTGGAAGGTGATGGCCCGCTCCACGAACGCCCGGATATGAGGTTGCATCGCCTCAACGTCCTTGGACAGCATCGACTTCTGGATCTTCGGGATGACTCCCTCGAAGGTGAGGTTGATGCCCTCGACCTTCACCTTGGTCGGCTCCTTGTACAGGAGGTCGTCGAGTTCCTTCTTGGTGAAGCTGGCCAGCGGTTTGTCGATGTCGAACCCTGCACCGCTGAAGATCCGGCCGTACCAGCCGTCCATGCTGTACCCGGGAATGGTGAGTGCTCCCTCCCCCAGCGACTTGGTCTCGTCGAAGAGCGCCGTCAGGTCGAAATCGGAGACCGATCCCATGCCCTCGCAGCGTGCACACATGCCACCCAGATAGACGGCATCCCTGACCACGCTTTTCTCCACCCGGCCGCCCTTGTCGGTACTCATCACTCCGCTGGCCTTACGGGTGGGCACGTTGAAGGAAAACGCCGTCGGCGGTCCCACATACGGTGAGCCAAGGCGGCTGAAGAGGATCCGGAGCATCGCGTTGGCGTCGGTGGCGGTGCCAACCGTCGAGCGTGGATTGGCGCCCATCCGCTCCTGGTCGACGATGATCGCCGTCGTCAGGCCTTCCAGGCGGTCGACGTCGGGGCGCGCCAGGCTGGGCATGAATCCCTGGACAAATGCGCTGTAGGTTTCATTGATCATCCGCTGCGACTCGGCAGCGATGGTCGCGAACACCAGGGAACTCTTGCCCGATCCGGACACGCCAGTAAAAACCGTCAGGCGGCGCTTCGGAATGTCGACTGAGAGGTCTTTGAGATTGTTCTCACGGGCACCCTGAACCCGGATCAGATCATGTTGGTCGGCGGTGTGCGAGGGTAACTCGTGTGGGTCGGTCGTCGTCGTCGACGTGCTCATCGTCTCTCCTACTGCCGGGGTCGCCGCAGCGGCTCCCAACGGCGTCGCTAGCCTCGTGCGCACCAGCATCCAACAGTACGTTCGATATCGTCTGATTCTGCTCCAGGTGACGGCACGGTGGCAACCGGTTATGCACGGGCGGCAGCGCAACGGTGGTCTCCCGACCGGGCGGGGGTGCCTGCTTTGAGATCCTGCTCCCCAGCCATGCTGCGCTGCCGCCGGCCGCTGTAAGCCAGCCGCTGTGGGCTAGCCGCTTACGGCTGCTGGTTCTTCGCCGTCGGCAGGTATCTGGCCCACCAGTTGAGAAGGTGCTCAAACCGCTGCCGACGGTGCCACGGTGATCCGGCGCGGGACAATTCGTGGGTCTCGCCCGGGAACACCAGAAGCTCTGTTGGCACTCCGCGCAGCTTCAACGCCGTGTAATAGCGTTGAGCCTGCTCCAGCGGGCAGCGCAGATCCTCCTCGGAGTGGACCACGAAGGTGGGGGTCTGCACCTTGTCGACGTGTGCAAACGGATTCTGTGCCCTCACCTGATCAGGATCGTTGCCGGTGTAGGCATCGGAGAAGAACCAGCCAATGTCCGATGAACCGACGAACGACGGCGGATCCAGGTAGCCACGTTCGACCACTGCCGCCGTGAACCGATGGTCCTGGGAGATGGTCCACGCGGTCAGGTAGCCGCCGTAGGACCCGCCCATGACGCCCAGCCGGTCCCGATCAAACGACGGGTATTTCTCCAGTGCGCCGTCCAGGAAGCCCAGGACATCGAGGAGGTCAACGGTACCCATCGCTCCCTTGATCACGCGGCCGTGCTCCTGCCCGTACCCGGCCGCTCCCCGCGGGTTGCACATGACGACGGCGTACCCGGCGTTGACATAGACCTGCGCCTCGTCGAAGTATCCCCAGCCATACTGGGCGAACGGGCCGCCGTGAATGTTGAGCAGGACCGGGTGGGGCCCCTCGCCCTCGGGTTCCAGCACCCAGCCATGCACGCTGTGCCCGTCGCTGGCCGTGAAGGTTTCTTCTTTGGGTGCCACCACTGCGGTCTGCATCCGGAGGTCGTTGGAGAGGTCTGTGAGCGGTTTGAGGGAGCCCCCGGACACTACTGCCAGATCCCCCATCGTGGTGGGATCGGTATAGGCGGCAACCACCAGGTCGCCCTTCGCCGCTGCACCTGTCACGATGAGTTCGCCGTCGAGCAGGGTGCTGACGGTCCCGTCGGCGGAGGCTTCGAGGAGGGTGCCGCGGCCCCGGGTCCGGTTAAAGACGAGCACCGAATCGGCGCCGCGCGGCACGATGTCCCCCACCTCGCCCAGGTCCACGGTCTCGGCATCGGTGATGGCCCGAGCTTCGCCGGGTGCAGCGGCTGGTGCAACGTAGAGCGCGGTGTTCCGGGCCAGGAAGTCCAGCCCGTCCTCGGAAAGGTCGCTGCCCAGGAAGAACAGCCAGTGTCCATCGAGGCTTTCGACCGGCCGGCTGCAGCCCAGCCGGGTACCAGAGCCGCGGTTGGTGAGCCGCACGACGTCGGACCCATCCACCGCCATCGAATGGACATCGGTGTACAGGGTGGTGTCGGCGTCGGAATGCAGCGCCGCGGTGAAGAGGATGCGGCGCCCGTCGCGGGTGAAAACAGGCTCGTTGTGATCCGCGTCTGCCGTGGTCAGCTGCACGGCCTCCGGAAGCCCCTTGCCGGTTGCCTTCTCCTTGGCTGCCGGCTTCTCGCTGCCAGCCGGGTCCACCGCAGCTTCCTTTGCCCTGCCGACCGGTTCCACGAAAGGTTCGGCGTCGAGGCTCGGTACGTCGAGAACAAAAATCTGGGTCCGTTTGTCCAGGGAATAGCCCAGCCCGTTCATCCGGTACTTGAACGTGCTGATCAGGCGGGGATCTTCCAGCCCGGGGCCGACGCCGTCGACGGTCCCGTAGCGGCCGTGCTCCGGAACGCGGGAGGTGAAGGTGAGCTTCGACGAATCGGGCGAGAAGCTGAACGAGCCAACCCCCATTTTCTGGTCCGTCAGGCGCTGGGGTTCGCCGCCGCGGCTGTCAACGATCATCAGCTGAGGCTTGCCGCCGGGCTCTGCCCTGAGGAAGGCGATGGCGGCGCCGTCCGGCGAATACTGGGGTGCGGAGTCGCGGAAACCGCGGGTCAACCGTCGCGCGGCGCCCCCGGGAACCGCAATGTCCCACAGCTGCCCAACATAACTGTCGGCATCGAAATCGGGTCGGGTCACCGACACAACACAACGCTGCGCATCAGGTGAGATCGACGGTGAACTTACGGACTGGAGGTGATTCAGCTCATGTGGTTTCACAAGTCCGAGACTAGATCAGTCGCTGGGTGTTCCCAATTCCGGCCCTAGGATGAATCTATGCCCCACCTTCCGGAGAACCTGTTGTGCTGCCCCGTGTGCGCAGCGCCGCTGGGACTCCTGGACGGTGCGGGCGCGCTGGTGTGCGGGGCGGGTCACCGGTTCGATGCGGCAAAGCAGGGCTACTTCAACCTGCTCACTGGCAGGGGCACCGAATTCCAGTCGGACACCGCAGTGATGGTGCAGGCACGCACCGACTTTCTCGGCGCAGGCCACTACGGCCCACTCCAGGCGGTTGTGGCCGACCTGGCGCAACGGCACGTCGCCGAGCCCAGGGTAATCCTCGACGCCGGCGCCGGTACCGGATACTATCTGGCCGAACTGGAGCGCCGACATCCCGGGGCCGCGGTGCTGGCCCTCGATATTTCGAAGTTCGCCCTGCGCCGGGCAGCCGGAATCCTGCGGGACGGTGTGTGCGTGGTCTGGGATGTGTGGCGGCAGTTGCCGGTGCGGGATTCAGGGGTCGACATCATCCTCAACGTTTTTGCGCCCCGCAACCCCGAAGAGTTCCATCGCGTGCTGAATCACGGCGGTGTGCTGGTCGTTGTCACCCCCCTGCCGGGGCACCTTGCCGAAATCGCCGACGACGCCGGTTTGCTTGAGGTGCGCCCGGATAAGGCCACGGCGGTGGCAACCAGCCTGACCGGACTGTTCGACGAGGCCGATTCGGCAACCGTTGAGCTCTCCCTGCAGCTGTCCCGCACCGATATCTACAATGTCGCGCTGATGGGCCCGGCTGGCCACCATCTGGTCCCAGAAGACCTGTGGGCGGATTTGGCGGTGCTCCCCGAACGGACTCCAGCCAGTGCCCGGTTCACCGTCCAGGTTTTCCGGCGGCACCAGGACCGCTGAGGCTTGCGGATCGATAACAACCGGTCCGCTGAGGCCTCGACCCCTAGGTTTCCGCACCCCGCTTTGGCATGATTGAAGAACGCAGTATGCGCTCACGGCGCCTTAGCCAGAGGGGAAGACATGTTTGAGTGGCTTTTGGAGAACGGCTGGATCCTGTGGCTGGTTCTCTTCCTTGGTCTTGCCGCAGTGGAAACCCTGACTCTTGACCTGTTTTTCGTCATGATGGCGATGGGTGCCCTCGCAGCCATGATCAGCACCTTCCTCGGCGCGGCGTTCTTCCTGCAGGTCATCATCTTCAGCGTGGTGTCGCTCCTGATGGTGCTGGTGGTCCGCCCGGTGGCGCTGAAACACCTCAAGCGGGGCTCCCCCGAACAGCTCAGCAACGTGGACCGACTCATCGGGGAGTCGGCTCTCACCCTCGACATCGTGACCGGCGAATCCGGCACCGTGAAGATCGGCGGTGACACCTGGTCGGCCCGCACCCTCGACGGGTCGCTGATTCCCGCCGGCGAACGTGTCGCCGTCACCCGAATCGACGGTGCCACCGCGCTGATCAGTGCCCCCGCCCGCCCGCAAGCCGCCGACTCCGGGGCTGTCTAGACGCGGTTGCCCAGACGGGCCGCCCAACCACGGTTGCCCAGACTTACCCAACGATCGCGCCAACCTACCAAAAGGGGAACATATGCCTACCGACGCAGGGGCAATCGGACTGACAGTCGTCCTGATTGCCCTGATCATTTTCGTTCTGGTCGTGCTGGTGAAGTCGGTGCGAATTGTCCCGCAGGCTCGCGCCGGTGTGGTGGAACGGCTCGGAAAATACCAGCGAACCCTCCAACCCGGGTTGACCATCCTGATCCCTTTCGTGGACCGGCTGCTGCCCCTGCTGGACTTGCGCGAACAGGTGGTGTCATTCCCTCCCCAGCCCGTCATCACCGAAGACAACCTGGTGGTTTCGATCGACACGGTGGTCTACTTCCAGGTCACTGATCCTCGGGCGGCTACCTATGAGATCGCCAATTACATCCAGGCCGTGGAACAGCTGACCACCACCACGCTGCGCAACGTGGTTGGTGGTCTGAACCTTGAGGAGGCCCTGACCTCCCGCGACCAGATCAACGGCCAACTGCGCGGAGTGCTTGATGAGGCCACCGGTCGCTGGGGCATCCGGGTATCCCGGGTGGAACTGAAGGCTATCGACCCTCCCCTGTCCATCCAGGACTCGATGGAGAAGCAGATGCGAGCCGAGCGGGACCGCCGCGCAGCCATTTTGACTGCCGAGGGAACCAAGCAGTCGCAGATCCTCACGGCCGAGGGCCAGCGACAGGCCGCCATCCTCGCCGCGGAAGGTGACGCCAAGGCGGCCATTCTCCGCGCCGACGGCGAGTCGCAGGCCATTCAGAAGGTGTTCGATGCCATCCACAAGGGCAACCCGACCCAGAAGCTCCTCGCCTATCAATACCTGCAGACCCTTCCCAAGCTCGCCGAAGGATCGTCCAACAAGCTGTGGATCATTCCCAGTGAGGTGGGTGAAGCGCTCAAGGGTATCGGTAACGTCCTGGGCAACGCGACCGCTGACGCGCCCGACGGCGATAGCCCGTCCCGTACCCACAGCGCCTGACACCGTAGAAACCGGACGGCTGGCTCGGGTCGGCTGTCCGGTTTCTTTTTGTGCCCTGCCCCGGCGTATAATTGGGTGTTTGCCGTACTTTCGCTGGTCAGATCGGGAACAGACGTCACGTCCACAGCGTTATGTAAGTGGCAGGTTGCGGTAGCCACTACCGCACCATCATCCGCCGTTACGGATGCCAAATTGTTGAGTAGGAGATTACATGAGCGATCGTAGCTTGCGCGGTATGCGCCTCGGAGCGCAAAGCATGGAGACTGAATCCGGTGTTGAGCCAGCTCCACGGCAGCGGGTTGAATACCGTTGCGGAGACGGCGAGCGGGTGTTCGTCACTTTTGCAGCGGAAGCTGACGTCCCACCGGTCTGGGTTTCCAAAACCGGTAAGGAAGCGTTGCTGGTGGACGGGGAACGCCCCGACACCTCAGGTGACAAGCCAGTACGTACTCACTGGGACATGCTGCTGGAGCGTCGCAGCATGGACGAGCTGGAGCAGATCCTCCAGGACCGGTTGACCATCCTGCGGGAACGCCGCGGAGAGCGCCAGTCCGCCTAGCAGTACAGGAAGTTGGAAAAGCCGGGTCGACCCTCAGGGTCAGCCCGGCTTTTTCGTGCCCGCCAGCCCCAAAAGCGGCCCCGACAGCAATAATTGCCGGAAGGAACCGGCAACCCTGACACTGCGGGCTGTTTCTGTCCTGGCGGGTTGTGGAAGCTACTTCTTGTCGCGCGAGGTCAGTGCCCGCCACCGTGCGGCGAGTCCCCACCGGGTGACGTTGGCAATGGCCTCGAGGACAATTCCGCCACTCATCTTCGATGCCCCGAACTCCCGTTCCACGAAAGTGATCGGCACCTCAACAATTTTCAGGCCCAGCGTAGCCACCCGGAAGGTCATGTCCACCTGGAATCCGTACCCCACCGAGTCAACGGTTGTCAGCTCAACCTTTTCGAGGGTTTCCCGGCGGAACGCACGGTAGCCTGCGGTGATATCCCGGACATCGATGCCCAGCATCAGCCTGGAGTAGGTGCTGCCGGCCCGGGAGAGCAATTTCCTGCGTCGCGGCCAGTTCACCACGCTGCCGCCGGGGACCCACCGCGACCCAATGACGAGGTCGGCGTCAGCCACCTTGTCGAGCAGAGACTGTAGCTGCTCGGGTCGGTGGGAGCCGTCAGCATCCATCTCGACCAGTACGTCGTAGCCAGCGTCCAGCGCCCAGGTGAATCCCGCGATGTACGCGGCTCCCAGACCCGCCTTACCCGTGCGGTGCAGGACATGGATCTGCGGGTCGGCACCTGCCAGGGTGTCGGCGAGCCCGCCGGTACCATCAGGGCTGTTGTCGTCCACCACCAGGACGTCGGAGTGAGGTACGGCCCGGCGCAGTCGTTCGACTGTCAGGGGAAGCGACTCGATCTCGTTGTAGGTGGGAATGATGGTGACGACTCGCACTCAGGCAACCTTCGATCACGTAGCTGATACGCCGTGGCGCACGGATCCCGGGGCCCGGAACCAAACGCCCAGTATATTGGATGCCCGCGTGGGACAGAAAAAGAGCCACCAGGCCGATCGAATCGGGATGCCGTGGAGGGTCGGGTAGATCCGCGCGCCTTCGGGCCAGCACGGATCCAAGAATCACAGCTGTTTTCTACTGACGCGCGAACCTACCCGTTCCGGGGTACCGATGCCGTGACGCGCGGCGAGGCCCACTGAAAAACGGTGGCTGCCTAGGACCTGCGTTGAATCGGCTCGGTCGGGTCAGTGAATCTTCTCTGAGTTCCTGACCCGTTGACTCCACAGCTTACGTGCTGTGGAGCGAGTGTCAACAGCCCCCTGACCTGCGTAAACACTTGTTTGTGCAGGTCAGGACACGGACCGTAGGGGCGATGAAATTTCGTTGAAACCTGGGGCCTGGAACAACTGTCGGCCCCGATGGACCGTCTCAAGACACACCGGGTCCGCGCCGGTATCGAGGGCAGGAAGGAGCGGTGTCCCCGCCCTGGGGTCGGTGCTCCACGATTGCACCCTGCTGTCAGCCGTCTGCACCATCAGCTCCTCCACCTCCCACACGGCGTACGACGCCGGAGCACCAGGGACAAGCTGGCCCAACAACGGGTGTCCCGTGCCTACGGCCCGCCAACCGGCCCGGGTGTGGGCGATAAAGGCTGCACGAGCGGAGATCCGTTGCGCGGGGTTGTTGTGCATCACACTCGCCCGGAGGGTGGCCCACGGGTTGAGGGATGTCACGGGGCTGTCGGAACCGAAGCACAGCGGGACCCCTGCCGCCAGGAAGCTCGCGAACGGGTTCATCCCGGTCATCCGCGCAGCTCCGAGGCGCTGGCTGTACAACCCGCCAGCAGCACCCCATCGCGCATCGAAGGCCGGCTGGGCACTGACGGTGACCCCAAAATGCACCAGTCGGGCGATAGCCTCAGCGTCGGCGAGTTCGACGTGTTCCAGGCGGTGGCGTGCCCGCCGGACCGCCTCGATGCCCTCGGCATCGGCTGCCAGGGCGAGACCCTGCAGGACCACGTCCAGGCCGGCGTCACCAATGACGTGGAACCCTGCCTGCATTCCTATGCTGGTGGCGGCACCCAGATGCGCTGCGACGGCGTCGGCCTGGAGGAAAACCGAACCCCGATGGACGTCATCGGCATAGGGTTCCCGGAGCGCCGCGGTCCGGGACCCAAGGGAACCGTCCACGTTGAGGTCTCCGCCGATGCCGGCCAGGCTGCCACCGAACAGGTCCAGCACCTCCTGAAGCTCGGTGACCGACGTAACAGGCTGTCCCCAGTACGGCAGGATCTCCGGGAGCTGCTCCCCCAGGGGGTCCTGGCCGATCCGGAGCAATGCCTGGAGGTCGGCGACCGGTGAGATATGGGGCGCGCCCATCTCTGCGACCGCCACGATTCCGTTGGCCGCGGCCCGCCGGAGCGCAGCGCTCTGGTAGCCGGAGCGTTCGCCGTCGGCTAGATCGCGCGAGGCCAGCCGCGCCGTGACGTGGGCGTCGCGCACCACGAAGCCGTTGTCCCAGCCGTCGAGGTTCGCCAGGTCCAGCGCAGCTGCGAGGGACCCGGAAACCACCGCCGAATGAACATCGGCGCGGGCCAGATAGACGTGCTTACCTCCGCCGGCTGCGTCCAGTTGCCCGGCGGTGGGGACCATGCGCTCCGGCCACCGCGACTCATCCCAGCCGTGCCCCAACACGGTGCTGACGCCGGTGCGCGCCGCCGCTGCGACCCGGTCCAGCAGGTCAGTGATGCCGGTGCAGGAGGAAAGGTCGATGGATTCCAGGGCCAGACCGGTCTCTGTGGTGTGGACGTGGGAGTCCACGAAGCCCGGGGTGATGAGGGCGCCGGCCAGGTCAACGACGGTCATGGTGGCATCGGCCAGCGATTCGGCCGCATGCTCGGAGCCGATCCAGGCGACCGTGTCGCCGTCGACCAGCATCGCGGTGGCGAACGGGTCTGCGGCGCTATACACGGAGCCGTTACGGTACAGAATTGGGCGGGTCGGGGTCATTCGTGCTCCAGACAGATGGTGGGCATAAGTGGTTAGTCGCTGATGGCCGAGTAGGCCACCACACCGCGACGGATCAGGCCAATCGCGTCGATAAACAGACGGCGTTGGCCGGGAGGCAGATAATCAATTTTGGCGAGCTGATCCAACAGGTCCACCACCTGTTTGGTCCATCTCACGAAGTCGCCGGCCGCCAGTTCGGTTCCGCTCAGCGCAGCCTGCAGGGCCTTGCCCCTGGCCCACTTGTGCATGGGCCAGACGAGACCCAGCTCGGGTTCACCGGTGACCGGAAGCTTGAACTGCTCCTCCAGATCGGTCAGGGCTGACCACTGGCGGACGACGACGTCGATCGACGGGTCGAGTGCGACGCCGGGCATTTTCGGGCGCAGGCCGCGTTCTTCCCGTTTGGCCTGGTACACCAGCACCGAGGCCAAAGCGGCGGTCTCGGCGGCGTCGAGTCCTTCGAAGGCGCCATGCTCGAGGGAGAGCGCGATCAGCAGGTCCTTCTCCCCATAGACCCGGCGCAGCTTACGGCCGGCAGCGGTGATGGTGGTCCCGGACGGGGTGTCCTGCAGGTACCCGTAGTGCAGGAGGACGTCCGACACCCGGTCGAAGGTTTTTGCGATCGTGTTGGTGCGGCCCCTGATCTGACCGGCCAACCGGTCGGTCTCGCGGCGCAGCTTCCACCAGCGTTCAGCCCACCGGGCGTGCTGCTCCCGGTCGCTGCACCCGTGGCAGGGGTGGGACCGCAGCTTGCGCCGCAGATCTGCGATGGCGGCCTCCTGGCGCTCGGTGGCACCGGAGAGGAAACCGTCCTGGCCGGGACCGCGACGGGGTGGACGCTTGTCATGGAGTGCGTTCCGGAGCGACGAACTCAGGTCCCGGCGGTCTTTGGGGCTGCGGGCGTTGAAGTTTTTGGGGATCCTGATGTGGGAGAGAACCTCAAGGGGCCCGCTGAGGTCCTGCACCCCGACCCGACGGAGCTGCTTGTCTTCGGTGAGGACCGTTGGGCGGGGCTCCCGTGAGGTGTCGGAGCTGAGGACCACCGCATAGCCCTGGCTGCGTCCTGCCGGCACGTCGACGACGTCGCCGGGTCGCAGCATTTCGAGCGACGAAGCCGCCGCCGAGCGCAGGCTCCGCGAGTTGGTTTTCGCTGCCCGATCCTCCAGATCGGAAATTTCACGGCGAAGCCTCGAGTATTCGGTGAAGTCGCCGAGATGGCAGGTCATGGACTGCTCATAGCCCCGCAGCGACTCCTCACGGGTCCGCACCTGTTTCGCGAGTCCCACCACCGACCGGTCCGCCTGGAACTGGGCGAACGAGGTTTCGAGGATCTCCCGGGATCGGTGCTGGCCAAATTGGGCGACGAGGTTGATGCTCATGTTGTAGGTGGGCCTGAAGCTCGAGTTCAACGGGTAGGTCCGCCGGGAGGCGAGACCCGCCACGGCTCCCGGGTCCGTCCCCGGCTGCCACAGTACGACGGCGTGCCCTTCCACATCAATGCCGCGTCGGCCAGCCCGCCCCGTCAGCTGGGTGTACTCCCCCGCTGTGACGTTGACGTGCGCCTCGCCGTTGAATTTGTCCAACTTTTCCAGCACCACCGAACGGGCTGGCATGTTGACGCCGAGGGCCAGGGTCTCGGTCGCGAACACCGCCTTCACCAGTCCCAGCGCAAAGAGTTTCTCCACCACTTCCTTGAAGGTGGGAAGCATCCCGGCGTGGTGGGCTGAGAAGCCCCTGATCAGGCCCTCCCGCCACTCCCAGAAACCGAGGACGGCCAGGTCCTCGGGCGGCAGGTCCACCGCCGCTTCGTCGACCCGCTGGCTGATGATTTCGCGTTCCGGTTCGGTGGTGAGCCACAGACCGGCGTCGAGGCACTGGCTGACCGCCGCCTCACACCCGTTGCGGGAGAAGATGAACGTGATGGCTGGCAGGAGACCGTCCCGGTCCAGGGCACTGATCACCTGTGGCCGGGTGGCACGCCTGACCCGTGACGCTGCCGCTGGCGGCCGCTTCGCGGGCCCACGGCCCCGCCGTGACCCGCCGCCCGCTCCCCACCCGGCACGCTGGTTGAGCCGGGTCTCCGAACTGGCGAGTTCAAGGAGTTCAGGGTTGACCTCGTACCGGTCCTCGGCTCCCGCATCCGGACCGGCGGGTGCGGCCTCGTCGAAGGCCACGTCGCCGGCGAAGAGGTCGAGGAGGTTCTGTCCCACCATGACGTGCTGCCAGAGGGGAACCGGTCGATGCTCCGAGACCACCACATCGGTCTGGCCGCGCACCGTATCCAGCCACGCGCCAAACTCCTCAGCATTTGAGACTGTCGCGCTCAGGGAGACCAGCCGCACCTCCGAGGGCAGGTGGATAATTACTTCCTCCCAGACGGCGCCCCTGAAGCGGTCGGCGAGGTAATGCACCTCGTCCATCACCACGTAGCCGAGGTCGTCGAGGGTGTCCGAGTTCGCATACAGCATGTTCCGCAACACCTCGGTGGTCATCACCACCACGGCGGCGTCAGGGTTGATTGACGTGTCGCCGGTGAGCAGCCCAACCCGGTCTGCCCCATACACCGCGCAGAGCTCGGAATACTTCTGGTTGCTCAGCGCCTTGATCGGGGTGGTGTAGAACGCTTTCAGGCCCTTCTCGAGGGCCAGGTAGACGGCGAACTCTCCCACCACAGTTTTCCCGGCTCCCGTGGGCGCCGCCACGAGCACCCCGCGGCCGGCCTCGAGACAGACGCAGGCGTCCCGCTGGAATGGGTCGAGGTCGAACCCCAGGGTCTGCTCGAACTGAAACAGTAAAGTGGTGGTGTGTGCGGTACGCGCCCGTGCTAGCTGGTACCGCTCGGCGGGGGAGGTCATACGATCTAGCCTAATCTCTCCCGGTTCGTCGCCTGGCAACCAGCCGGGGCGGACGTCAGAGTCCGTCCAGGTCGGATGCTGTGTCGGCGCTGGCCTCCACCTCGGCGTCCTGGGCGGCCCGCCGGCGATCGCGGCGTTTGTCGTTGAGCAGGCACAGCATGATGGCAATGAAGAACAACACCAGCATGGGTGCCGCCAGGTAGAGCATGCCGAGGGCGTCGCCGCCCGGTGCGGCCATCGCCGCGAAGACGCAGATCAGGAAGACGGTGATCCGCCAGGCCTTGAGGATTTGTTTGCCAGTGAGGATCCCCACCAGATTCAATCCGAATAGGACCACCGGCAAAAGGAAGGCGATACCGAACGCCAGCATCAGGCGCAGCACAAACGTGATGTAGGCAGTCACCAGGATGATGTTCGAGAACCCGCTGGGGGTGAAGTCGGTGAGGACCCGCACCGCGTTCGGCAACACCAGCCAGGAGAGGTAGATGCCCGCCAGGAACAGGGGAACCGCGACGGCGATGAAGGAGAGCGCCACGCGGCGCTCCTTGGTCTTCAGCCCGGGGGTAATGAAGGCCCAGAACTGGTAGAGCCAGACGGGGCTGGCCAGGATGATTCCGATGAAGACCGAGACCTGAACCAGAAGGTCGAATGGTGACGCGACCCCGTCGAAGTTCAGGACGGCTTCCCTGCCCTCCCTGGCGTTGAGGTCCAGGATGGGTTCGGAGAGAGCTGTGAGGACCGGGTTGTAGATGAAGAAACCAACAACGGTGGCCACCACCAGTGCAATGCCCGATTTGATCAGCCGGTTTCGGGCCTCTTTCAGGTGCTCCCCGAGGGCCATCCGACCCTCGGGGTTGGATTTGCGGCTCCTGCCGCTCACCTTTGGCACCGCCCGCTTACCCTAGGGTGTGCGGGAGGTCGGATCGGCTGACCCTGGTGGATTGTGCTGTCCAGGTGCGGCCGTCCCGGTCTGCTCCGGCTGGTCGGTGGCGGTGCGCGCCGGAGGAACAATGCGTCCTTCAACCGGGGAACCCGGTTCGGATGCGTCGTTCGGGTTGTCGTCCTTCATCTGCTTCACCTCGGACTTGAAAATCCGCAACGACTGGCCAACACTGCGGGCCAGTCCGGGCAGCTTCGGGGCACCGAAGAGCAGCAGGGCGACGACAATGATGGCAACTAGTGCCCAACCTTCAGGTCTCATAATGAAATCCTTTCATAGTTCTCAACCGGGGTGACGCTGGTAGGTGATGCCCCGGTTGGGGTGTCACACGTGGGGGAGGTCTCGAAGGCTTACCGGCTGTCCGCGGCCAACCCTGCGCCGAATCCGGCGTTCCCGGCGGTAGGCGACCCGCAGTGCCTTGGCCTCGGCGCCTTCGTCCCGGACCGTTCCCGGATCCCTGAAGACCGCGATGCTGGGCTCCCTGACGGCTCCGTCCGCGCTGGTGGGCGGGTTGGTCGTCCGGTCCAGCACCTCGCTGGCGTGCTCAACCTCTTTGAGGAGGGCCTTGACCTTCCGGAACAGGAAGTAACCGAGCGCGGCCAGTACCAACAGGGTCAGCGCCAGCAGGGCCACCCAAATCACAATCCACGTCCACCAAGGCATACCCCCAAGTCTAAGGGAGCCGGGACGGCAGCGGGGACAGCTGGACCCGCCTCGACCGAGGTCAGGGACGGTTCGCCAGGGCCGCAGCCAACCACACCGAGCACTCGCGTCGAAGTGACTCGGGACCGGCGACAGCGGCAGCTCCCCCCAACCTGCTGATAAGGCCAGGAATCCACCCCGTGGTGGCCACCCTGATTTCCGCAGCAAGGCGGCCATCAGCGAGTTCCTGGGTTCGCTCGGCGGCGTAGTGTTCAGCCACCCATCGGGCCGGCGGGTGCAACAGCAAGGTGACAAGCTCATCGCCGGGCGTTGGCCGGAACAGGACGCCGTCGTCGCCGTCGGCTTCGGGCTGCCGCCCGGCGTCCACCGGATCAGTGGTGAGTCTGACGGCCTGCATCCGGTCGAGGCGGAAGTTCCGGACCGACCGGGCGCTGGTGCACCACGCCTCGAGGTACCAGCTATCGTGCCGGGAAAATGCCCGGATCGGTTCGACGGTGCGCTGGGTAACCTCGTCCCGTGTGGGCACCAGATAGGTCAGTTCCAGGCGGACCCGGGACCGGAGGGCTTCCTGGACGGTTTCAAGGGTTGACCCGACCGCTTCCTCGGTCAGGGTCGCGGCGATGGCACTGCCCGCACGGCCGGCGTCGCCGGCCGCCTGGGTGAGCTTGGCGTGGGCGGTGGCTGCCGCTGAGCCCGGGTCCAGTCCCGGTAGCCGCCGGAGGGTATCCAGGCCGACGATGAGGGTGCAGGCCTCATCAAGGTTCAGGCGGAGCGGTTCGGCCAGGTTGTCGGCATTGCTGAGGAAGATCCGGTCCTCGTCGAGGCTGACTTCGATCAGCCCATCCGGGTAGTAGCGGGGGCCGCTGACAAACAGGAGCTCGAGGTCGGCGGCCAGGTGCGTGCGGGTAACGCCAAAATGGGCGGCCGTCTCATCCATGTCCGCGCCGGGATGATCGAGCAGGTACGGCACCAGGTCGAGGAGGCGGCGCAAATGAGCATCAGCCGAGGTCTTGGGGCGGGCCGGTCGGCGCGCTGCCTTGGTGAACTCGAGGTCAGGGAACGGCCCGTTCTGGGTAGCGGCGGCCTGGGTGAGCTGCTCCCCCGTCAGGGCCACCAGCTCCGGCGGTGCGATCGCCCGCGCCCGCGGGCCGAAGGCTGCAATATCGGCTGCGGTTTCGCCGGTGTCACCGTACGGAAACCGGAGCAGGTCCCAGCCGTCGCTGGCACCGTCGCTCTGCGCACCGCGTCGGGTACGCAACAGGTGGCAGGTGTCGGGCCGGACAGCGACCACCGCTTCGAACGGCTCGCGGGCCCGGTCGAGGGAGGCCAGCGAGGCAAGCATCGTGAAATCTTCGGGGACGTCAAAGGATCCATCGAGCAGGACTGGCGCGGTCGTGATGCGGGAGAGCCTGAAATACCGCTCCTCACCCCGGTCGAGGTCACGGCCAACCACATACCAGTGCCCGTAGCGGCTACCCATGCCCCAGGGCTGAAGCTGTCGCTGTTCCTCCCTGCCGGTGCTCGCCGCGCGATAGCCGAACGAGATGGGCCGGCGGGAGGTGGTGGCGCGCCAGACCTCATCCCAGTGCGGTTCGTTGGTGCGGATGCGCGGTTCCACGAGCATGGCGGCTGCGTCCTCGCGGGCAGCGCCGCGATCCTGGAGCTTCCGCAGCGCCCGGGCGGCGGCCGAGTCGAGGGTGGCTACATCCCACATCCCGGCGGCGAGGGTCAGCGCAGCAGACTCCTCGGTGGTGAAGGTGACCGCCGGGAGACGGTATTCGGCGGCGTCGATCCGGTAACGCCGAATCGAGTTGTCGTGGTCGAACGCCGGGTCGTCGCTGAACGACTGGACGGGGATGCCCTGTTCACGCAGCATGGCCTTGTCCCGGTCGAAGAGCTTTTCCCGGGCGGCGGGGGTGGGCGCCCCACCGTAGAGCTCTATTTCGTGGAACAGTTCCTCTTTGGAGTAGCCACGCTGGGTGGAGAGCAGCAGCATGACCAGGGAGAGAAGGCGTTCGGTTCGTTTAGCTGACACGTTGGAAAGAGTACCCGCATGAGGAGGGCCGGGGCACACTGCGCCCCGGCCCTCATCATGACGTGCGTGTCCTGGTTAGCGCAGACCCATCAGGTCGACGACGAAGATGAGGGACTCACCGGGGGCGATCGCTCCACCAGCGCCACGGTCCCCGTAGGCCAGATTAGCGGGGATCTCCAGCCGGCGGCGGCCGCCAACCTTCATTCCGAGGAGACCCTGATCCCAGCCCTGGATGACCTGGCCAATGCCGACCTTGAAGTCGAGTGGTGCACCGCGGTTCCAGGACGAGTCGAATTCCTCGCCGGTGGAAAAGGCGACGCCGACGTAGTGGGCGGAGACGGTGTCGCCAGCCTTGGCTTCCTCGCCGGAGCCCTCGATCAGGTCGGAGATGACCAGTTCGGTAGGTACGTCGGTGCCGGGAAACTCAATTTCGGGCTTGGTGCGGGCGGTGCCGTTGGATCCGATAGACATATTTCTCCTCTAAGTGGTGGTGGTTGGCGGGGGCGGCCGGAATTACTCGGCCGTCACTTTTTCGATGATTTCTACGTAGAACGCCAGGGTGCCGGAGGGGCGTCCCTCCGGGGCAGGATCCCCGTAGCCCATCGGTGCGGGGATGACGAGCAGGACTTTGCTGCCAACCGTCTGGCCGGCCAGTCCTTTGGTCCAGCCCTCGATGACGCCGGAAAGCGGGAACTCGATCGGCTCACCACCGGGGTAGCTGGAGTCGAACTGCTCTCCGTCTTCCCAGCGCCACCCGGCATAGTTGGCAGCGATGGTGTCTTCTTCGGTGATCACTTCACCGTCGCCGGCTTCGAGAACCTTGATGACCAGGTCATCTGAGGGTTCGTTGTCGGGAATCTCGATGACAGGTGCGTCGTCGTCAAACGTGAAGGTGGGAAGCTGGCCATCGGCGTCGAGCTCTTCAACGGCTTCGGGGCTGAGCACCGCGGGCACCGGTGGTGCTGCCTCGGCACTGAGTACCTGCATCACGATCAGCTGCTGGGGCTCCTGGCCTTCGATCACATTGGTGTATGCGATCTGCGACCCGATGGTGGTGCCCACCAGCACTTCGTAGAGTTCAGGGTCGTCTTCCTGCAGCTTCTCGATCAGGTCGAGGGTCTGCGGCTCGGCGGAATAGGTGTCGCCGAGGACTGAGCCATCCTCGGCGTTCAGACCCACCAGGTGGAAGGAGACGCGGTCGCCGTCGGCGATTGGCTCGCCGTCGCCGGCGGTGATCGTGGCAGCGGCGGGGCCGGTCACGTCCAGCGGTGATTCGAAGGTCACCTCGGGAGCTTCCTCATCGGAGCCGCCCTCAACCCGGACGGATTCAAGGATCGCGGCGTCACCGGCGGTCTTCAGTTCAGCGTCGCCGGTATCACCGCCGCAGGCGGACAGCACTAACAGGACGGGCAGAGCAAGGGTGAGAGCTTTTCGCACGGTGCTTCTTTCGCAGGTGATCGGTGGCGCGTGCCGTGGGGGCCGCAGGAAGCTGGCCATTTTTCGTGAATGAACCTATCCAGCGTAACGGTTTAGGGCCGGTGGTTTCTCCCGTCGAGCAGTTTCACCGGGGATTCACAGCTGGGCGAGCAGCGCTTCGACCCGTTCGTCGACCGATTGGAAGGGGTCTTTGCACAGGATGGTTTGCTGGGCGCGATCGTTGAGCTTCAGATGCACCCAATCGACGGTGAAGTCCCGGTTGGCGTCCTTCGCGCGTCGGACGAATTCCCCCCGGAGCCGCGCGCGGGTGGTCTGCGGTGGAATGTCCACGGCATTTTTGATGTCGACGTCGGTGACCACGCGCTCGGTCTCCCCCCGCTGCTGGAGCAGGAAATACAGGCCGCGTTCCCGGGAAATGTCGTGATAGGTGAGATCCAGTTGTGCCACCCTCGCGGACTCCAGGCCAAGACTGTGCCGGTCCCGGTAGCTGTCAATCAGCTTCTTCTTGATGGCCCAGTCAATCTCACGGTCGATGAGCCGATGGTCGCCGGTGCCGATTGCCTGCAGGGTCCTCCCCCACAGCTCGAGGATCCGTTCAACATGCGGGGTGTGGGCCCCGTTCGTTTCCACGAACTGGCGCACCCGCGCCAGATATTCCTGCTGCATGTCGAGCGCGGACATGGTGCGTCCACTAGCCAGCTTCAACGGCTGGCGTCCGGTGAGATCGTGGGAAATTTCCCTGATGCTGCGGATCGGGTTTTCCAGCCGGAAATCCTTCATGATGACGCCCGCCTCGATCATCCGCAGGATCAGGTCAACCGATCCCACTTTCAGGAGGGCGGTGGTCTCGGACATGTTGGAATCGCCGGCGATGACGTGGAGTCTGCGGTAGTACTCGGCGTCGGCGTGCGGCTCGTCCCGGGTGTTGATGATGGGCCGCGACCGGGTGGTGGCCGACGACACGCCCTCCCAAATGTGGTCGGCACGCTGGGAGAAGGCGTAAAGCGCGCCGGTCTGGGTTTTGAGGACCTTACCGGCACCGACCAGGAGCTGCCGGGTGACGAGGAACGGGATCAGGATGTCGGCCAGCCGGCTGAACTCGAGCTTCCGGGGAATGAGGTAGTTTTCGTGGCTGCCGTAGGAGTTCCCCGCCGAGTCGGTGTTGTTCTTGAACAGGTACACCCGTCCGTCGTAGCCCTCCTGCGCAAGCCTGCGCTGCGCCTCGGCCACCAGATCCTCCAGGATCAGCTCGCCGGCCCGGTCGTGCGCGATGAGCTGGGCGACGTCGTCGCACTCTGCCGTGGCGTACTCGGGGTGGGAACCGACATCCAGGTACAACCGGGACCCGTTGGTGAGGAACACGTTGGAGGAGCGTCCCCAGCTGACCACCTTGCGGAACAGATACCGGGCCACCTCCTCGGGTGACAGCGGGCGGGAGTTGGGCCCCGAGTAGGCGATGCCGAATTCCGTTTCGATGCCGAAAATCCGGCGGTCCATCAGAGGCCGTCCTTCCCGAAGCCCAGCATGTCTCCCACTTCGGTGGGAAGGATCCGCCGGAACGCCCGCCGGGCGCCGCGGGTGGTCAGCGGGTCCCTATCCAGGACTGCAACCTCAAGGGTCTCGGGGTTGAGGCGCGTCCGGGGAGCGCCGGTCGCGCCGCCGCCGTGCCGGAGCGCATCCACCGCGGTCCTGACCGCTTCCGCGAAACTATGCTCGGCGTCCCACTGATCGGTCAGGGCGTCACCGACGGCATCCGCCTGCCCGCCCATCACGATGAACCGTCGTTCGTCGGCGATCGAGCCGTCGAACGTGAGGCGGTACAGGTGGTCAGCGTCGGTGCGGGGCCCTACCTCGGCGACGGCCAGCTCCACTTCAAAGGGTTTGCTGTCGGCGGTGAACACTGCGCCAAGACTTTGGGCGTAGACACTGGCCAGCCCGCGGGCGGTGACGTCTTCCCGGTCGTAGGAATATCCCCGCACATCGGCGTAGCGGACACCCGCCTGGCGGAGGCTCTCGAACTCGTTGTACTTCCCCACGGCGGCGAAAGCGATGCGGTCATAGATTTCGCCCACCTTGTGCAGGGACGGTGAGGGGTTCTCGGCGACCAGTGCAATCCCATCGCGGCAACTGAGCACCACCACCGATCGTCCGCGGGCGATCCCTTTCCGGGCAAAATCGGCCCGGTCCTTGGTGAGCTGCTCAGGCGAAACGTAGAACTGTTGTGTCATGCTCATGCCTCCCGTCCTGCCACCGAGCGCGAGTCGATGACCTGCGCGGCGGCCAGCGCCAGCTCCCGCTCCGGAATCCGGCGGGCGCCAGCACTATTGACCGTGTACACCACCGGCCACAGCTGGCGGACGACGTCGGGGCCGCCGGTCGCCGAATCGTCGTCGGCTGCGTCGTAGAGGGATTCGACGGCGACCCGAACCGCGCGGTCCTCGTCGAGATTCGGTTTCCACAGCTTCTTCAGGGCGCCCCGGGCGAAGGCGGCGCCGGAACCGACGCTGTGGTGTTCCTGCTCCTCATAGCGACCGCCCGTCACGTCGTAGGAGAAGAGCCTGCCGACCCGCTGGACGGTGTCGAAGCCGGCGAAGAGGGGGACGACCGCCAGTCCCTGCAGCGCGAGTGGGAGGTTGGCCCGGATCATTGCTGCCAGCCGGTTGGCCTTGCCATCGAGGCTCATCAGGGTGCCCTCGATTTTTTCGTAGTGCTCAAGCTCCACCTGGAAGAGCCGCATGATGTCGAGCGCTATTCCGGCGCTACCAGCAATGCCGAGTACGGAGAACATGTCGGCTGGGAAGACTTTTTCGATGTGCCGGCTGGCGATAATGTTGCCCATCGTGGCGCGCCGGTCACCGGCCATCAGGACGCCGCCAGCGTACGTCATGGACACGATCGTGGTGGCGTGCGGCGCCACCGTCGCGGCGCTGGCCGGGGTCAACCCTCCGGCCGACCGGCTGGAGGGCAGCAGATCGGGGTGGTTCGACCCCAGATACCCGCTGAACGACGTGGAGGCTGCACGGCCAATCGACGCGGTAGCGTCTTCCGGAATCATTAAGGTTACTGGCCGCCCTTCTGGACAAAGCCGCGGACAAATTCTTCGGCGTTGGATTCGAGCACCCCGTCGATTTCGTCCAGCAGATCATCGACCCCCTGGGTCTGTGCAGTGGGTGCGCCGCCCTCGGGTGCTCCGCCGGTGTCCGGGGCCGGAGTGTCCTGCTGTTCGTCCTGCTGCTCGGGCCGTGACCCGGTATTCCTGCGGTCCTGTGTAGCCATGGCTGGCACCTTTCATTGCTGAGGATGTGATGCGCAAAACCTAGTGATGTCTATGGTGCCATGTTGGATTGGGGCCTGCTCAAAAGCCGCGCAACAAATTCTTCGGCGTCGGCCGATGCAGCGAACAACTCTTTGGTGAGGGCAGCTGTTCCCCGGAGGGGCTCACGGGTCTGGATTCGTTGCAGCCGACGTTGGGACGGCAACTCGAAGATGATTGAGTCCCAGCTGGCGCCGACCACTTCGCGGGGAAAACTGCTGATGCAGCGGCCACGGAAATAGGCCCGGGTGTCTTCGGGCGGGTGGGACACGGCGGCGTTCACCTGCTCATCGGTGACCAATCGGTCAATCTGGCCGCGGGCGCTGAGCCGGTGGTAGATGCTTTTCTCTGGCCGGAGGTCGGAGTACTGCAGGTCCACCAGGGCCAGGCGGGGGTCATCCCAGGCCATTCCGTCGCGGCTGCGATACGCCTCAAGCACTTTGAGCTTTGCCACCCAGTCAAGTTGGTGTGCGGCGTCGAAGGGGTCCCGGCGCAGTGTATCGATGAGGGCGCCCCAGCGTTGCAACACGTCGGCGCTCTGCGGATCGGTTCCACCCTGCCGGTCCGATTCCGTCAGGCAGGCGTCGAGGTAGATTTCCTGCAGGTCCAGGGCGGTCACCGACCGGCCGTCTGCCAGCCTGATGCGGTGACTCAGCGTGGGGTCGTGGCTGACCGCCTGCAGCTCCCGGACCGGGTCCTGGATCTCGGGAATCGGCGCGTTGTCCCTGTCGATCAGGGACAACACCAGGGAGGTGGTCCCCATCTTCAGATAGTTCGAAATTTCGCTCAGATTGGCGTCGCCGATGATTACATGGAGCCGCCGGTACTTTTCGGCGACCGCATGAGGCTCGTCCCGGGTGTTGATGATGGGTCGGCGGACGGTCGTTTCCAGGCCGATCTCGTTCTCGAAAAAGTCGGCGCGTTGGCTGAGCTGGAACCCGGGTGACTGATGGGAGGCGCCGATTCCTACCCGGCCTGAGCCACAGATTGTCTGGCGGGAGACAAAGAACGGAATCAGCACCGCTGCGATGTGGTTGAAGGGCACGCTGCGGGGCACCAGATAGTTTTCATGCGACCCGTAGGACACGCTCTTGTTGTCGGTGTTGTTTTTATACAGGTTGACTGGAGCGAAGCCCGGGGTGGCGGCGATCCGGCGCATGGCTGCCAGCGCCACGGAGTCGCCGGCCCGGTCCCACAGGACGGCGTCCAGCGGGTTGGTCACCTCGGGCGAGGAATATTCGGGATGGGCGTGATCGACGTACAGCCGTGCCCCGTTGTTGAGGACCAGGTTCATCAGGACTGCCGAGTCCAGCGGGCCGACGTCGTCGAGCGCCGCATCGACCAGGGCAACCTGCTCGGCGGTGAGGATCGGCGGACTGTCGGTCAGCTGGGATGGATCGGCTGCGTGCCGGGCCTGTTGCCACCCGCGGGCGTCAGCCAGGGGTGCCTCATCCGTGTAGTCCCAGCGGGTGCCGGCGAGGTTGCCGAGACCCTCCCGCAGGGTCGCCGCGTAGGCGTTCACCACCTGGGACGACAGGACTGTGGCGTTGGCGTCCGGAATCGACGGCGCAATGATTCCGTACTCGGTTTCGGTGCCCATCACGCGGTGGGCGGAAAACCGTTCGGGGTCGAGGACTGACGGATCGGCGTGGTGTCCGGCTGGTGTCACAGATACTGTCCGGTATTGGGCGTGGTTTCGATGGTCTTCCCTGGCTCCTGCCCAGCCTTGCCCTGCACGATGGTGCGGATATAGGTGATCCGCTCCCCCTTCTTGCCGGAAATCCGGGCCCAGTCATCGGGGTTCGTGGTGTTGGGGAGATCCTCATGTTCACGGAACTCGTCGACGACGGCCCGGAGGAAATGCTCAATGCGCAGGCCCTTCTGGCCGTCCAGGAGCAGATCCTTGATGGCGTACTTCTTGGCCCGGTCCACCACGTTCTGGATGACAGCGCCGGAGTTGAAGTCCTTGAAGTAGAGCATTTCGGTGTCACCGTTTGCGTAGGTGACCTCGAGGTATTCGTTGGACTTTTCGGTGGAGTACATTTTTTCGACCGTGCGCCGGATGATTGCCTGCACGGTTGCTGCGCGGCTGCCGCTGTACTCGTTGAGGTCGTCGTCGTGCAGTGGCAGGTTCTCGGTGATGTACTTGCCGAAAATCTCGGCTGCACCCTCGGCGTCGGGGCGGTGGATCTTGATCTTCACGTCCAGCCGGCCGGGCCTGAGTATGGCCGGGTCGATCATGTCTTCCCGGTTGGAGGCACCAATCACGATGACGTTCTCAAGCTTTTCGACGCCGTCGATCTCACTGAGGAGCTGAGGAACGATAGTCGTTTCAACGTCCGAGGAGACGCCGGTACCCCGCGTCCGGAACAGGGAATCCATCTCATCGAAGAACACCACCACCGGGCTGCCGTCCGAAGCCTTCTCGCGGGCCCGGGCGAAGATCAGCCGGATGTGGCGCTCGGTCTCCCCCACATACTTATCCAGCAGCTCGGGTCCCTTAATGTTGAGGAAGTAGCTGCGCGTCTCGGTGGACCCGGTGCGTTCAATGGCACGGGCCGCGAGAGAGTTCGCGACGGCCTTGGCGATCAGGGTCTTACCGCAACCGGGCGGACCGTAGAGCAGGATGCCTTTGGGCGCCTTCAAACCGTGTTCCCGGTAGAGGTCAGGGTGCAGGAACGGAAGCTCGACGGCGTCGCGAATCTGCTCGATCTGCGGCCCGAGCCCCCCGATGTCCTCGTACGCGATGTCCGGGACCTCTTCGAGCACCAGGTTCTCAACCTCACTGCGCGGGACCTTTTCGAGTGCGTAGCCGGACCGGTTGTCGACCGAGAGCGCATCACCAACACGGATCCGCTCGGACTGGAGCGGACCGTTGAGCCTGACCACCCGCTCCTCATCCGCCCGCCCGATAACCAGGGCGCGGTCGGAGCCCAGGAGTTCCTTGACGGTCACCAGCTCGCCGGAGCGTTCGAACCCCAGCCCCGCGATGATGGTCAGGGATTCGTTGAGCAGTACTTCCTGGCCGGGCATCAGTTGCGCCAGATTAACCAGCGGGCTGATCGCGACCCGCAGCTTCCTGCCAGACTGCAGAATGTCAGCACTGTCCTGGGACGCGGCGGACGCCGCGTCGCCGGGCCGCAGCGCATTGAGTTCGATGATGGTGCCGAAACTGAACGGGGTGGCGCCTTCGTTCTCGAGGGCCCCCTTGAGCCTGACAATTTCGGCACGTGCCGCCTCCAGGGCGGCAACCAGCTTGGTGTTGTTCTGGGCCGCAGACGATAACTGCCGGTCAATGTTGCGCAGCCGGTCCCGCAGGACGTTCAGTTGCCGTTGAGTCGCAGCGAGCTGGCTCGCCCCCGCCCCGGCCTCGGGCGGGGCGGCAGCGGACAGTTCCGGAGGGTCTACGTTCTCGAAGTCAGCCATGCGTATCGCCCACCTTCAGTGCTCGATTGATGCTCTCATTCGACCATAGCGCAGTGAGCCGGGTTATTCCTGATAGTCGCCGCCCCGGGTAGCATTCGGCCCTAGCTTTCTGTCGGCTCGTCCGCCTCACGGGCAGCGTCCGCGATCTGGTCACGACGGGCCTGCGCCTCGTCAGCGGGTAGCGCGCCGCGCTGGATCGTGGAGCTGGCATCGCGGGCCACCCGGCGCAGACGCTTGTCCGAAACCTCACGCTCACCCACAGCCTGGGGTGTCCAGGCGTTCAGATCCTCTGCGCTGAAATCCGTTTTTGAGGGGCGCCGCTTGGTCGTCAGACCGGTGACCCCGTGCGCCAACCGGCGGGTGATCAGGAGGAAGCCGGTGTGCGCGACCATGCGGTGGTCGGGTCGGACGGCGAGCCCTTCCAGGTGCCAGCCACGGACCATCGATTCCCAGGCGTCCGGTTCGGTGAAACGCCCATCAGCCCGGATGGCTTCGGCGGTGCGGGACAGCTGCGTCACCGTTGCAACATAGTTGATCCACACCCCGCCCGGCGCCAGGACGGTGGCTACCGCGTCGAGGCATTCCCAGGGTGCGAGCATGTCGAGAACCACCCGGTCAACGCTGCCGGGTTCCTCCTGCTCGACTACCTGCTCCTGGAAATCGCCCAGGGTGATTTTCCAGGCCGGATGGGGCCCACCAAAAATGGTCTCGACGTTTCCCTGCGCAATGTCAGCGAATTCGGCCCGCCGTTCAAAAGAATGCAGGTAACCGGCGTCGCCGACGGCGCGGAGCAGCGAGATGGAGAGGGCACCGGAGCCAACCCCGGCTTCCACCACTCGCGCACCCGGATAGATATCGGCCATGGTGATGATCTGGCCGGCATCCTTGGGATAGACCACTGCTGCGCCGCGGGGCATGGAGAGCACGAAGTCCGACAGGAGCGGGCGCAGCGCCTGATACAGCTGGCCGCTGGTGTTGGTGAGAACAGTCCCTTCCAGGGAACCGATCAGCCCATCGTGGAGCAGGAACCCCTTGTGGGTGTGAAACGCGCCGCCGGGGGTCAGCGTGATGGTGTTCATGCGGCCCTTCTCGTCGGTCAGCTGCACACGCTCCCCTGCACGGAAAGGGCCTCGGCGGACGGCTGCACCATGGGGAGGGTGTTCCGCGGGGGTGCTTCCGGGGGTGTTCATCAACGATCGTCCTTAGCTATTGGGGGTAGAGCACGCACACGTCGGTGGCGGCAGGTCAGGAATTTTGGCCGGGGAAGGGTTTGCCGGTGATCGCCGACACCACCGTCGACTGGTGGAGCAGGCCGGTGACCCGTCCCATCCGGTCGATGACCGCGTATTCGCTGCCGGGCAGCTTGGCCAGGAACTGCACCAGTTCCTGGCCAACGGCTGCTTCCGGCACGTAGGCCCCGGGAGAGAGTGCCCGGGCCACCGCATTGATCGGTGTGGTCTCGGCCGCATCGTCCGGGACGCTGAGCAGGGCGCCGGTATCGACTACTGCTTCGGGTTGTCCGCCCGCACCGGTCAGGACAATAGCCGCCCCCGGGTTGTCCCGGACGAGTTTCCTGACCGTGTGCACGGTGGTTCCGGCCGGGATGCTGAAGGCTGGCTGCTTCAACCGGCCGGCACTGATCGCCGGGAGGCGGAGCCGCATCTGGGCGTTGTTGATGGCCGCCGTCGCACCCATCCAAAGGAACGCGCCCATCACCGCTGCGATGATGACCACCATCAGGTCGGGCGTCCCTCCGGCCAGCAAGGGAAGTCCGAGGACGGCAACCACGAGCAGGATCACGATGACGCGGCCAGCCCAGCCCGCCGCCACGGTGCCCTTGTCCTGGTTGCCGGTAGCCTTCCAGACAGCAGATTCAACAATTCGTCCGCCGTCGAGGGGCAGGCCCGGCAGCACGTTGAACACGGCCACCAACAGGTTTGCCCACACGAAAATGTCAGCGAGCAGGCGGCCTACCGACTGGGGTTCAAAGAGTGGGACCGCCAACCAGCCAGCGAGGGCGAGGAGAAAGTTCGCCGCCGGGCCGGCCAGCGCCACGATCAGCGAGCGGCCCGGGCTGGCGTTGAAGTTTTCGAACTGGGTGTGCCCGCCCCAGAGGTTGAGCACAATGCGCGTGGTCGGCCAGCCGAAGACCCGGGCTGACAGCGCGTGGGCGAGCTCGTGGACCAGCACTGACGCGGCGAGCAGCAGCGCGTACCCGAGGGCCACGCCGTAGGCTCCGGCCCCGATCCCGGGAAAGGCGCGGGCCACCTGCGGGCCGAAGACCACCACCACAAACAGGGCGATGACGAACCAGGACCAGGCCAGAACGATGGGAATCCCCCAAAGCCGCCCCAGGGAAATTCCCTCCCGCCGCTGCAGCCCAGGAGCCTCGGGTGAGGTCACCGCGAGGCCGACTCTGCCGGGACGGCTGGCTCGGTGAGCGACGCCGCGTGGTCGAGGACCAGCCGGTTGAGGTCAGCCACGGATTTCTGCCTCAGGGTGGGCCATTGATACCAGCCCCGATCGGTCGGGAGCGGCATCATGTGGGGTACGGTCAGCGTCACCAGTCCGGCGGCTCCAGCCGACGTCGCGCCCGGAAGGGAGTCCTCGATCGCGACCACCCGGTGCTTGGATAGCGTGCCCCTCGATCCGTCGAGGGAGTCAAACCCCAGCAGGTAGGCCTCCGGATCGGGTTTTCCCCGCCGCACCATGTCCCCGGTGACCAGGAACTCGAACGTCCCAGCCGGCAGCTGACTTGCCACCTCAGCGGCGAGGGGCCCCTCGGACATGGTGACCATGGCGCACGGAATGTGCTGTGCCTTCAGCTCGGCCAGCAGCTCGACGGCTCCTGGTCGCCAGGGCGCAGCTTCGGCGACCCGGGTCTGGACCTCGGTGGTCAGGTGGTCGATGATCTCGCGGATTTCCAGCTCAACGCCGGCCTGTTGCAGGACCCCCGCCGAGAAGGACAGCGCCTGCCCCACCAGGGCTTCGGCGTCGGCCGTGGACCAGGTGCCGCCATGCTTCGCGACCAGATCCTTTTCGGCCTGGATCCAGTACGGCTCGGTATCGACGATGGTCCCGTCCATGTCCCAGAGGACTGCCTGGAGGCCGTCGTCGTCGTCGTGGGTGGCGTGCCCGGAAATGGACGCAACTGTACTGGGATCGGAATTAGCCATACCCCCAGTCTACGGGGAGGCTAATGCCCGGCGGCCGCTTTGGCTCTGCGCGAAGGTGCAGTCAATAGCTGCCAACACCGCGCGGGGAGGTTTAGGGTGAAGTGGTGAGTACCTTTGATGAGAGCGTCCAGCCCGGAATTCGTGGCCTTTTCCAGGACAGTGGTTCCCCCGACCGGCGGGTGACGATCATGCTTGCCGCCTTCGAGGGGTGGAATGACGCCGGCGAAGCGGCCAGCGACGCGCTGAAATTCATGGGCAGGTACTGGGGCAGCGAGAAGGTTGCCAGCATCGACGCTGACGAGTTCTACGATTTCCAGTTCACCCGCCCGGTGGTTAGCCGGAACGCCCAGGGCCGGCGCAAAATCAAGTGGCCCACCACACGGATCAGCAAGGCCCCGGTCCCCGAGACGAACGTGGACCTCATCCTGGTGCACGGTGTGGAACCGTCCTATAAGTGGCGTGCGTACACAGCCGAACTGATTGCCTCGGCCAAAGAACTCAATGTTGACTGCATCATCCTGGTGGGGGCTCTGCTCGCGGATGTGCCGCACACCCGGCCCATCCCGGTCACGGTCACCTCGGATGATGATCTGGTGCGGGAGAACCTCGACATTGAACCGTCCACCTATGAGGGTCCAATCGGGATAGTCGGAGTGCTCAGTGAGGTGGGCTTGCTGGCCGACATTCCGACGCTGTCACTGTGGGCGGCCGTACCGCACTATGTGGGGCAGTCCCCGTCCCCCAAGGCGCAGCTTGCCCTGCTCAACCGGCTCGAAGAGATGCTGCACCTGTCCCTGGACATGCACGTGCTGGTCGAAGAGTCTGAGGCGTGGGAGCGCGGTGTCGACGAGCTGGCTATCGAAGACCCCGAGGTGGCCGCCTATGTGCGGCAACTGGAAGAAGCCAAGGACACCGCCGACCTGCCCGAGGCGAGCGGAGAATCGATTGCCCGGGAGTTCGAGCGGTACCTGAAAAAGCGTCGCAAGGACTGAGCTAGGGTCCGGGCGGAGGACCCCTCTAGCGGGTCAGCCTGATGCCGAGCAGCGCATCCAGTGCGTCGACGACGCCGGCGGCACCGTCAGCTGTCCCGCCGGAGATGGGTGCTTCGGCGGCCCAACGGTCCACAGCTGCCACCCCCGCGGGGGCGTCGAGGTCGTTGGCCAGCGCTGCACGGAGTTCAGCGGTCAGTGCGGCAGCCGATTCCTCAGTCGCCGATCCCAGTGCAAGCCGCCAGCTGGACAGCTGGTCCTGGGCACGGGGAATCACCTTGTCGGTCCATGACCAGTCCGACCTGTAATGGTGGTTGAGAATGGCCAGCCTGATCGCGGCCGGATCCACGCCGTCCCTGCGCAGGGACGACACCAGCACCAGGTTGCCGCGGGACTTGCTCATTTTCTCGCCGTCCAGGCCGACCATCCCGGCGTGCGAGTAATGCCTGGCCAGAGGCGTGCCGGTTGCTGCCTCCGCGTGGGCTGCGCTCATCTCATGGTGTGGGAATACCAGGTCAGAGCCGCCTGCCTGCACGGTGAACGGCAGTTCGAGGAACCGCTGCGCAATCACTGCACATTCGATGTGCCAGCCGGGACGGCCCCTGCCGAGGGTGTTGCCGTCCCAGTCAGGCTCACCAGCCCGAGCCACCCGCCACAGCAGGGGGTCCATCGGATGCTTCTTCCCGGGGCGGGCAGGGTCCCCGCCGCGTTCGGCGAAGAGCCCGGTCATCTCCTCCTGGCCGAGGTGGGAAACGGCGCCCAGGAACCAGGCCTCCGGTCCTGTCAGCGATGCGGACGCTGCATCCACGGAGAAGTAAATGTCGCCGTCGGGCTCCGCCCCGTCGCCGGCGACGGGGTACGCGATGCCGCGTTCCAGCAGTGATTCGATCACCGGGACAATCCACTCGATCGATTCGACCGCCCCAATGTAGTGGTCCGGGGGGATCACGTTGAGCTCGTACATGTCCTCGCGGAACAGATCCGTCTGCTGCGTGGCGAGATCAGTCCAGTCCACCCCCGTGGCGGCCGCCCGCTCCAGCAGCGGGTCGTCGATGTCGGTGACGTTCTGGACATAGTTCACGACGGCGCCTGAGTCACGCCAGAGGCGGTTCAGGAGGTCGAATGCCACATAGGTCGCGGCGTGGCCCATATGGGTGGCGTCGTAGGGTGTGATCCCGCAGACGTAGAGGCCATGCCGGGAGTCCGTCGGCAGCGTAACGTACTGCTGCTGCTTGGTGTCATACAGGCCGATATCGGCGCTTTCGCCGGGCAGGACAGGAATAGGTCGAGAGTTCCACGCAATCACACTTCTACAATACGTTCCTTGCAGCGGTGAGCCGACCAGCGATCCGCCCCAGACGTTCTGCTGACAGGGGAATCAGGGGTTGATGATGCCGAATCCGAGGAGCAGGAACAGGGCCAGGCCCAGCAGGATGCGGTACCAGACGAAGAGGCCGTAGCTGCGGGTGGAGACGAACTTCAGGAACCAGCCAATGATGATGAACCCCACCACGAAGGCGATACCGGTGGCCAGTGCCGTCTCCCCCAGCCCGTAGGGGCCCGGCTCGCCGATGCTCTTGAACAACTGGAAAAAGCCACTGGCAAATACGGCAGGAATGGCCAGCAGGAACGAATAGCGTGCTGCGGCTTCGCGGTTGTACCCCATGAAAAGGCCGGCGGTGATGGTGCCGCCCGACCGGGAGACGCCCGGGATGAGGGCCAGCGCCTGGGCGAAGCCGTAGAAGATGCCGTGCCGGTACGTCAACTGGTCCAGGGACCGGTTCTGCTTTCCGACGGCGTCCGCCACCGCCAGGATGAGCCCAAACACGATCAACATGGTGGCGGTCAGCCACATGCTGCGCAGGGTGCTCTCGATCTGGTCCTGGAAGAGCAGCCCCAGCACACCGATCGGGAGGCTGCCGAGGATCACGAGCCAACCCATCCTCACATCCGGGTCGCTGGTGGGTACTTTCCCGACGAGCGACCCACTCCAGGCCCGAATGATCCTGACAATGTCGCGCCAGAAAAACACCACCACGGCGGTTTCAGTGCCAAGTTGGGTGATCGCCGTGAACGCGGCGCCTGGGTCCTGGGCGTTCGGTAGAAACTCGCCGACAATCCGGAGGTGGGCGCTTGAGGAGATGGGCAGGAATTCCGTCAGGCCCTGCACCAGGCCCAGGATGGCAGCTTCGATCCAATTCACAAGTAAGACCTTAGAGTACTCAGCCGTCAACCTCCGGTAGGCGACAGCCCTCCCCGAGGCTTTAGGCTTACCGTATGCAGTGGCAAAACGTGGGTAGCAGCGGTCTGACGGTATCCCGTGTGGGATTGGGCACAATGACCTGGGGGCAGGACGCGGATGAGGAGACGGCACGGGAACAGCTTCGTCTGTTCACCGAGGCCGGCGGCACCCTGGTGGGGACCGCCGCCCGCTACTCGGATGGCCGGGCGGAGGCGATGCTCGGGGACCTGATCGGCGATACCGTCGCCCGGTCCGAGCTGGTTCTTGCCGTCCAGGGTGGGTCGGCACGCCAGCACGGCGGGGTGCGGCGCGCTGACGGGTCCCGGAAGGGACTCCTCGATTCCCTTGATGCTTCCCTGGCTCGGCTGGGAACCGACCACGTGGACCTGTGGCTGGCCCCGGCCCGCCTTGATGCCGTTCCGTTGGATGAGACCCTCGGGGCACTGGAACTGGCCTACCGGACGGGGCGGGCCCGCTACGTGGGCGTCTCCAACCAAGCGGGTTGGGAACTTGCCCTCGCCTCGGCCACAGCTGGTTTCCCGTTGACGGCGCACGAGGCTGAATACTCGCTGCTGAACCGCACCGTGGAACGGGAGGCGACACCTGCCGCGGAGGCCCTCGGGGTGGGCCTGGTGGCGTGGGCGCCACTGGGTCGTGGGGTCCTGACCGGAAAGTACCGGGGTCAGACCCCGGCGGATTCGCGGGCGGCATCGGACCTCTGGGCGCCCTACGTGGAGCCGTATCTCACGGGACGGCCGCAGCGGATCACCGAGGCACTGGTCACCGCCGCCAAAGGCCTGGACCTGGCGCCACTGGAAGTGGCGCTGCGGTGGGTACTGCACCGGCCGACGGTGGCTGCCGCGATGACCGGTGCGCGGACCAGCCACCAGCTCAAGGATGTCCTGTCAGCGGGGCAGGACCCGCTCCCCGCGCAAATCTCCGCGGTGCTCGACGAAGTGTCGGCCCAGTCCTAGGACTCGTCGGATTCGTCGTCGTCGTCGCCGTCTTCATAGATGACCAGCGGCGTCACTTCCCCGTGGGCGTCGTAGAGGACTTCCTCATAGGTGTCGAAGGCGTCGGCGATGGCCAGGTAGGCGGCCTCAACGGCCGGATCCTCGTCCCCGCGCCGGGATGCGGCAGCGTTAAGATGCTCCTCAAGCGCCGAAACCAGGGTTTGGAGCGCGACACGCGGATCAATACTCATGGGTAGACGTTATCGGTAAAGTGATCAAAATTGGAGGGAAATGCGAGAACAATTTCTGAACGCAACGACGGCGCCCCGGCGCGACGTCGAACGCCGGTACGAGTATCTGGTGTTGACCGTCAACGCGGGCGAACCGGTGAACGCCGCCCGTCAGGCGCTGACCGAACACGCCGAGTACGGCAAATGGGAACTGGAACGCAGTTGCATCTACATCGGTGGCGGACGCCGGTACTGGATGCGGCGCAAGGTCCTCCGGGTGGAACGCACGGCCTAGGAGCCGGAGGCCCTAACTGTCCTCCTGCGGACCCAACCAGGCGGTCGCTATCGTGCGGTGAGCCGACTCGGTGGACGACGGATGGTACTGGCCCGCCAACACGTCACGGTGGAGCCTGCCGATTTCGCTACCAGCCTGGTAGCCGCGCCCGCCGGCAAGGTGCATTGCCGCGTCGTTGACCTGCCGGGCCACGGTGGTGGCCCGCAGCTTGAGGCCCACCAGCTTGGCGAACCACTGGCTCCCATGATCTGCACCCTCGTCCAGGTCCCGCGCCACAGACCGTAGCTGGGCATCGAGTGAGTCGAGGGCCATTGCGGCATCGGCGATCTGCCAGCGCACCTCGGGCGTCTGCGACAGGGCCACGCCGTCGCGACCGGTGGTGCGCTGCCGGGCCGAGTCGATGGCAAGGGTCAGCGACCAGTCGCCAATCCCCGTGTACACCGCTGACAGCAGCGTCTCGAAGACCCCGAAGATGGCGAAGACGAGGGGGTCTGCGTTGGGGCCGACCGGGAGGTGCCTGAAGATCCGTTCGGCGGGTACGACGACGTCGTCCAGCCTGGTGGTGTGTGACTGGCTGGCCCGCATGCCCATGGTGTCCCAGTCCTCGACCGTGTGGACCCCTGCGGTCCCCCGGGTCACGATTCCGTGCACCAGCTCCCCGGCGCCGTCGGGTGTGGTGGCCTTGCCAAAAATTCCGAGCCGCGTCCACGCGGGTGCGAGGCTGGTGAAGATTTTGGTTCCGGTGAACGAGTACCCGCCGTCGGCCTGTGGTGTGGCGGTGGTGAAGGAGTCGAACAGGACGGCGTCGTTGCCCGGCTCGGACAGTCCGAAGGCGTACAGCTCCCCCTGGGTGGCCTCCTGCAGGACGAAACCCAGGGAGTGGTCCCCCAGGCGTTGCAGCATCAGGGCCACCCCGGTCCAGACCAGGTGCATGTTGATGGCCAGGGCGGTGGCGGGTGCCGCGGACGCCAGCCGCCGTTGGCACGCGGCAACCGCTGCGACGCCCAACCCCCGGCCGCCGTCGTTCACGGGTGCCATCAACGCGAGATAGCCGATGGCTTGGAGATCGGCTAGATCCGCGTGGAAGAACTCGTTCCGTGCGTCGTAGCCGGCGGCCCGCTCCCGGAACGTGTCCAGGAGTCGGTCCGGGAGGATTTCCTCGGGGGTGTCCATGGACGCAGCCTAGTAGGTGGTGAGCAGGCGGTGGAGCACCTTGGAACCAAACTTGAGCGACTCGGTGGGTACCCGCTCGTCGACGCCGTGGAACATGCCGGTGAAGTCGAGTTCGTCGGGCAGCTGCAGCGGGGCGAACCCGTAGCCGGTGATGCCGAGGCGGCTCAGCGACTTGTTGTCGGTGCCGCCGGACAGCGTGTACGGCAGGACCTTCGCGCCGGGGTCCTGGCTATGCAGGGCGTCGATCATGGAGTCCACCAGGTTGCCGGCGAATGGCACCTCAAGCGAAACGTCCTTGTGGTCGTAGGTGACGTCGACGCCGTCGCCTGCGAGCTCCTTGATGGTGGCGAGGACCTGTTCCTCCTGGCCGGGCAGGGTGCGGACGTCGATCAGGGCTTCGGCGGTGCCCGGGATGACGTTGTGCTTGTAGCCGCTCTTGAGCACCGTGGGGTTGGAGGTGTTTTGCAGGGTGGCTCCGACGAAGCGGGCCACGGTGCCGAGTTCGGCGAGGAGCGTCTCGGGGTTGTCAGGATCGAATTCGACACCGGTGAGTTCGGTCACACCGTCGAGGAACTGGCGGGTGGTGGGGGTCAGCTCAATCGGCCACCGGTACTCCCCCACCCTTGTGACGGCGCGGGCCAGCCGGGTGACGGCGTTGTCGGTGTTGATCTGCGAGCCGTGACCGGCGCGGCCGTGGGCTACCAGACGGAGCCAGGAAATGCCCTTTTCCGCAGTCTGCAGCAGGTAGGTGCGCTGACCGCCGATGTTCGCTGAGAAGCCGCCAACCTCGGAGATAGCTTCGGTGGCTCCCTCGAAGAGGCCCGGCTGGGTGTCGACCAGCCAGGATGCCCCGTATTTACCGCCGGCCTCCTCATCGGCGAAGAAACCGAAGATCAGGTCGCGCTTGGGCTGGATTTTCTCGCGCTGCATGTTGCGGAGGACCGAGAGAATCATGGCGTCCATGTCTTTCATGTCCACTGCACCGCGGCCCCAGATCAGGCCATCCTTTTCCTCGCCGCTGAACGGATCGACTGTCCAGTCCTCTTTCTGGGCGGGGACGACGTCGAGGTGGCCATGCACCACCAGTGCGGGCAGGGAGGGATCAGAGCCGGGCATCCGGGCAATTACGGAGGCCCGGCCCGGTTCGGACTCGAAAATCTGGGTGCCAAGGCCCACTTCCTCGATCAGGCCCGCCGTGTACTCAGCAGCCGCTCGTTCGCCGGGGCCCACGTTGTCACCATAGTTGGAGGTGTCGATGCGGATGAGTTCCTGGCAGATGCGGACAACTTCGTCTTCGGGCTTGATATTCATCGTGCGGGCCTCCTGGTGGCGAATGAGCTGTGTCACCAGCCTAACCACTTTGTCTGGAGGGTCCCGCGAGCAGCGGATTAAACTCTTGGGCCTTGATCGTGTTAGAGTTTTTTTCGCTGCTTCCGAGGTTTAGAGCTACGGAAAACATCACCTGCGCGGGTGGCGGAATGGCAGACGCGCTAGCTTGAGGTGCTAGTCCTCTAACGAGGGTGGGGGTTCAAGTCCCCCTCCGCGCACAGTGTTATGAGTCGCGACATGGACTACATGTGAGTCGCGACATCGACGACACCCCCAGCTTCGGCTGGGGGTGTTTTCTTTTGTCTGGATTGATAGTTGCGGGTTGGGTCGAT